>JANLPT010000169.1:0-9672 GCA_031367405.1 Bryobacteraceae bacterium
CAATCTGGCTCGCTCCCTGGGACTCGATTATTCGGTTCTGGTATCTGACAACTCGGTAGGCCAAGATCGAGACAAACAACGCTGCAATTCCCGCAATAAGGCCAAGATAAGCCGCACCAGCCTCACCCAACCAGAAGTCGCTCCCTTGGAGCTTCAGCCACCATGTCGTGTCCGGTGGTTTAGCGATGATCGGGCCCCTAATCGAGATAGGTCCGGAAATCGCCACCACGCTCGGAACCGGATTCGCCGTGATGTTGTCCACAACCGGAGGCCGTGCCGGTTCTTTATTCTGGGGTGCCGGCGCCTGCGCCAGCAGGACGCCTGACAGTAGGAAACATCCGACCGCTACTCCGTTAAGCATGGATTTCTCCTACGCCTGAATCAGTCGTTTGACTGTCGAATGGAATCCGCAGTCTTCAAAGAGCGTAGCGAGCTTTTTCTTGTTGATCGTAATTCCCCACTCGGGCGGGCTTTTCTTCCCCTCGCCATAGTCCCTGCTCTCGAACAGCGGGTGGTGGGTGGACTGCACGGCTGACTGTATAAGGAAGAGCGCAGGCGGACTGCCATCGACGAACTGAACCAAGAGTAAGAGCAGCGAGGGCGAAGGGTCGAACTTCGTTTTCCTCATGAAGATGTAAGGGTTCTTGCCAGCTTTTGGCCTGAACGACTTCACTTGAACGTCGTAATGGTCGCCCTTCCTGGTTCGGACGACAAAATCGATGCCGTGGTCATCGACCTCGCTACTGAACACATCACATCCGAGCAGCACAAATTCCATTTTGGCCAAATACTCGGCGTACCTGCCGAGCTGAATGTTATTTAAATGGCTCCATTGATTTGCGGGTTGACTCATCCTGAGAGAACATACCACAGGGCGACGGCCGGCCGCTCCCCCCCGCAGTCGCAGCGTGGACGCTGATGGGGCTTATACGCCTGTCGTCGAATCGTACTCGTCCAAGGGTTGCGAAGGTCGCGGTAGAGACGATCATCAGGATTTCCTGGCCGGACAGTTTTCGGGGGACCGAAATAAACGACCTCGTCCAACTTTGAAACCGGTTAGTTCATTTCAAAACGTCTTAACCGGACCAGTCGTGCCATACCCGGACATCCCCGAGTTTGGCCTAGGAAAAAAATACAGTGCCGGGCACTTTTTAGAAGGGCCAGAATGAAACGCAGAATCCCATTTTGAAACTGGATTCTTGCTTCAAGGGGAAACGGAAACATTGATGAAGTGGCGTAAGTCAGTGAAAAGTATACGTCTGACGCGGGAGACCTCGCGAGTTTCCGAAAATCGGTAGACTGAGATTCATGGCGAGTGGCGTGGTTTCGAGTCTTGTCTTGGGCGCGGTGCTGCTTCGCGCTCATGCGGTCTCTGAAACAGTACTCCATCCGAGTAACCGCCGGGTTGTTACCTGCGCCGATGGACTATTGCGGCCCATCTGGGTAAGTGCCACCAAGACGATGGCCGATTGCCAAGGGGCGGCGGTGGTGAACGATACCGATACTTACGCCAACGCCGTGCAATACGCCAGCCACGGTGCGGTAACTCAACTCAACTTCGGCAACTGCAGGAATTCGTGTCAAAGCCGCTCTGACCCGAATTTGGGGTAATGCACGATACGGTCAAGAACAATTTGTGGTTGAATAGGGCGTGGCAAGTCTAGAGTTCTTCGAGGTGCAAAAATGGCGAGTGGCGACGACATAGTATCGGGAGCCATTACAGCTGCCGAACGGACGACGGACCTAATAGCCCAGATTCCATCTGAGGGTAACGTCAACTTCGATGGAGATATTATTTTCCGAGTGGGTCCACAGCAAGGAGGCGAGACTAGGCCATCCCAGACTCTCCACGGGATCGTCGGTATCGGTTGGAACGGAAGCGTCGTGCAAGGATCTCAGGGTGGTACCGGTGTTACAGGGATAGGCGGTCCGAACCAAGGGACTGGGATTGTGGGAAAGGGCGGCGGCGATAACCGAGGGTCAGGTGGGATTGGGGTCCTTGGGGTAGGTGGCAGCGCCATAGGCCCTGAATTTGCGCCGGTAGATCCAGGCAGGGGAGTGCTCGGTCAAGGCGGCGTTCAAGATGATTTCGAGACAACCGGCCTACCCCATGGCGCGGGCATCGTGGGCGTCGCTGGGGATGCACCCCTCCCGTCCTTTATCGAGAGCGGCAGTGTCGGGGTGTTCGGACGCGGCGGGAACGCTCACCGCAAGACGGTTACGGTCGAGGGGGAAAAAGTGCTTGCCGGCCCAAAGGAATCCGGACCCGGTGTTCTGGGCAAGGGTGGCATTCAAACTGCTGACGGAAAAGACGCAGGCACACCTTCCGCTGGCGTAATTGGCCTCGCTGGCGGCGAGGCACCTCCCGAGTTCTTTGAAACCAGTAATGTGGGTACGTATGGAAAAGGTTTAATTGGTGTGAAAGGGCGCAGCGAGTCGGGTACCGGGGGACGCTTCGAGTCTAAAACTGCTACAGGTGTGGTAGGTCACAGCGATGGGGGTATCGGGGGACTCTTGAGCTCTACAGCCGGAGTTGGCTTGGAAGCAATAACTTCGGCAAGTGGGCAGCGCGCTGGCATTTTCCTATCGAAGTCCGCAGCCCAAGTTCAGCTCGTTCCGCACAAACTAGACCAAGAGATCCTGGAGCGGGTAACGTCTCCTCCCAAGGCCCTTTTTACGAAAGGACACTTAAAGGCGCTTCCTGCTAAGGCACTGGCCGGGGATCTGTTTTGCACGATAATGCAGGCCAAACCGGACCCGCCTCGGCCACCACCACTACCAGCGCCCGAGGCTGTGCTGTGGTTATGTGTGATTGACGGCGATGATAACCCGAATCAAGCCCAGTGGCGTCAAGTCCTACTCGGACCTAAAACTTTCGGACAAAATAGTTTAGCTTGAACGTTGCTGAGATCCGGGAAGGCTGGCCGCGCAATCAAAACCCGCGTGCTGAGTCCCTTCGTCTTTTTCCAAGTCGGACGGCTGGCGCAACTGCTCGCGGCCGTGGCCGAAGATGTCCGGCAATCCGGCCAGCGCTTGTTTCTTCCAGCCTTCCACCTGGGTCGGGTGGACGCTGAGAAAAACCTCGCCACCGCCGGGGTGGTTCAATACTTGCGTAACTCACTCTGAATCATGTAGTTACAAGCATGGAAGTGCGGAATTTGGGCATCCGTCGCGCATTTCGGTGGCCAGCTTGAACCCCCACCACCTCGGGTAGATGGTCGGAGACGGGCATGAGATCAATGCCGTTGGCCGCACTGCCAGCGTGCCAATGGGGCCATCGCCGGGTATCCGAGCGCCGGGATAAACCGGCATGCAGAAGGGGCAGTAGGGAATGAAAGAGTCCTACAGGAAAGGAGTAGTGAACCACCTGACCTTGAGTCTTGCGGTGGCGGTCGTGAGGCCGCCGTCGCGAAGCGTAGGCACAAGGCATCAGCGGGCATCAGCGGGCATGGAAAACCTCGCCACCGCCGGGGTGGTCCGCCCCACGGTGCCCTACACGGGGGGGGACGCAGGCGGGTCCTCAATGCCAATTTCAATGCCAATGGGGTCCCCCGCACCGATTTGGTGGACACCGATTTGCCGCCAAGCCAACCGCGAAGCCGGACAAGTGTATGTGCTAATCTGTACATACATGGTTCACTTCGAATGGGACGAACGAAAGAACCGCAGCAATCTGGACAAGCACGGTATCGATTTCGAGACCGCTCAGTGGGTCTTCGAAGATCCGCTCTGCGTCACATTCGTCGAGCGAACCGAAGCTGATGAGGAGCGATGGCACGGGATCGGCTCCATCGAAGGTTTGATCCTGCTGGTCGTCGTTCATACCTACCGCCAGGCGGGAGATGACCAGATCATTCGCATTATCTCCGCCCGGCAAGCGACTCGTCAAGAAAGGAAACTCTATGAAGCAACTCACCGTTGAGAAACGCGCGACTCTGCGGCGCCTCGCCGAGCGGCCCGATTCCATGATCGATCTCTCCGATATCCCTGAGATTCGCCAGTTGCCCTCCGACGCCGTAATCGGCAAATTCTACCGGTCGAAGAAGCAAAGCGTCACCATGCGCTTGGACGCGGACGTCCTCGCCTGGCTCAAGGCTTCCGGAGACGGCTATCAGACCCGGGTAAATACCTACCTGCGTGATCTCATGGCCAAAAAGCGAGCCTCCTGACTCCAACGGGGCCATCGCCGGGTATCCGAGCGCCGGGATAAACCGGCATACAGTAGGGAATGAAAGAGTCCTACAGGAAAGGAGTAGCGAACCACCTGACCTTGAGTCTTGCGGTGGCGGTCGTGAGGCCGCCGCCGAAGCGTAGGCACCGGGCATCAGCGGGCAGGGTGCATCAGCGGGCAGAACGGATCTGTGCGGGGGGCAGGCATTTCCAGTGCCAGGCATTTTTTCGGAGACCGAAATCGGCCGCTTCATTCCGAAACGCGCCACCGGACTCGTTGCGATCCGACTCTCGACAAGCGGCATGTTTTAAGCGGTGGGGACGCAGCACCACCGACCCCAGGACTGAAAAATAGAGGGTTAGGGGTGTATTTTCCCACTTTGAAACGCTGGAAGGGTGCTGAATACCCGGCCAGCAGGCCGGCATTGCTGCCGACATTGCTAGGGAGCGACGATGACCCTGACGAGCCATTCGGCAACCAGCGCGGGCTTTCCGGAGCCTTCGATCTCGACCATCACGACATAAGTGATTTGGTAGCCGCCATTGACTTCCGTGAGGGACTGCAAGGTGAAGCGGCCCCGGATGCGGGAGCCGGACTTTACGGGCGCGGTAAACCTGACGCGGTTCAGGCCGTAGTTGAGGCGGTGGGCGAAGTCGCCTTCGAGGTGAATGGCTTCGTGGGCGAGGATGCTCACCAGCGAGAGGGTGAGGAAGCCGTGGGCGATGGTGCCGCCAAGGGGTGACTTTTGGGCGCGCTCGGGGTCGGTGTGAATCCACTGGTTGTCGCCAGTGGCTTCGGCGAATTGGTCGATGCGTTGCTGGGTTACCTCTAACCAGCCGGAGACGCCGATTTCCTTACCGGTTAACTTCTGTAGTTCGTCAATCGTCATTGATGACTCCTTTGAGCGAGCTAAAGTCTTCGATCCCTAAGAGATCGCGGAGGGCGGCCCGGGTATGTTGGCCGAGCAGGGGCGCGGCGGTGGTGATTTGCCCGGGAGTGGCGCTGAATTTGATGGGCAGTCCGGTGACCTGGACGGGCCCGGCCGTGGGGTGCTGAAGGGTGGGGAACATGTCACGGGCCGCAGCTTGCGGGTCGTCGAAGACGGCTTGGAGGTTGCGAACCGGGGCGCAGGGGATGCCGTATTTGCGAAAGAGTGTTTGCCAGTAGGCGGTGGGCTTTTCGCGAAAAATGGCGCAGATGGCGGGCTCAAGCTCTCCTCGATGGGCGACTCTTAACGCGTTCGTCGAGTAACGAGGATCGTGGGCCCAAGCGGGCTGGGCCATGGCTTCGCAGAAGGTGAGCCAGAGCTTATCGCTAGCGATGGCGATGACGATTTCGCCATCGGCAGCGGGGAAGCCGGCATAGGGCACGATGGTGGCAAAGGCGGTGCCCATGGGAACCGGAACCTGGCCGGAACCCAGGAAATACGCATAGTTGGAGGCCATGGCGGAGATCATGCCGTCGAGCATGGAGACGTCGACCAATTGCCCTTCGCCCGACTTTTCGCGCGCGGCCAGGGCCATCAGGATCCCGGTGAGGGCGAACATGCCGGCGGTGACGTCGGCGACGGAGTGGCCGCTGCGGGCAGTCTCACCGTTGGCGATGCCGGTGAAGCTGATGAGGCCGCAGTGGGCTTGCATGATGAGGTCCATGGCGGGGTCGTCACGGCCGGGTCCGGTTTGGCCTTGGCCGGAGATGGAGCAGTAGACGAGACGGGGGTTGATGGCGTGGGCGTCGTCATAACCGAGGCCCAGGCGCTGCATGGTGCCGGGGCGGAAATTTTCGATCAGGATGTCGGCCTTGGCCATCAGGCGGCGGCAGAGTTCGAGGCCGCGAGGATCTTTCAAATCGATGGCGAGGCCTTGCTTGCCAGAGTTGACACCGAGGAAGTAGGAGGCGACATCGCCGATGAAGGGCGGCCCCCAGGTGCGGCCCATGTCGGGGTGGAGGGGGCTTTCGATCTTATAGACGCTGGCGCCGTAGCTGGCGAGCAGCATGGTGCAATAGGGACCGGCGAGGGCGTGGGTGAAGTCGAGGACGATGAGCGGGCTAAGGGGTCCGGGCATGAATCGCTCAAATTCTCCCATACTTGAGCTTTGCGGGGGGGCGATGGCGCACGATTTGGGCAAGGGCGGTAACGATTAAGGGCGGCCGGTCGTTATGATTAGAGGAATGCGTTTTCTCTTCTTAGGCCCTGTTTTCGCCGTTACCCTCGTTGGACAAACTTTCGATCAGGCAGTACTGCCGGTACTCGCGAAAAATTGTGCGGCTTGTCACCAGGACCGTTTGGAGTCGGGCGGGTTCAATGCCACTCCTTACACCAAAGCGGCGTCGCTGACTCAGCGCGATGCCTGGGAGCGCATTGTGCAGCGCATTCGGACGAGTGAAATGCCGCCTAAGGGCGCTCCCCAGCCCACACGGGCGGAATCGAATGGGCTGATTGGCTTTGTGGAAGGCGAGTTTGCGCGAGCCGATAAGCTGGTGAAGCCGGATCCAGGCCGGGTGACCGCGCGGCGGCTGAATCGGGCGGAGTATTCGAATACGATTCGCGATTTGCTGAATGTCGACTTTCGGGCGGACAAAGACTTTCCTTCGGACGATTCCGGGCATGGCTTCGACAACATCGGTGACGTGCTGACCATTTCGCCGATTCTGATGGAGAAGTACCTCACGGCGGCGGAGCGCATCGCGGCGCGCGCCATTGGTGCCGATCCGCTGCCGAAAAAGCCGCTCGAGTTTGAGTATCACGCCAAAGATAAGAATATCCGGCGTCCCACTCGAAGCGCCATTGAAGCGACGCATCGGGTGGATTGGGAAGCCGAATACATCATCCGGATCGGGTTGCCGGGCGAGCGTCCGGCGGGATCGTTGCCGGTGAAGATGGGCTTTTGGATGGACGGCAAGCTGCTGACCACCAAGATGGTGGAGACGAAGCCATCGGGGCTCGTTTATTTTAACCCCTATTCCGCCGAGGAGCTGCGGCTGGAACTTCCCGAAGGCGACCATACATTCCGCGCCGGCTTTATTGACGACGCGTTTATCAAGCCGCTGAACGACAAGGACGCCTACAGCGATAAGAAGAATAAGTTTCTGAATTCGATGACGTTCGTGGGTCCGTTTGCGGCGAAGGGCGAGCGGGCGAGCCGTAAGCGTCTGTTGGTTTGCGACCCGAAGGTAGCCGGGTGTTCGACAAAGATTTTGACCGGGCTTGCCCGGCGGGCTTACCGGCGTCCGGTGACGTTTGCGGAAGTCGCGGCACTGAACCGCTTTGTCACCTTAGCGAAAGCCGATGGGCAGACGGCTGAACAGGGGATCCAATTGGCGGTGCAGGCCATGCTGGTATCGCCGCATTTTCTGTTCCGCATTGAGCGCGATCCGGCAGCGGGCGTCGTGCATCCGATTAGCGATCTCGACTTAGCCTCGCGCCTTTCCTATTTTCTGTGGAGCTCAATGCCCGATGAGGAGTTACTCAAGTTAGCCGAGGCGAAACAATTGCGCGCCCAGATGGATGCGCAAATCAGGCGCATGCTGAAGGACGAAAAGGCTGTGGCGCTGGCCGATAACTTCGCGGGGCAATGGCTGGAGACGCGCAACTTAGACCAAGTGAAACCCGACCCCAAGAAATTTCCTGAATGGACGCCGGACTTACGCGACGCGATGAAGACCGAGACGCGTATGTTCTTCCAGACGCTGCTGAAAGAGAATCGCCCGTTGACGGAGTTTCTGGATGCGAATTATACGTTCTTGAACGACCGGTTAGCGGCGCATTATGGCGTGCCGGGCGTCGAAGGGCCGGAATTCCGCCGCGTGACTCTGACGGGCCCTGAGCGTGGCGGCATCTTGAGCCACGCCAGCGTGCTGACCGTGTCCAGCTATCCGACTCGGACTTCGCCAGTGATCCGCGGCAAGTATGTGTTGCAGAATATTTTGGGCACGCCGCCGCCGCCGCCGCCGCCGGATGTTCCGGCCCTGGATGAAGCCTCTGTCGGCAATGCGGGCTCATTGCGGCAGCAGATGGAAAAGCACCGGTCGAGCCCGGTGTGCGCGTCGTGCCATAGCAAGATGGACGTGCTGGGCTTTGGCCTCGAAAATTACGATGGCACGGGGAAGTGGCGGACGAAGGAAGGCAAGTTTGAGATCGACGCCAGCGGCACCTTACCGGGCGGTAAGGACTTCAAGACACCATCCGAATTGCGCACGATTCTGAAGGACAATGCGCCCGAGTTTTCGCGCTGCCTGACGGAGAAGATGTTGACCTATGCGCTGGGCCGGGGACTGGAGCGATATGATCGTAGGGCGATTGACGACATCAATCGCAAGGTGATTGGCGCAGGGTATCAGTTTGAGACCTTGATCCTGGAGATCACCCATAGTTTGCCGTTTCTTGAACGGCGTGGCGAAATACCAAAGCAAGTAAGTAAGACGGAGAGCGCAAGCCGATGATGATGACTCGTAAATCTTTAAGCCGCCGGACGCTGTTACGCGGAGCGGGAACTGCGGTGGCCTTACCGTTTCTCGATGCGATGACGCCGGCGTTGACTGCGGCTACGGCGCGCCCCGTGCGCATGGCATTCGTGTATGTGCCGAACGGCATCGACATGCGCCATTGGAACCCGGCCTATGAAGGAGCGCTTCAGGAACTGCCGCGCATCCTGAAGCCGCTGGAACCGTTCAAGCAGGACATCACGCTGTTGAGCAACCTGACCCATAATGGCGGCCGGGCCTTGCTGGACGGCGCGGGCGACCATGGGCGTTGCTGCGGCGGTTATTTGGCGGGCGTACAGCCGCGCAAGACGATGGTGGATATCAAAGCCGGCATTTCTTGCGACCAGATCGTGGCCAATGATATTGGCCGGCAGACGCGTTTCCCTTCGCTCGAAGTGGGCCTGGAAGATGCGCGCCAAGCGGGCGATTGCGACTCGGGTTACTCCTGCGCTTACACCAATAATCTGGCGTGGCGTGGCGACGCGCAGCCGCTGCCACCGGTGCTGGATCCGCGGGCGCTCTTCGAGCGGCTCTTCGGCAATGGCGCGAACCTATCTCCCGGGCAGCGCGCTTTGCAGACCAAGCAACGCCGCAGCATTTTAGATTTTGTGACGGGCGACACCAAAGCGCTACAGGCGAATCTGGGCCCCACCGACAAACGCAAACTGGACGAGTACCTGTCGTCGATTCGCGACATTGAGCGGCAACTGGCCAAGGCCGAACATGCCAACGCACAGGTGAATCCGGGGATGGACAAGCCTTACGGCGTTCCGGCCGATTTCGCCGAGCATTTTAAGTTGATGACCGATATGATGACGGTGGCTTTCCAAGCCGATTTGACCCGCGTGATGACGTTCTTAGTGACTCGCGAAGGCACGTCGCGCGCTTATCGCGAGATCGGCATCGCCGACGGCCATCACCCGCTCACCCATCACCGCAATGAGCCCGAGATGATGGAGAAAGTGGCGCAGATCAACACTTATCACATGACGCAGTTCGCGGCATGGATCGAGAAA
>JANLPT010000194.1:0-2349 GCA_031367405.1 Bryobacteraceae bacterium
CCCTGCCCTTGCGGTAGTCCCCTCAAATACAAGCGCTGCTGCGGCAGCCCCGTCCGCCAGGCCCGCGCCGCCTGAAAAATAAAATATCGAAAAACGAACCCGCCGATCTCGTTCAAAACAAACAAAACAGCCGACCGCCGAACCCAAGGCGATTCGGCCATTTGACTGGCTAAGGGCATCGCTGCGGGTCGCCGGTTAATGGTTGCCCAATACCTAGCCCTCTTGGCTCGCTACTGAGACGGCCTTTTTCCAGCGTGCGCGGATCTCCTGGTAGCTTGACTGGAAGCGGCCGCTGATCTCTGCTGGGGCGATGGTGACCAGTAACTTCGCACCTTCGAGGATGTAGGGCGCGGCGCGACTTTGGAGGACGGCATTGGATGGCGGGTGGGGCGCGAAGGACACTAAGCCGACGAGCAGTCCCATGGCCAGCAGGGCGGCGCGGGCGAAGCCGAAGGTGGCTCCTAATAACCGGTCGAGCCAGCCGAGGCCGACGGCTTTGAAAAAGTAAGCTAATCCTTTGCTGAGGAGCGAGCCGACGAGCGAAGTCCCGAGCAGAATGGTGACGAAGCCGCAGAAGTTGGCAACGGTCTCAGAACTCACGTAGGGCAGGTAGTAGGCACCGATGCTCGCGTAGAACCAGACGGCGAGGACCATGCCCAGCAGGGTGGCCGCGAGCCCGAGGACGATGCGGGAGAGGCCTTTGATGGCTCCCGAGACGATGGAAAGTACGAAGAGCAGCAGTAAGACAATGTCGAGCCAGTTCATAAGGTGTGCCCTGTCAGGATACGATAGGCGTCGCGATATTTGTCGCCCGTCCGTTCGGCAACATCGGCGGGAAGCGCCGGAGCCGGATATTGCTTGTTCCAGTCGAGCGTTTCCAGATAATTCCGCACGTACTGCTTGTCGAAGGAGATTTGCGCGCCGCCGGGCTTCCAGGTGTCCGCCGGCCAGAAGCGTGAAGAGTCCGGCGTCAGTACTTCGTCGGCTAAGGTGAGTTGATTGCCGATGAAGCCGAACTCGAATTTGGTGTCCGCCAAAATGATGCCGCGCGATTCGGCATGGGCAGCGGCACGCGCGTAGATCGCGAGAGTGAGGTCCTTCAGCCGCCGAGCCAAGGCGACGCCGATGCTCGAAGCGACCTGTTCGTAAGAGACGTTCTCGTCGTGGCCGGTGACGGCTTTGGTGGCGGGCGTAAAGATCGGCGCAGGCAAACGGCTGCCATCCAGCAAGCCCGCCGGCAAAGGAATGCCGCAGATGGCCCCGGTGCGCTGGTAGTCCTTCCAGCCGCTGCCGACCAGGTAGCCGCGGGCGACGCACTCGACGTCGACCATGGCGCATTTGTGCGCGTACATGATGCGGCCTTCGAGCAAGGCGCGATCCGCCGCGGTTAGGCCGGGCACATCGTCAACCGACGCGCTGATCAGATGATGGGGCACCAAGTCACGCAGCAGATCGAACCAGAACAGCGACATCCGGGTGAGGACGCGGCCTTTACCGGGGATGCCTGAGGCCAGCACGCAGTCGAAGGCGGAGATGCGGTCAGTGGTGACGATCAGCAGGCGATCTTCGCCCACGGGGTACACGTCGCGGACCTTGCCGCGTTTCGGCGGGGGCCACCCTTCCAAATTTGTTTCGAGTAAAGCTTCGGGCATGTTATATGATGCTAATCCATGAACCGACGTACGATGTTGACTACCCTAACCGGCGCGATTCCAGCCTTCGGCTGGCAGAGCGAGAAGAGCGGCCTGAAGATTACCGGCGTCCGGCTGGTGCAAACCCGGCCGCGCAAGCCGATTCCGGACTTTAAGCCCGCGCCAGGCGCTTGGTCTACCGGCGGTGTCGAAGTCGCTAACCCGATGTCGATTTACCCGGAGTATAAGGCCACGCGTTCGCTCTTTATGGCCGACCCGGGCAAGGTGCCGAGCTTCACGGTGGAAATCACGACCGACAAGGGGCTGAAGGGCTACGGCAACGGCGGACCCGGCGGGGGCCCGGTGGTCACCGAGCATTTGGCCAAGCTGATTATGGGCCGTGACCCGTTCGACCACGAGCGCATCTGGGATACCTGCTGGCGCTCCACCATGTCCTATGGCCGGATGGGCGTCACCATGAACGCCATCTCCGCCGTCGATCTGGCTGTCTGGGACTTGATCGGCAAGGCGCTCGACCAGCCCATTTACCGCCTGATTGGTGGCGCGGTGAAGCCTCGCGTGCCGGCTTATTGCACGGGAAATGACCTTGAACAGCACGCCGAAGCGGGCTTTAAGATGATGAAGCTGGCCATCCCGCACGGACCAGCCGACGGTCGCGCGGGCATGAAAACGAACCTCGAACTGGTGAAGCGGGCGC
>JANLPT010000228.1:0-41956 GCA_031367405.1 Bryobacteraceae bacterium
GCGGAAGATGTTCTCGCCTTATCACCGGTCTGGCCCAGTGAATTGGACGCCGCGTTTTGATGCGGTGTTTTTGGATGGGGCGGGGTTTCGCGAGTTTTTGCGGTATGTGGAGAACAATCCGGTGCGGGCGCGTTTGAAGAAGAAGGCGACGGATTGGGCTTGGTCGAGCGCGCGGGCGCATGTCGCGGGCGAGGGTGCCGGCGGGGTGCTTTGCTTGGACGTGTGGCGTCATCTTTTTGGCAATCCGTTAGGCAATGCGGTGGGGGCGGCGGAGGCTTGGAAGGTGTATTTGGAGGGTCCGGTGGAGGAGATGCGGCGGAATGCGGGTCAGCGTCCGGGGCCGTATAACCGGGTCACGGGCTGGTTCGCGCGGCCGGTGACGATCGCCGTGGGAGGTCCGCCAGGCTAGGTCCTTTTTCCCTAGCTCTCTTTGCCCCGTAGCCCGCTAAAACCTGCACTGTAGCGCTCTGTAACCCCGTAGCTCATTTCTGCGCCCGATTCGACGGCCTCCCGGCCGCCTCGCCCCCGCTTGCTTTTGCTGATTGCGGCTTGTCCGTTCCCCTGATCATGCCTGGCACCAACTGGGCTGGCACCAACTGGGCTGCCAACTGGGCTGCTTGCTGCGAGACGGCGCTGATTGGTCGCAAGTGGACCCGATGTGCCCGCCTGCGCCCGCGGCTCGATTATCTGAATCGACCGGCGGTACATAACCATGGTCATGATTTTACTAGCAGTTCTGGCCTGGAGGGGTACGAGGGGCAAAGATTTCGGATATACTCAGGGGAGTAGTTTTATCTGTCGGAGGTAGTAGAGATGTCGGTATTTTCACGTTTTGCTTGGGTGGCCCTTTTGGGCGCGTCATCGTTGCCGGCGGTGACGATTACAGGCTACTCGTTGCAGTACAAGGGCGGTAGCGTGGCTCCCGGGGCGGGTAATATCTCGGACGCGATCTTCACCGGTGACGGCTTCTATATCGTTGACGGCACGCTGGGCTTGTTCCAGGCCGGCGTCCCCGTGGCGTTGAACACGCCATTGAATGGACCGTTTTCGTTCCGGTTCACAGATGCCACTATCCTCTGCCATGGATTTTGTGCACCGACGGTTACGCTAAATTTTACCGCCTTCGTTACCTTCGCGACGACTGCGCCGAATGTGGGCGGTTCGTTTGGCGTGGATGGCGCTGGACCCAACGGGCGGTTTGTCTCGGCGGGCGTGGAAGCAGCTACCAGCCGGGTAATTGCGAATATCCCGACCAATAGTGCCTTCAGCGCAGCGGACACTTTTCCCGCTGGCTTTCTCCTGACTGCCAGTAACACGACGGACACTTTGATTTTCCTGATGGGTTTGGAATTTTCGAACGGTTTGGGGGATGGCGAACGGATCACATTGCCGAGTAGCTTGTTCCAGCAGCTGGATATAGGCGGTGCTGTTCCAGAGCCGGGTACGCTGGCAATGGTCGGAGCGGGCTTGGCTGGCGCGCTCTGGTTCCGGCGTCGCCTGAACTAATGCCCTGACTTGAGTCAGTGTTCGTTAAGTCTGACGAACCCCGACCGTTAGGGAGGGGATGCTGCGACAAGCCGCAGAAGTTACAACCAAGCGGTCGAGGTACTGGTACGCTGACCGCATGTTTTCCTTCCGCAGGACCCGCTCACTATCGTTCGCGGCTGGTAGGTACAGTGACGTTTTTGTAAATTTGCACCTGGGCGCGGGACTCGCCGTTGCGGTGTACAGCGGCGGCGGAAGAAGATGCGGCGGCGCGAGTCTTCCTTAACCTCGAACAGATAGTCCGCACGACGATACCGGCCGGTGTAAGCGAAAAGATTAGGGAAGATGCCCGCGAAGGCCATCTCATCGCCCAGCATGGGTAGCTTTTGATTAACCACGACGTATTGGGCACGAGCATCATGGAGGGCGTCCCGGGCCGCTTCGCTATCGGTGGCCAGCAAGAAGTTTGCCGCCGCTCCGGCGTTGTTTTGGGTAGGGTTGGTGACGGGAATACGTTGGGCGACGGTACTGATCCAATAGCCGGAATCCCACCAGGCCAGAACGCTGTAAGTGGGTGAATGGGGCGTGTGGTCGCGCAGATAGTTGAGCGCTTCGCGCCAATCGGGAGACACTTGGCCAGGCAGGGGCGCGGTGTCGCGGGCCGCTTGGATGAGGTTGGGAAGGATGAGGAAAGCACCAAGCGCGACCGCCGCCAGGGAGCGCACACCGGTAGCTGGCTCATCAAGTAGCCGGCCAGGAGGGCAGCGCTGACTGCGAAGTAGAAAGTCATGCGGGCTTGGGTCATGGCCATGAGGAAGAAGGTGGCAGCCCAAACCAGGAAGAGGGTGTGCTTCGGGTTAGGCTTTTTCCAGGTGGCTTCGGCGAGAAGCGGAAGGCCGATGATCGTGAGGACGAAAGCGCCGCCGAATTCATGCCAAGGGTATTCGAGAGAGAAGAACCCTTTCGCGCGAGTAAGTGATTGTAACTCGCTAACCGTTTCGGCTAAGGGGCTGGACGCGGTGAGGCGCTTGACGACAGCAAAGAGAGATTCCGGGCCGGAGAACACCACATTGAGCAAAGTTATCGCGGCGGCGAGGGTGAAGGCGGAGATGGCGAAGTAAGTGGCCTGGGGCCGTTGCTTTTGATCGCACCAACCAGCGAAGGCAGGTAAGAGCCAGAGTCCCGCGGCGGCGAGTAACACGGCGGCCAGTGAGTAGCGCATCAGGTAAACATGTTGTTGCCAGAAGACGAAGGGCGCAGCGATGAGGATTCGGTTGGGGCCGTTACCATCCCGGAATGCAGAGTTTGCGCGGGGGAAAGCAAAT
This sequence comes from Bryobacteraceae bacterium, assembly GCA_031367405.1. Taxonomy (GTDB): domain Bacteria; phylum Acidobacteriota; class Terriglobia; order Bryobacterales; family Bryobacteraceae; genus JALHNI01. The sequence continues at coordinate 2,811 of JANLPT010000228.1, forward strand.
ACAGATGGCTTCTGAAGTGGAGCAGTTGCGCATCGATGGCCGAGCCTTGCGCGTGGCGGAGGCGTTGCGCTTAGAGACGCTCCCTTAGGCTCCTGGTGCGACGGCCGCCGAAGCGGGTTGCCTCGGCTGCAGTTGGGGAAACACTGAATCGCTTTCTCGCATCGCACTGGGGTGCAACGACTACAGCACCGGACCGATGATGGGCAGCAGCGCCGATTGGCGATTCTATGGGGGTTCGCGGCACTGGCCAACTGGACCCGCCCACCCCTGTTCCAGCAGCCAACGTCCTCCTCGCTTACGATTCGATCAACAATGGCCACGGCGTTGGCGATGCGATAGCCGTTTTCGAGCAAAGGAGCCCTGGGTGTGTTTACCGGGGCACCCGAGCGGAACGACTTTCACCCTCGGCCGGCCAGCTTTGGCGATGATGAAGGGCTCGCCTTGGGCGGCGCGCTCGACGAGGCGTGAGAGATGGGTGTTGGCTCGTGAATATTGACGGTCGCCATGAAGCACTTCCCCTAAGAGCAAATGGCGGCAAAGCCAAAGCTTCGGCCTTGCCGCTGTTTTGCCGCCGTGCGTAACCGGACTTTCAAAGGCGTCCGGCGCCCAGACCACCCATCCGGCAGGACCCGCAAATGCCAAAGCCGCTGCCGTTGGCATTGATGAAGGTGCAGAGTTGAGTCAAACGGACCAACTCGCCGACGTCGAATCCCCCGCTAACCGGACCGACGCTCAGCGTGGCCGGAGCGAAGGCTGACTCAGTGACGGCCGGACTCGCGCCGGCCGCGCCAGCATGAATCGTCGTCGCCCACGCGTGCATGCCCGTGGCGAGTTGACCGGGGCCAGGAACGACGTTGAGTGGCAAGACTGTCGATGCCGAGGCGGCGCACCCAGCCGAACCGGTCTGAGGAATCGAGGACACCAGTTTCACGACCAGGGAGGTGGGAACCGTGGGAGTGAGCGTGTTACTAATCAGATCCCGCTGCGCCGACAGGGAGACCAAACCGTTGGGGGTCACCGGGCAGGAGCAGCAGGAGACCAGTTGCTCGTCGGGCGAGAAGGCATAAACATTCACGCAGATGGCACCCGTGGTGCTGGAACTGGTTCCCGCAGCCAGACCCGCCCCGCGCGCTCCGGAGTTGGTGATGTTAATGACAGAGTCGCCAACGTTGAGATTGGCAAGGTAGCGCAGCTGATAGCTGAGTTCGGGACTGGGAATGGTCACCCCAGAGGTACTAACGTGAATGACGGATTGCCCGAGTGGAGCGCCGGCAAGATTAAAAGCTCGCAGAGCAAAGGTGTAGTGCCCTAGGGCGTTGGGATCGAACGGGATGCCGCCGGGGTTGGCATAGCCCAGAGGAGGCGTAAGGATGCCAGGAATCGCAACCCGGAGATACCCGAAGCCGAGATTTTGCGAATTTTGGATGGTGCCGGTGGTTGGAGGGCCCCCATCGAACGCGGGCCCAACTGCGACGCGCCCTAAGTTGCCTTGAGACGTAAAGCTGCCCGGATTCATGTCATACAGCAGGTCGAAGGCGTAGCTCGGGAGCGCGTTCGCGCCTGTGGTCGAATTCACGGCTAGAACATAGAAGTTGAAGTTCCAGAGGGCTAAGTTGGGCGATGTGCCCGGTCCGGGCGTCGCGAAGAAAGTGCCGAGGCCGTTGTCCGTCACGGGAGGAGCCGCGAAACGCGCGGTGGCGTTCAGGCCCAGCGTGATGGTGTTGGGTCCGTCAGTGATGGTGACGACCGCCACCCTGCCGTTCGGAATACCCGTACCTCCGAAAGTCGCGGCGGGAAGGGGTACCAGTGGGGATGTGGCGGTGAGGCCTTGGGAAAAAGAAACGCTGGCGGTGAGGCAAGCGAGAACAAAAGCATTTCGAATCATGGCGGTCCTCCTAAGCTGTCTGCAATGGGCGACCGTAACCTAACGGCGAACTAACCCGCCCAAGCTATTGAGCCTCACGCACACTTTCGCGAAGCAAGGCTATTTCAGTCTTGAAGACTATCAGCTTGAATACTAAGTTTCAACATCAATAGGACTAAATGATTAGTACTATTAGTACCTATTTTATTAGAGAGTAGATAGAAACTGTGTTTTTAGTGGAGCCAAAGGCCGGTTCCACGGTGTAACTCCGCCGGTCATACTGTATCTTTTCGGCGTCCGGGCTTGAGTTGTTCGGGCATCGGGTCATCCACCGCGTTGCGCGCCGGATTGGGGGCCAGGGCTTCGCCGCAATCTGCTCGGGCGGGGTCAGCAGATTCCGGCCAGCCGTCTTGCAGAAGTTCGAACTCGGCAGTGTCGAAGTAACCAGTATCGGCATTAAATACGAGCCGCTCGTTGACCCGGATTCTTTTCCATCTGAATTCAGGAGGCTGGGGTCGGTGGTGGTGCGACCCCAGGGAAGAAAATAAAGAGTTAAGTCGGCCCGCTGGCACTGGAGGGTCCAAATGGAGGCGAGGGCGAGGATGAGGCCTGCAATTGATCCTCCTGTGGACTTTGTCCAGCTTCAGACGATAAATCGTCATAGAAAAATGCGCCGTTAAATTGGGCCTCTGGACTACTCGCGGGGCCCGGCGATTTCGAGTCCGGGGAAGGGGTGGGTTTGCGGCGCCAGTTCCTGAGGCAGGCGCTGGGATTGCTGCTCAATCTGAAAACGTCTAGCATTGCTCTTCGGCTCCCCGATCAGGGTGTCGACGCTTTGGACGTCGTATTCCTTGATGGCGGCGGCGATGTGCTGGTGCCCGGCAAACAAAAGGGATGATGCGGTCTGCTAAGCTGGCAGGCAAAACATGGACTCTATCCAAGCCATTGCCGCCGCTCTGCGCGCCCGTCAGGTTTCCTGCGTTGAGCTCATCACTGAGCGCCTGCGGCTGATTCGTGAATTCGATTCGCAGGTGAACGCCTTCCTCACCTTGACGGCCGGCGCGGCGCTGGAGGCGGCTCGGGTGGCCGACGCCGAACTTGCCGCTGGGCAGGATCGGGGGCCTTTGCACGGCATTCCCATCGCGCACAAAGACCTTTTTGCGACGCGGGGCGTGCGCACGACGGGCGGCTCTTTAATTTACAAGGATTGGGTGCCGGACTATGACGCGGCCGTGGTGAGCCAGTTGGCGCTGGCCGGCTGCATCTCTCTGGGTAAGCTGAATTTGCACGAGCTCGCTTACGGGGTGACGTCGCAGAACGAGCACTTTGGCGGAGTGCGAAATCCTTGGGATTTGAGGCGGATTCCGGGCGGGTCCAGCGGAGGGTCGGGCGTGGCGGTGGCGCTGGGTTTCGTTAGTTGCGGCACGGGTACGGATACGGGCGGCAGCATTCGCATTCCGGCGTCCTACTGTGGCGTGGCGGGCATCAAGCCGACTTACGGGCGCGTGAGCATGTACGGTTGCCTGCCGCTGGCGCATTCGCTGGACCATATGGGTCCGCTGGCGCGCACGGTGCGGGATTGCGCGCTGATCCTGAATGCGATGGCCGGCTACGATGAGCGCGACCCGGCGTCGGTGCCGATGCCGGCGGAGGATTTTCTGCCGCCGGAGGGCAAGGTATCGCTGGAGGGGTTGCGGATCGGGATGCCTTCGAGTTTTTATTTCGAACGGGCCGACGGCGAAGTGGTGGCGGCGGTGCAGGCCATGGCGCGCGTGGCGCAGGCAGCGGGCGCGACGCTGGTGGAGGTGCGGGTGCCAGATTTGTTGGCGCTGAATCAGGCGACGCTGATGGTGCAGTTGCCGGAGTCGACGCGATCGATTGACCCTTTTTCGACGCGGACCCATCTGCTGGGTAAGGCGGTGACGCCGAACGTGGAGCGGGGCAAGACCGTGAGCGCGCTCGACTATCTGAATGCCTTGGCGGCGATCGAGCGTTTTCGGGGCGAGTTTGCGGAATTGTTTACGCGGTGCGACGTGCTGTTCGCGCCCAGCACGCCCATTACGGCACCGGCGATTGGGGCGGCGCAGGTGACGATCGATGGCGTGGAGGAAGATACGCGTCTGGCGACGACGCGGTTGATGCGGGGGGCGAATGCGCTGGGGTTGCCGGCGATGTCGATCCCGAGCGGATTTTCGGCGAGCGGGATGCCGATGGGGCTGCAAGTGATGGGCCCGGCATGGGCGGAGGGCCGGGTGCTGCGGGTGGCGGCGGCGATCGAGGACCGCACTGATTTTCACCGGCGGCGTGCGCCAATGTTGGGCTGACTATGTCAGAGAAGCCAGATCCAGTAGATAGCCCCGCTTGCCGAGGTTGAGCCCGGGCGTGTGGCCGAGGAAAGCTTCGGCACCTGCGGCTTCGTGGATGTGGCCACAAAAGAAGCGGGCCGGCTGGACCCGATCGACGAAGGCGCGGATGGCGGGCGAGCCAAAATGAAGGCCTTCGCCCGCCCGGTCGAACGGCGTGTCCTTGGGCGGGCAATGGCACACCAGCACGAGCGGGCACAAAGCGGCAAACGGCTCCAGGCGCTCGGCAAAGTCCGGCTCGGCGTACTCGCCGGGCGTATGGAAGGGAGTAATGTTCGAATATCCCAGTGCCGCCACATGGACACCTTCCAGCAAAACGGAACGCCCATGTAAATCGAGGAGGCCGTACTCGCGGCAGAACTCCGCTATCTGCTCAGCGGACTCGTGGTTGCCCGGGATGATGTAGGTACGAGTGGCCTTGGGCCGCAAAATCTCTCCCGCCGCCGCCATGTTCTCGGCCATATTTACCAGGTCTCCGGCGCAGAAGTAGGCATCTGCCTCCACGGCCATCAGCCGGCGGAGAGCGGCGAGGTCACTGTGGATATCGGAAAAGAGCAGAATCTTCACTTGCTCATTTTAGCTGGCGCGGAACGGGTGATTGGGGCGTCTAACGAGTTGTCAGAAGGATGACACGTATAATGATGGTCATGAACCGCCAGGCGTTTTTCGCGCTTACCCTCACATTTTCGTTGACGGGATTACTTTTGGGCCAGGGCGCGCTGCCGCCGAAAGCCGGGAAGGTGGACATTCTTCCTTCGGCGATGCTGAAGCCCGGCATGAAGGCGACGGCCTGGACCGTTTTTGAGGGCACCACGCCTGAAGCCGTGCCGATTGAAATCATCGGACTTTGGAAGAACGCCTGGGGCCCCCAACAAGACATCATCATTGGCAAAATGGGCGGCAAGGCGCAGCGGACCAATGTGGCGGGCGGGATGTCGGGCAGCCCGGTTTATGTCGACGGCAAGTTGATTGGGGCGGTCGCCTTGCGGCTGAGCGTATTTTCGCCCGATGCCATCTGCGGCATTACGCCCATTGAGCTGATGCTCGAGATCAACGATTTCGATAAGACGGTTCCGACCGATGCCAAGTCTCCGAATAAGCCCGCCGCGCGAGCCAGTCTGGAAATGCCCAACGACTTAGTGCGCCAGGTGATGACGGCGTCTGAGTCGCCGATGCCACAGTCGCTCATGATGGAACCGATCGGCACGCCTTTGGTTTTCTCCGGCTTCTCTGACCTTACTTTGCGCGAATTTGGCCCGCTGCTGCGGCAACAAGGCATTAATCCAGTAATGGGCGGAGCGGGATCGGCCAGTTACAATACCAAGCCCATCAGTAGCTGGGCCAACGCCTTGCAGCCCGGACAAACCGTGGCTGGCGTGTTAGTGAATGGCGACATGAGTGTGACGGGGTTGGGTACCGTCACTTACAACGACGGCCGCCGCATTCTGGCGTTCGGACACCCTTTCTTCAATATGGGCCCGGTGGATATGCCGATGAGCCAAGGCGAGATTCTGATGGTGCTCTCGAGCCAGTTTCAACCGAATAAGATGGGGAACGCGACCGACATCGTCGGGGCCTTGAAGCAGGACCGCCACTCCGGCATCATGGGCGTGCTGGGTGCTGAGTCACCCATGATACCCGTCAATATGAAAATCCGGACCATGGGCGAGAAGGGCACGGTGGTGAAAGAGAAGCTGCTTCGCTATAACATCTTCACGCACCAGAAATGGACGCCTTTCCTGTCGATGATGACTCTATTTAACTCGATCTCCGGCATTAATGACTTTTCCGATGAACTTACTTACCGTCTGAGCGGACAGGTGGAATTCGAGGGTCATGGAAAGTTGAAGCTGGAGAATATGCAATCGGTGATGCCCGAGCAACAGGCCCCCGCGCCCATGGTGCTGACGGGTTACGTCGGTGAGAAAATCACTCGTCTTTTCTCTAATCAGGTGCAGATGCCGCGCATGAAAAGCATGGACATTACGGTCGACCTGATTCCCGAGCGGCGCGTGCTGGCGCTGGAGAGCGCCTGGATCTCAGCGAATGAGGTATCGCCGGGTGACGAAATTACGGTGAAAGCTTACCTGCGCCCTTTTCGGGGTCCGCGGGTGGAGCGCGAGATGAAGCTACGGATCCCCGAAGGTTTGCCGAAGGGTGAGCACAAGATCACCTTAGCGGATGGCGACTCACTCAATCGGTTGCAGAGCTTTTTTCTGACGCAGAATCGGTTTCTTGATTTGAATGGCGCGCTGTCGTTACTCAATCAGGAGCGCCGCAATACGCAGTTATTTGTCTCGTTAATGCAGACGAAGCCGACGGTTTACTACGACGACAAGACACTGCCGAGTTTGCCGCAGTCGGTGTTGAATGTCATGCAAGCGGGGCGAGCCGCCAATCGCATGGTCTCCAGTTATCCGGAGACGATGGTGAGCCAGGCGTCGATCGAATTCGACCAAGTGGTTTCCGGCAGCCACACGCTAAAAATTCTGGTGCGCTAAGCGCCCGTAAGATATCGCGAAAGAGGAATGATGAACGGACGAATCCTGTGGTGTGCCGCGCTGGCGGTACTGGCGCTTAGCGCCGTTGAGACAAAGAATTGGGTACAAGGCGAGGCCGGCGATTTTGAGAAAGGCAATCTAAAACGGTTGGCACTCCGCAACGATGGGCGCTTAAGTTTGTCGCCCACGATGACGGAAATCTTCGATGCTCAGACGCCTTATCTTTGGACGATCGTCGAAGATACTAAAGGGACGCTCTATGCAGCGGGCGGCGGGCCGGGTACGGAGAGCGCTAAGTTAGTCGCGGTGGATGCGGCCGGCCAGGGACGCGTAGTAACTGACTTTGGCGGGGCGTCGGTTTATGCACTGGCTCTTAATGCCAAGGATGAGTTATTCGCCGCCACGTCACCGAACGGGAAGGTGTATAAGATTACGGCGGGGAAGCCGGTGGTTTTTTATGACCCCAAACAGACTTATGTGTGGGGAATGGTGTTCGATCGCCAGGGTAACTTGTATCTCGCCACCGGTGACCAGGGAGAGATCCATCGCGTGGAGCCGAACGGCAGCGGCAAGCTCTTCTTCAAGAGTGACGAGTCGCATGCCCGCTCCATCGCCATTGACCGGAAGGGCAATTTGATCGTCGGCACCGAACCGGGCGGCTTGGTGTTGCGGGTGGCTCCGGATGGCACGGGCTTTGTGATTTACCAGAGCCAAAAGCGCGAAATTACGGCGCTGACGGTGGGCCCGAATGACGAGATTTACGTGGCGGGCGTGGGCATGAAGCAATCGACAGGAGGGACGCCGACCGGCGTGACGCCGGTGGCACCGACCATGGCTTCGAATACGCCAACCACCTCCACCGGACCGGCGGGAGCGCAAGGCCAACGGATCGCCGTCGCGCCGCCGTCGACTACTGGCGTTTCCGCCACCACCATTTCCGGCGGCAGCGAAGTGTATCGCATCGACCCCGACGGCACACCGCTGCGCGTCTTCTCGAACGGCACCGATGTGATCTACGCCGTGGCCATTGACGCGAAAGGCATCCCCTGGATTGGCACGGGCAATAAAGGTGGCGTGTACCGGCTTGATACACCTTATCTATTCACCGCCCTCCCGATGCTATCGCCCACGCAGGCGACCGCTATTGTGGCGCGCCGCAACGGCGGCTTAGCCGTGGCGACGGGCAACGTCGGCAAGATCGTCGCCGTCGGGCCGGGCCTCGAACGCAACGGGACGATTGAGAGCGAAGTGCTGGACGTGGCCGCCTTCTCCAGTTGGGGCCGTTTGGCGCACGAAGACAAGCTGAATGGCGGAGGGCTCGCGTTTGAGACGCGCTCCGGAAATCTGGAGCGGCCGCAAAAAAATTGGACGGCCTGGGCGCCCCTGAAAGATGGCCGCGTGGCCTCACCGCAAGCGCGATTCTTACAATGGCGCGGGACGCTGACGGGCAATGGCCAACAGTCGCCGGAGTTACGAGAGGTGGACGTCGCCTATATGGCGAAGAACCTGCCGCCGCGCCTGGAAGAAGTGGAAGGGACGCCGATGAACTATCGCTCTTCGGCCAGCTCGTTTTCGATGCCGTCGAATCCGGTGCCGAACAGCCCCGCGACGCTCAACCTGCCGGCCCTGGGCCGTTCACGGCCGCGCCAACCGAATGCTCCGCCGATGATGCCGTCGTCCATGCCCGGTTCGCCGTTGATGCTCACTTATCAGAAGGGCAGCGCCGGCGCGCGTTGGCTGGCGATTGATGACAATGGCGACGCGCTGACTTACAAAATAGAAATCAAGGGGGCCAGTGAGATCGCCTGGAAGTTACTCCGCGATAAGTTGCGTGAGCAATCGATTGGCTGGGACAGCACCGCCTTTCCCGACGGCCAGTATCAGGTTCGCGTGACCGTGTCGGACTCGCCGGGCAACCCGCCCGGCCAAGGCCTGAGCGCCATGATGGAGAGCGAACCGTTCACCATCGACAACACGCCGCCCGTGATCAGCAATCTTACCGCCGAACCCGCCAGCACCAACATTAACTTGCGTTTCCACGTGAAGGATGAGCTGACGGTGTTGGCCAAAGTGGAGTATTCCGTAGATGGCGGCGAATGGATGATCGCCGAGCCCACGACGCGGCTCACCGATTCGAAGGAGCACGACTACCATTTGCTGGTGCCGCGTCCGGGCTACGGCGAGATTCTGGTCGCGGTGCGGGCGACGGATTCGAACGACAATGTCGCAACGGAGAAGACGGTACTTAAGACCACTGAACGTTAGTCGAATTTGGCATTCTGTGAGCCGCGACCGGAGCGAGCGGGCTATCTCTCTCCTCGCTTAAATAGAGATCAAGCATGGTTCTGGCCCGCTCCCTGCGGTCGTGGCTCGATGGCGGAGCGTTTCGTTGCAGAGGCAGTTCAAAAGAAACTTTTTGAGCGAACCAAAAACTCTTCAGCCGGTCGCCGGCTAGACAGGGCCGGCTCCGGCGGAGGCGATGGCGCGGAAAATCGTGGGGCGGCGGTGGTAGCGGCGCTCGTACTGGGCGGCAATGGCGTGCGCGAATTGGCCCGCCATTGCGTCGTGGACAAGCGTGACGGTGCAGCCGCCGAAGCCGCCGCCGGTCATGCGGGAACCGAGGACGCCCGGGAGCATGAGGGCGGTGTCCACCAGGAAGTCGAGCTCCTCGCAACTCACTTCGTAATCGTGTTGCAGGCTGCGGTGGGAGGCGGTGAAGAGGCGGCCCATTTCGATAAGATCGCCAGCTTCGGCCGCGTCGAGGAAGCGAAGCACGCGTTGATTTTCACTGACGATGTGACGGGCGCGAGGATGGTGCCCGGCTTGAGCGAGCGTGGCGTCGCGCAACGAAGCGACTCCCGCCTCGAAGGCAGCCTGGCGGCACTCTTCGACGCGGGTGGCGTAGGCCGAGGAGGCGAGGGAGTGTTTGACGCCGGAGTCAGTGACGATGATGGCTATCCCACCGGGCAAGGGCACCGCTTTCGTCTCGAAAGAGCGGCAATCGATGAGGAGCGCGGTGCCGGGTTGGGCGAGGACGGCGATGGCTTGGTCCATGATGCCGCAGGGCAGACCGATAAAGTTGGTTTCCGCGCGCTGGCAGAGCTTGGCGAGCGCGAGGCCGTCGATGGGTGTGCCATCGAGCAAGGCCAGGGCCGTGGCGACTTCGAGAGCGGCGGAGGAGCTGAGGCCGGCTCCGGTGGGAACTTGGGAATCGATCTCGAGATCGGCACCAGTTAGCGAATATCCGGCGGCCAGTAGCTCATGCGCGACGCCGATGCAGTAGTCTGTCCAATGGCCAGTACGGTGGGTGGGCAGGTCTGGCAAAGAGAAGGTGCGGGTGTCGCGAAGTTGCTTCGAGCGCAGGTGAAGCCGATGGTCCTGGCGCGGGGTACGGGTGACGACGCAGTCCCGTTGGATGGCGAGGGGAAGCACGAAGCCGAGGTTGTAGTCGGTATGTTCACCGATCAAATTAATGCGGCCAGGCGCGCGGTAGGCGCTCATGAAGCGCGGTGGGCGAGCGCCAGCAATGCCGCGCCGAAAATGGCCATCACGACGCCCATCATGGCGTTCAGATTGACCGTCAACAGCGGCGCGGCATTGTCGGCCGTGAATCCGGTGATGAGTAACAGCGCGCCCAGAAGAACAAAGAACCAACCGCTCGGCTTACGTAGATCCATCGCGCTTTATTGTGTCATGTTACGGGTGGCAGGCCGATGGGCATGGCCACGCGGCGCCAAATCTCGATGGCGGGCGCGCCTTTGACGCGAATGCTTTGCTTGAGCACGTAGCGCGGATGGCGTACGCGGGCGAGCTTGGCGAGCGCCTCGCCAACCCGGTCACCGGCGCGGACAATGGCCCAGGTCTCATGGAGGAAGACGTCCGGGCGGGTGGTGGCGGCGAACCAGGCGGGGCCGTTGCCATCGTGGAGCACTTCTTTGAGGGGAATGGCGGCGGCGGTGAAGATGCCGGTCTGGTCGCCAAAGCCAGCGAGAATACCATCGCCGCGACGGTAGTTTTGGCGGAGGTAGGCGGCGGCGGGATAGGTCCAGGCGCGACGTTCGATCGAGTTCACTTGCGCCTCTTTCCAGGAGACCCAGTTATCGGGACGGGGGTAGGCCAGCCAGGGAACCACGGTGGTGAAAGCGATGACGAACATGGTGGGCCATTGCGCCGCTTTGGGCAGAACGGCGACCAAGGCAGCGGCGGCGGCGGCCAGCAGCGGCAACGCGGCGAGCCCGTAGCGCGCGTTGTAATAGCTATGGGGCCAATGGTCGGGGATGAAGATGGGGGTGCCACTGCCATGCATGCTGATCACGTAAAAGATGGGCGTGAGGGCGAGCGAAAAGATCCACCAGTGGCGCTTTACTGCGGCGGCCAAGAGGCCTGGCGCCGAAATCGCGATGACGGCCCAATTGGCGTTGAGACGCGCGGCGGCAAAGAAGTACTCGATCGCCTTGAGCCAATCGCCATCGCCGGGGTAGCGCGCCATGCCCGCGTTCAGGGCGGTTTGGTAGATGCCTTTGGCGGAGTAAAGTCCGCGGTAAAACTCCAGCGGATCGCCGAAGAAGATCCAGTTATGCAACAGCCACCAGGCGGGGGCGAGGCCGGCGATAGCGCAAAAAGTGACGAAGGGCGCCAGCCGCCGTTGGCTCAGGAACACGGCGATGGCGGCGAAGGGCAGCAGGAACCAGCCTTCGTAGCGCGTCATGGCGGTGATACCGGCCGCCACCGCAGCCACGGATAAGCCCAGCCAGGCACCGGTTTGCGAAAAGTAGATGAGTCCCCAAAACAAGGCTAAGAAGCCCGCGAAGAGCACGGGTTCCGTCATGGGGGTCGACTGCAGGTAAAGCAAATTTGGGTTGAGGGCAAAGACGGCCACGGCCATCATGGCCGGTGCGGTACCGGCGAGGCGGCGAATGGCGGCGAAGAGAAAACAGCCGGCGGTGATGAAGCAGAGCGCGCCGGCGAAGGCACCCGCGAGGCCTGTACTCCACCAGTGGTTGACGCCGACGAAGGGCAGCATCAGTAAATGCGGGACGGGCAGCCAGACGGTGCCGATCTGTTCGTAGCCCGGCGTGCGGGAATCGATGATTCGCCGGGCGATGTTGATGTGGGCGGTGGCATCGCCATACCAGAGCAGTTCGCCGCGTTGGGAGAAGAAAAGAATCGCCAGGGCGGAGAGAGTGGCCAATCCGCAGGCGACCAGGATCAGCGGCCACGGCGAAGGCGCGCTGGGGCCAGCCGCCTCCGCCCGCCGTGAACGGCTTTTCTTCGAAGACTTAGAAGTGCGTGAAGGCTTTGAACTCACTGAACCGATTATCGATCTCCTCCCGGGTCAAGGTGCGAAAACGATCGACGCCGAACATTTCGCAGCAGAAGCTACCCATCACGGAGCCGTAGATGACGGCGCGGCGCAGGACGCGGGGGTCATAGTCCTGCCGGGCATCGAGGCCATCGGAGGCGATGGAGCCGAAGAAGCCGGCCGCGAAGCAATCACCCGCGCCGGTGGGGTCGAAAACCTGCTCCAGCAAATAGCCGGGCGCCATAAAGATGCCGTGCGCATCGAAGAGCATGGCACCGAACTCGCCGCGCTTAATGACGAGGATCTTGGGCCCCATGGCCATGATTTTGGCGGCCGCCTTGCGCAGGTTGTTTTCCCCGGACAGCATGCGCGCCTCGCCGTCATTGATGATGAGGCAATGCCAGCCGGCGATGGTTTTGAGGAGCTCTTCGCGAAAGTCGCTGATCCAGTAATTCATCGTGTCGCCGCCCACGAACTGGGCATTGGGCATCTGCTCGCGCACGTCGCGCTGCAGGGCCGGCACGATGTTGCCGAGCAAGAGATAGGGCTCCTTCTTGTACGATTCCGGCAGCTTCGGCTGGAAATTAGCGAAGACGTTCAGATCGGTCTGCAACGTTTCGCGATCGTTCATATCGGGCGAATACTTGCCCTTCCAAAAGAAAGTCTTGCCGGGAGCGCGTTCGAGACCTTCGAGATCGATGCCGCGCGAGGCGAGCAGATCGGTATCGTGAGGCTCGAAATCGTCTCCGACGACGCCGACAATCTTGACCGTGGTGAAATAGCTAGCCGCGAGGGCAATATAAGTGCAAGCGCCGCCGAGCATCCGGTCGACTTTGCCATGCGGAGTTTCAACTCCGTCATAAGCGACGCTGCCTACAACTACAAGTGACATTCTTCCTATTGTCGGCTATTTGGGCTAGGGCACGAGGATGTGGTTCGACGTGGCTCCGGGAACGGCCATGACGGTGATGCGCCGGTCGAACGTCACCAGAAATCCTTGATGCTTCACCGCTAGTGCCACGAGATAGATGCCGGTAATGTGCTTCGAGAACGACATCAGCGAAAGGTTAAAGGATCCGGCTTCGGTGAGCGAGAGGTCGTCCGCCCAGAATTGATGCTGGCCAACATTCGCGCGGAGTTCGCTGAGCATGGAAATGGCTTGCGACGGGCGCTCCACCCGGTTGGGATAGGCGGTGGACGACAGGATCCGGACGAACCCATTTTCAGTCAGCGGAGAGGATGCCCACCGCAGAGTCCCCTGCTTCGTTAACCATTGGTGGGCGCGTTGGTGATGCGGGTGAACCTCGTCGACCAACGCCAGCAGGACATTCACATCCAGCAGATAGCGCGGCAATTCTAGATGCCCTCTTCTTCCCGAATCCGGTCGATGAGTTCAAGCGTGACGGGCGCGGAGCCTGGGCGGCGGGGCAACAGCGGCACTCCATTGCGCCTGGAAAAGCCAGTGATCGGCACTCGATTGACGAGTGCCTCGCGGGCCAGATCGCTCAGGACCCGGCCCATGCTTCGATTTTCAACACTCGCGAGATCGCGAACGGCCGCGAGCACTTGATCGTCCAGTTCCATCGTGGTTCGCATATTAACATCATAGCATCACGCATCAGATGGTAAGATGTTCTCGTGATTCGGACCCTCGCGATCATCCTGTGCCTGTCCTCTCTCGCTTGCCGAACTACGCGAGTGCCGGCCGCCGCGAAGGTGGCCGCGAAGGCTCCGAAGCCCCTGGCTGGCGCTTTCGTCGACCTGGAGCCTGGGTGGCGTTTGCGGGTGATTACACCTCTCATTGCGGGTGGCGGATACGTGGTGAAGACGGCTCCAGCGGCGGAGCAAGGGAACACCATCACCATGCGTGCCGGCCAGGACTTTCTGGGTTACGAAACGGCCTATTATGAGGTCCGCGAAGGCTTGAAAGTGCGGTTCGCGACGGCCGAGTTAACCCGTGATGGCCACACCGCTTCACAGACCAAAGCCCTGCATCCTCTGTTTAGCATGCGTCGTGGAATGAAGCACATGCGGCTCGTCTTCCTCGAACGTGGCAGCGACACCAGCCACGATATGGCGGTAATCACGGCGCGCGATCGGCTGGAACTGGATGCCCGCACAGTCCGGCTGCAGGCTTCGCCATCGACGGGCTGCCAAGGCGGCTGCGAATGGGTGCCGGCGGGCATCGCCGTGCGTCCGGAAATGCAAAAAGCAGGGGAGTGGGTGCCCGCGCGCTAAGCGGCTCTCACGGCTGGTTGAAGGTGGCCTTTGGGCCAGGAAGCGTCGGCTTGCGTTTTGCCGCCAGTTTCTTGATCGATGGCTCCGGCGGAAGATTCTCCGCCAGGGGTCCCACCGATTCGTTCGATTGTCTGGCGGACAGCTGAGCCGACCTTGTAGTGAGCCGTCGTAGCCGTTTGTTCCCCTCGAACTTCACGCCGTGGGCAGTCGCGTGCCGGAGGCCCGTGCCACTGGGGCCTTACTGCACTCTGCTAGACGGATAGATACTGAAAGCCTAGCGTTCGCAGGAGTCCGGCGTCGAGGAAGTGGCGGCCGTCGAGGATGAGGGGGTTGCGCATCTGGGTGGCAATGGCCTTCCAGTCGAGGTCGCGGTACTCGGGCCAATCGGTTACCAGCACCAGGGCGTCGGCTTCGCCGGCGGTCTCGGCGGCGGTGGCGCACCAGGTGACGGCCAGATCGGGATGCAGCTTTTGCGCCAGGGCGACGGCCACGGGATCGTGGGCGCGGACGCGTGCGCCGCGTTCTACCAGGCGGCGGGCGATGTCGATGGCTGGGGCGTCGCGAAGGTCGTCGGTATTGGGTTTGAAGGCCAAACCGAGCAAGCCCACGGTCTTGCCCTTCAGTAGCTTCATGGCCCCTAACAGACGCTCCACCACGATCTCCCGTTGGCGCGAGTTGATCTTGCGAGCGGCCTGGACGATCGGCATCTCCAACTGATATTCGGCCGCCGTGGAGACCAGGGCCGCCGTGTCCTTGCCAAAACAAGAGCCTCCCCAGCCGATGCCGGCTTGTAGAAACCGCGTGCCGATGCGAGCGTCAAGACCCATGCCGCGCGCCACCAACTGAATGTCGGCGCCGACGCGTTGAGCCAACTGCCCCACCTCATTGATATAGGAGATTTTGAGGGCCAGAAAAGCATTGGCGGCATACTTGATCAACTCGGCCGAGGCCAAATCGGCCGAAATCAGGGGGACGGCTCCGAAGCCGTCGGGCCGGGGCATGAAGGTAGGCGCGGTGAAGCTTTGGTCGAGCAAAGGGCGATAGAGCGAGTAAAGCCGCTCGAGCGCGTGCTGCTGATCGGCACCGATGACGACGCGATCCGGGAAGAGGCTGTCGTGAATGGCCGAGCCTTCGCGCAGGAACTCGGGATTGGAGGCGACGGCGAAATTCTCAGGCCGCTGGCCGTTATTTTTCTGGCGGAAAGCGTCGCGCACGATGGACTCCACCCAGTTGCCACTGCCAATCGGCACAGTGGACTTGTTGACCACCACCGCATACTCCGTCCCCAAATGCTCCCCGATGGAGCGGGCGGCAGACTCGAGGTATTCAAGATTCGGGCTGCCATCGGCGCGGGAGGGCGTGCCGACGGCGATGAAGATCACTTCCGCGCCGGGGATGGCTTGTGCATAGTCGGTGGTGTAGCGGAGCTTCACCGAACGCATCATTTCGGCGAGATAGGGTTCATGAAAAGGAGCCGCGCCGGACTGGAGCGTGGCGATGCGCTGAGGGTCAACATCAATACAAGTAACGTCGTGTCCGACGAATGACAAACACACTCCGGTGGTTAAGCCGACATAACCCGATCCAATAACCGCTACTTTCAAACCGTAATCCTCATTACCTAGATTTACCGGTTCGAGGCCGCCCTCGAACGTTGATGCTCAATTAATCATCGCCCAGTACTATCGGCTCTCGACGGCGAATCCGTGAGGCAGGCGGAGTGAGTATCGCGGCGATATCGCGCAGGCAGCGCCCGATTGTCCGGCGGATCTAGCCAGTAAGGCACGGCTACTGGAGCCGATACCCCAAAATGGAAGACTCGCAGATGACCGGGAATTTAGCCCCGGCGAAACAGGCGGGCGACGACTGGGGTGTGGCGGCGGCCGAGCCATTTCAAAATCGACCAAAGCCAAGGGCTGTCGATGCGGCGCGCCATCAGGGGCTCGAGCAGCACCGACATGCGAACATCGTGGGGGGCTAAACCTAACCGGCGCGCCTGGGCGGCATCGTCGGGGACGGAGACTGAGCAGCAAGTGACGCCGTCCAATTGGCAGATGGCGTCCACCGTCAGGCCGAGCCCCTGGTCGAAGCCGGCGCGGAAATAAGAGCGCGCCACGCCTGCTGAGATGGTGGAGAAAGGGACGTGGACGAACCACTGCCGCCGGTAATAGACGACGTGGCCAGCTTGGACCCAGAGAATCTGAGAGGGGTAACCCTCCTCGGACAGCAAACGGCTCATTTCATGAACCGACGCATCAAAAGTGAATTTGAGCGTTAGCACAGGGGGAAGTGTAACTACCCTCTATGTAAGCACCTTTTGGCTACGCGCGCTCGCGGACGTTGAACTCAAGCTTCCAGCGGCGGCCATCGCGCGCGACGATCCACAATTGCAGCAAGCCCGTCTCGGTGACGGTGGACTCGAGCGTGGCCGCGATGACGCCCGCGTCGCCCGCGTTAGCAGGCAACGTCACTTCCATCGCGGGCAACTCGGCTAGCTCATCGGTAACGCGGTCAAGCAGTTCGCCGGCCGCGTCATCGCGCCGCGTGGAAGAGACGAAGAAACGAAACTCGGCGGGCTCACCGACCACTAAGCCAAACTCCCGCTCGGCAAAGCGATGCGTGGTGCCTTCCTCCATGCCAAAGGGGACCACCGTCAGCACCTTCAGCGGCGGCTTCATAAACGGCACGGCGGGCAGCGACTCTTCAATGCCGATGTAGTAAGTGCGCGGCACGCCGCCACGGATGCGGATGCCCCCGGGCGTTTGGCGCATGACGCCGTAGTAGGCCGCGCCGCGGGCGACGGCATGCATGAGGTCTTCGCCTTCTAAAGGGCGCACGGGCGGCGCGCCTTCGGCTGCCAACCATTGGTTCAGCACGGCCAGCACGCGTTCGCGCAAAGCGGGGGCGCGAAAGACGCCGCCGTTGAAGAGCACATGGGTGGGTGCGGTGAGGACGCCCGGTTTTACCGATCGCAGGAACTGGGCCAAGTGGCGCGTGATGGCCGCATCGGCTGTGTAAGGCAACCCCATGGCCTGCAAGCCGGAGCGTTTCGCGCGTTCGGGCAACTCAATGGAGGCGACCTGCGGGAAGAAGCCATTCAGTAGCAGTTCGCGGACTTCGGCCCTGGTGAGTTGGCCCTTGATGCTGCCGCCAATCAGCGACGAGCCCCGGCCCAGCAGGGTGACGGGCTGCTCGTGAGGCCCGTCGTTGGAGAGCAAGGCTTCTTTGGCCGCGCGGCACTGCTGCCAAAGAGACTGGAACTGCACCGGGTCAAGCTTGGGGAGTCTCTGCTCCAGGAAGCGGGCGAGGGCGAGGTCCATGTTGTCGCCGCCCAGCAGGATGTGTTCGCCGACGGCGAGGCGTTCAAGGGTCAGCGCGCCTTGGGCATCATGAACGGCGATGAGGGTAAAGTCGGTGGTGCCGCCGCCGACGTCGATGACGAGGACACGGTCCTGGGGGCCAATGCGTTCGCGCCAGTCGGCGTGGCGTTCCAGCCAGGCGTAGAAGGCGGCTTGGGGCTCTTCGAGCAGGATGACATCGCGGTAGCCGGCTTCGGTGGCCGCCTTTAAGGTGAGGTCGCGGGCGACGGCGTCGAAGGAGGCGGGCACCGTCACAAGAATTTGGTGGGCGGCGAAGTCGAGTTCGGAGGAGTCTTTGAGGTGCGCCAAATAGGCGCGTGAGGCTTCGACGGGCGAGATGCGCGGGACGCCCTCAGGGGCGGCGGCGGGAAGGAGCGCCGAGTTCCGGTCAACGCCGGCATGGGAGAGCCAGCTTTTGGCGGACGATACCAGGCGACCGGCATTTTCGGCTCCGCGCTTGGCGGCCAGTGTGCCCACGACCGTTTTAGGCGAGTCATCCCAGGGGAGAGCCGTGGAGCCGGCGGGAAAGTCCGCCGGACCGGGCAGAAAGAGAAACGAAGGCAACAAGGTGGGCGCTTGGATTTCGCCCGGATTCACCAACTGCGGGATGGGCAGCAGTTCGGTCGCTTCGTCCCCACGGGCCATCGCACAGTTTGTCGTGCCAAGATCGATCCCCAGTACCGGCTTCATCGGCTAAGCGATTTCGATTTCCGCCGGAGCCAGGATATCGGTCTTCTGGTGCGGAAAGATCGGCGGCAGGTCAGTTTTGGAAACCCGCCAGCCCTTGTGCCGCAGCGTGCCGCCAGCGGCTTTGCCATCCGCAGGAACATTGCCCAGCAGCTTGATGGCCGCCGGATCCTTCGAGCTGATCTTGGCATAGGTGCCCTCCACGCCATCGATGACGGGGGCGAACACCAGATAACGCTCGAGCGTCTGCCGGCTTTGCTCATGCACGCCCCGGACGGCCGCGCCGATCTGCTCGTCGGTGTAGGGGGCGATATTCTCCATCAGGAAGTCCACCAGGCGGGCATCGCGCTGCAGGATGCCGAGAATCTGAAGGGCACCATCGGCAGGGCCGACGGTCTCTTTCGGCTTTTCGGCGGCCTTCGGTTTACTGTCCCGCCTCACCCAGCCCAAGGCTGCCGCGACATCGTCAGGGATTTGGTTCTTGAACAGAATGCCAAAGAACGCGCTAAATGCATGACCAATATTCAACAGGAGCCTCCCAAAACCTCTAGGATACCGCTATGTCACAATTCGGTGCGCACCGGTATAAACATTGAAGCGCTGGTCGCGCAGAAAACCGGCGAGCGTCATGCCGGCCGCCTCCGCTAATTCGACGGCCAGGCTGGACGGCGCGCCCACGGCGGCCATGGCTGGAATGCCCGCCATGGCCGCTTTCTGCACGAGTTCAAAGCCCGCGCGGCCACTCACCAGCATCAGGCAATCGCGCATCCCGCGCCCGGCGAGCCACTCGCTGCCGATTAATTTGTCCACCGCATTGTGACGCCCCACATCTTCGAAGCTCGCGAGTAAGACGCCTTGCTGGGTGAAGAGTCCGGCGGCATGTAAGGATCCGGTGGAGGCGAAGGCCGCTTGGCTGGCGCGCAGCCGCGCCGGTAACTCGAGCAGCATGGCCGCGCGAAACTCGCAATCTGCCAAAGGCTGGGCGGGCAATCGCGCCGCCACCATTTCGATGGACGCTTTGCCGCACATCCCGCAGCTGGAAGCGGCATAGGTGAGCCGTTCGAGGCGTTTCCAGTCCACCTCCACGCCCGGTGCCAAATTGACGCGCCACACATTCTTGAGCGTGGCGTCCCAGGGTGAAATGTCCTCAATTTGCGTAGGTTGAGTAAGAATTCCTTCGGTGAGAAGGAAGCCGGCTGCGAGCGCCGCGTCGTCGCCGGGGGTGCGCATCGTCACCACCACGTTGCGGTATAAACGAGTGCCCTGATGCCACACGCCCAGCCGGATCTCAAGCGGCTCCTCGACGCCGAGTTGGTCGATCTCGGGGAGCGCTTGGCCCCCCGATTGGCCAACCGTATATCGTAAGACTTCCACCGCCGTGGTCTTCATCAGGTTCGCTGGATGCGGCGCAGCGTATAAGCTTCCGGATTGAGGCTCTCTTTGCCTAAGCGCTTCCAATCGTCGTTCACGTGGATCAGCTTGCCGCTGATGTGGTTCGACTGTTCGCACACCAGAAACGCCGCCAACTGAATCTGCTTGTCGGGCGCGACGCCGCCGCTCTGCCGTACTTCGCGGGCATCTTCCTGTTCCCGCCAACCGGCCCGGTCACCGGCGCGGAGAATTTCGTCGGTCATGCTGGTGTAGGCCGCGCCGGGTGCCATGCAGTTCACCTGAACGTTATGCTCCTGCACCTCCTCGGAGAGGCTCTCGGCGAAGCGGGCCAGCGCGGTTTTGGCGGCGGCATAGGCCGTAAAATTGGGGCGCGGCTTGGTGGTGCCGCCTCCGGTGATCAGCAGCAACTTGCCATGTTTTTGCGCCAGCATGCCCGGCAAGGCGGCGCGGCAGGCGTGCATCACGCCGAGCAGGTTGGTGTCGATGGTTTCTGCCCAGGCCTTCGGGTCGGCTTCGGCCAGGGGTCCGATGGGCCCCTGAATTCCCGCCGCGCAGATGACGGCATCGAGCTTGCCGAAGTGGGCTCGCATGCGCTCAGTGGCGGCGACGATCTGCTCATAATCACGGACATCGGCGCGAATTCGCAACGAAGTGCCACCGGCATGCTCAATCTCCAGCGCGGCCAGATCCAACTCCGCCTTGCTGCGCGCTAAGAGCCCGACGCGGGCACCCAACAGCGCCAGCCCAATCGCCAAACGCTTGCCAATTCCACGCCCAGCGCCGGTTATCAGGATTCCGCAGTCTTTTACGCTGGTTGCTTGCACGTCGTTTTCGATACCCATTGCAGTTTACCCCCATATCACCTTACTCAAGGGGCTTACCCAAATGCTGGTAATAGGCTATCCTTAAATATTGAGAGATTAAGTCGATAATGCGCTACTGGGTAATCGCCGTCCAAGTGACGGGCCCAACGTGTTTTGCCTAGGAGGGCAATGAGTAAAGAAGATTGCATCGAAATGACTGGCACGGTGGTGGAGAAATTCCCCAGCGGACTCTTTAGTGTCTTGCTGGAGCAGGAACGCATCGTATTGGCGCATCTCGCCGGTAAGCTGCGCCGCAACCGCATCCGTGTCCTCGCCGGTGACCGTGTCACCATGGAACTCTCCCCATACGACCTCACCAAAGGCCGTATCACCTACCGCCACAAGTAAAAAATCAATCGACCGTGTCCAACGAAATCAAACGGCCGAAGCGCGTTCTCGTTCTTTTCGGCACCCGGCCTGAGGCCATCAAGCTTTGTCCTGTCATCCGCGAGCTGGAATCGCGGCCCGAAGACTTTGAAACTCGCGTCTGCGTCACCGGACAGCACCGCGAGATGCTCGATTCAGTGTTGAGCGTCTTCGAAGTAACTCCCCATGTCGATTTGGATGCCATGGTGCCCGGCCAGTCGCTTACCGCCTCCACCTCGCGCATCCTCGCCGGCTTGGAGCAGGTGCTGGTTGATTTCAAGCCTGAACTGGTCGTCGTGCAGGGCGATACGACCTCGACGTTTTGCGGCGCATTGGCCGCCTTTTACCAGCGCATTCCCGTAGCGCATGTCGAGGCGGGCCTGCGGACCTTCGACCTGTGGTCGCCGTTCCCCGAAGAGATGAACCGCGTGGTGACTACGCGCCTTTCAGCGCTGCACTTCGCCGCCACTGAGCGTAGCCGGGGCCATCTACTGGCGGAAGGCGTGCCCGAAAAATACGTTCATGTCACCGGCAACACCGGCGTCGACGCGCTGCTCTTCGTGCGCGACCAGATCGTGGATGGGGATCTTATCCCTTACCGCTCGTTCGAAGCGCCGCCCGGCCGCCGGATCGTCCTGGTGACCATGCATCGCCGCGAAAGTTTTGGCGACGGGCAAATGAAAGTCTGCCGCGCGCTGCGCAAAATTGCCGCCCGCGACGATGTCCATATGATTCTGCCCGTCCATCCCAACCCCAGCGTCGAGGCCGTCATCCACGAGCATTTGGGTGGCCAGCCCAATATTCACCTCATCGAACCGCTGGACTACGTTTCGTTCGTTGACCTGCTGCGCTCCTGCCACTTTGTGATCACCGATTCGGGCGGAGTTCAGGAAGAGGGCCCCTCCCTGGGCAAGCCGATTCTGGTGGTTCGGGAGAAGACCGAACGGCCGGAAGCGATTGACGCGGGCACGGTGCAGTTGGTGGGGCATGATGAAAAACGCATCGTTCGCCAATGCACCCGCCTGCTCGATAGCCCCTCAGAATACGTCCGGCGCAGTTTCGTTCACAACCCTTATGGCGATGGCCATTCCAGCCCGCGAATTGCGAACGCAATCCTATCATTCTTAGGCACTTAGCGGCCGAAAAAAAATTCAGAAAACCCCTCCAAAACGCCTCTTTTGAGGGTCGTTTTTAGGTCCTCACTCCCTATACTAATGGTCGAGAAGGAGGATCTCGCGTCTTGAAGACCACATCCATTAATTCCCGCCGCCGGAACCCGTCCGCGCCGCCGCCGAATCTGAACGATCGGGACCTGGCCCACGAGCTGCGGCAACGTCTGATTGGCCAGCAAGCGGCCATTGAAGCCATCGTCCCTTATGTGACGATGTTTCAGGCTGGCTTAGCCCCGGAAGGGAGGCCGGCCGGGGTATTTCTGCTGCTGGGCCCCTCCGGCACCGGCAAAACCCGCACTGTCGAGGCGCTCGCTGAAGTCCTCCATGGTAGTGAAAAGGCCGTCCTGAAGATCGATTGCGGAGAGTATCAAATGGACCATGAAGTGGCCAAGCTGATTGGCGCACCGCCGGGCTACCTGGGCCATCGGGAAACGCAGCCTCTGCTTACCCAGTTCCGGCTGAGTTCGGTCGCCAGTGAGCAGTCGCCTTTGTCGATCGTCCTGTTTGACGAGGTGGAGAAGGCGGCCCCTTCTTTGAACCGTCTGCTGTTGGGCGTGTTGGACAAAGGCACGTTGCGGCTCGGTGACAACACCAGCGTCACCTTCGAAAACTCCATCATTTTCATGACCAGCAATCTGGGGGCGGCCGCGATGATGAAAGAGCTGGGGGCCGGTTTCGGCTTTGACCGGACCAGTATGAAGACCGTGGCCGGCCTCGCCGACCGCTCTCGCAAACTGGCGGCCATCTCCGATAACGCCGTGCACAAGGCCTTCACGCCCGAGTTCATCAACCGGCTTGACTCGACCGTCACCTACGAACCGCTCACCAGCGAAGCGCTCGAGCAAATTCTCGAACTGCAACTGGTGAGCCTCGACCATCACATCCGGCGTCGTTTGGGCATCCGCGCCTTCAGCGTCGAGATCAAGCCCGAAGCCCGGACCTTTCTGCTGGCGCGCGGCGTGAGCACCAGCTTTGGGGCGAGAGAACTGAAGCGCACGCTTCAGCGGCTCGTCCTGCAGCCGTTGGCCAACTTTATTCTGGCCGGCCGCATCCGGCCCGGAAGTTTCGTCAGGATCTCGTTGAGTGACGCCGGCGATGCTCTCAGCTTCACGCAACGCCTTTACGACCCGGCTGCCTAAATGGAAGCCCGCCCCACGGGAGTTTCGCGGGTATTCATGGCCCGCAGTCTTATGGGGCTCGCAGTAGCCGCTTACTCTCCCTGCGGCATACTCGTAAGTCCCCGGCTTGGCCTACCGGCTCGATTCGCGATGGGTCTCATGGTGAAAAATCACGTGAAAATTGGTAACCGGCCCATCGCGCGAGAATTCATACAATAGGCCATGGCCCACAGGTTCGTCGCCGGACTCTTCGCGCTGCTGCTGGCTGCGGCACCGCGAACCTCGAACGAACAAGGCCCACCCGCCGAGTTCAAGTTCGTGCGCATGGAGTACCGAGACCACCCTAGCGTCCGCCGCCCTTTTGGCCGGGGCTCCGGTGGCGGCCGCGGCTGGTGGGAGCAGGATTGGCCCGAAGCCGATGTCCACTTCACCCAAGGCATTCGCCGCCTCACCCGCATCGACACCGGCGAAGGCATCCACCTGCCGCTTACCGACGACCGCATCTTCAACTATCCCTGGATCTACGCTACCCAAGCCGCTTATTGGGACATCGGCAAGCCCGAAATGGACCGCCTCCGCGACTACCTGCTTCGCGGTGGCTTCCTCGTCGTCGACGACTTCCACGGCCCCTCCGATTGGGAAGTTTTCCGCCACTCCATGGTGGAGTTATTCCCCGGCTATCCCATTGTCGACATCGAACTCGGCGACGCGGTGATGAAGGTCGCCTATAGCATTGAGGAGCGCACCACCATCCCCGGCCTGCGTCACCTGCGGCGAGGGCCCGGCGGGCGAATTGTCGTGCAGCCGCAAGCCGTACCGCCCCTCTGGCGCGCGATCTACGATGAGCACGGACGGATGCTGGTGGCGATCAACTTCAACATGGACGTCGGCGACGCGTGGGAACATGCCGACCTGCCCGAGTACCCTGCCGAAATGACGATGCTGGCCTACCGCTTGGGCATCAATTACATCATCTACGCGATGACGCACTAAGCGTGGGGGTGGCGGCGAGCAATGTGGGTGGCCTGCTCGAAGGCATAGGCGAGTTGAAGGACGCTGAAGTCCTGCTGGTGGCGGCCGACGATTTGTAAGCCAACCGGAAGGCCTTCGGGGGTGAAGCCGGCGGGCACCGAAATGGCGGGGTTGCCGACGAGGGAGATGTACCAGCAGCTCTTCATCCAGTCGATGTAACTGTCAAAACGGGTGCCATTGATCTGGGCCGGGTAGGGAGTTTTCACATCGAACGCGGGCAGTTGCGTCACCGGCAGGATGAAGTACTCGTAGCGTTCGAGAAAAATCTGGAAGCGGTGCCACACCTCGAAATGCAGCCGTTCGGCTTCGGCGATATCGGTGCCGGTGAGCTTGAGTCCCTGCTCCACTTCGCCAAGCAGAGTGTCTTTATAGAGGGCACGCTGGGTGCGGATGCGTTCGCCGTGGGCGGCGGCGGAACGCCAGGCGCGCAGAGTTTTGAAGGCGAAGCCGGCACCAGTGAAGTCGGGTTCAGCGGTTTCGACTATGCAGCCCAGGCCTTCGAAGACTTTTTGTTGGGCGTTGACGATGGCGGTGATGCGCGGGTCGAAGGGAAGTCCGCCGAGGTCTTTAAACCAGGCGATCCGGACGCCTTTGCTGCTGCGGCCCAGGGGTTGCCGGAAGATGCTGCCTGGCTCAGAGAGCGATAGCGGCGAGGCGCGGTGGGGGCCGGCGATGGTGCTGAGCAACAGGGCGACGTCAGTCACCGAGCGAGCCATGGGGCCGGAAGTGGCGAGCGGAAAGAAGCCTTCCGTGGGGACGCGGCCAGGGGAGGGGCGGAAGCCGACGACGTTGCAGAAGGCGGCGGGATTGCGGAGCGATCCGCCCAGGTCGCTGCCGTCGGCAATGGGTAACATGCCGGAGGCCAGAGCGACGGCCGCGCCACCGCTGGAGCCGCCACAGGTCTTGGTAACGTCATAGGGGTTCAGCGTGGCACCGAACACGGTATTGAAGGTTTGGGAGCCCGCGCCGAATTCGGGCGTATTCGTTTTGCCGATGAGGATGGCACCGGCTTGACGGATGCGCTGGACGAGGATGTCGTCGGTGGGCGGGATGTGGTCTTTGAAGAGAGGGGAGCCGTAGGTGGTGCGAATGCCCTTGGTATTGACGAGGTCCTTGTGGGCGATAGGCAGCCCGTGCAGGGGGCCGAGGAGGCCTTTCTTGGCTTGTAACTCGTCGGCGGCGAGCGCGCTTTTTTGGGCCTGATCGGCCACCAGGGTGACGATGGCGTTCAGCTTCGGATTGACTCTTTCGATTTGCTTGAGGTGTGCCGCGAGGAGTTCGCGGGCGGAGAGTTTCTTGGCGCGGATGAGCTGCGCCATCTCGACGGCGCTGAGGAAGTGAAGGTCGCCCGCCGCCGGCAGTTGGATTGCGGCGGCCACTCCCAGCAGCGTTTCACGACGCGAGATCTCCATTTTATTTAGCCTGGATCGAGATGAGGTAATCCACCAGACGCCGCACACGGACGAGGCCGAAGTCCTGGTCGTTTTCCACTTTGCGGAACACGGGTCCCCAGACGGGCATCTGCTCGGAGCCATGGGCGGTGCGGGAGCTTTTTTGCTCGCCGAGAATGATCTTTGCCATTTCCTCGCGCGGGAACTTGCCGCGATTGCGATGGGAGATGGTGGTCAGGTCGGCGAGCGGTCCTTTGAGGGCAGCAGCGACGGGGCCGTCACCTTGGCCGGTCTTGCCGTGGCAAGAGGCGCAATAGGCTAGGAAAAGGTCTTTGCCTTCCATTGAGGCAATCAATTTACGCGGCGTTTTCTCTTGCCCTAAGGCGATCGAGACGCCCAGCAAGAGGATGAGTTGGAGTCGGAGCATGTTTCCCTCTATTGGCGAGTATAGTCCCGCTGAGGGTGGGCGGGCCTTCGGGCAGGGTGAAAGCCCTCCCGGAGGGTCGTGGTTCGACGAATGAAATGAAACGGGTCGTAAGCGGACCCTGAGAGACTTCATACCGAACCCCGACCATCAGGGAGGGCATCAGGGAGGGTGCTTAGGAGCCTGAACTGATCGAGACGGCGACTAGCATGAAGCGGGTCACGTGACTCGCTGCTTCGGTGGCTTGCGCCACCAACTCGGGCATGATTGCGCCGGCCGACATGGCAATCATGCCGGCCATCAGCCCATACTCCACTAGATCGACCTTCGTTTCGCTTCGAGCCTTTCCGCTTTTCATGATTTTTCTGCCCTCCTCAATTAAAAGTGTACGCCTAGGGAGTGGAGGATTGAAAGCAGAAATGGCACTTAGGGACGGTCTATCTCGTAGCCCAAAAGTTTTGACTACCATACTGGACCACCGGCGGCGCGAGTACTAGCTACTCGACGACGGCCGACACGGCCATCGCGACGAAAGCATTTTTCTCGTCACTGCCGCCTTCGCGATGAATCATAAAGATACCGGTCATGTCGCGCTTCGGGTCAATGAAGCAGTAAGTGCCATAGCGGCCCCCGTGGCCGTAAGTGCCCGGCGAAAGCAGCGTGAGTGCGGCGGCGGAATCACGCACCGTGGCCCAGCCGATGCCGGCGCTCATGCCGGCGGCCGCGCCCGGCAGGATGCCCGTGTGGTTGGCGGTCATCAGATCAACCGAAGCTTTTGAAAGTAGCCGCACGCCGTCTAACTGGCCGCCATTCAGCATGAGTTGGTAGAGGCGGAAGAGGTCCGCCACGGTGGAGTAGAGTCCGCCTTCGGGCAGCGGATACTTGGCACCTTCGCGAAATTTCATCGCGCCTTCGCCCAGTGGATCGGACGTGTACTTGATCGTCTTGCCGTCCTTCACCACATAGGCGGCCGGTATGCGGTGGAACTTTTCCTTGGGCGGATAGATGTAAGTGTCCACCATGCCGAGTGGGGCGAAGATGCGCGCCGCCAGAAACTTCTCAAAGGGCATGCCGCTCTTCACTTCAATTACCCGCGCCAGCGCGGCGATGCCGGTATTCGAGTAACTCCAGCGTGTACCGGGGTCGAAGAGCAATGGCTGCTGCGACTCTACCAGTACCACTTCGGCCAGGGTCTTATGCAGTGCGCCATGTAACTCGCCAATCCCGGGCGGCGGATTTAGAATCATGCCGGACGTATGGGTGGCGAGGTCGCGCAAAGTGACGAGGCGCGAGGGCTTGCGCAGCACATTTCCTTCTAACACTTGCTGCCCACGAAACTCCGGCAGGTGCTTCTCGATGGGGTCAGAGAGGTTGAGCAAGCCTTCTTCCTGCAGCATCATGATGGCCAGGCAAACCACCGGCTTGGTCATCGAATGCAGCTGAAACATGGCGTCCGCTTTGATGGCTTGCTTGGTGTCGAAATCAGTGAAGCCGACCGCATCGATGGCCGCGACATGGCCATGGCGCGCCACCAGGGTCACTATGCCGGCGGCCTTCCCTTCGTCGATGAAAGTCTTGAGCCGGGCCGGAATCCTGGCCAGCAGCGCTGGATCGAGCCCGGTCTTCTTGGCATCGGTGACAATGGCGGGTTCGGCCAGTAGCAGGCCAGCGGTGAGTAGTAGAATGGCGTGTCGCATCGGGCACGATTCTATCGTATTGGGTTGGCTGCGCGGCGTATTGGGTTGGCTGCGCGGCAAACGGTTTCACCTCAAACCATCAACGTCGCCGCAATCACC
This sequence comes from Bryobacteraceae bacterium, assembly GCA_031367405.1. Lineage (GTDB taxonomy): Bacteria > Acidobacteriota > Terriglobia > Bryobacterales > Bryobacteraceae > JALHNI01. The sequence continues at coordinate 30,679 of JANLPT010000228.1, forward strand.
CGGACTCGCCAATCGTGCGCATTGCCGTGCGCGTCGATGACCTCGCGGTAAGTCAAGTTCTCAAACCACTCATCCACCCGCAAGCCCAGCACCGGCAAATGCTCCTTAAGGCGGGCCGCCGGCACGAATTGAGACCAAGGCTCTGCCGTGTTAAAACCGCAAGGCGTAGCGAGCAGTAAGCGGCCACCGGGCCGCAGCACGCGCACCATCTGCGCCAATCCCTTCACCGGATCGGGCAGACGGCACAGCAGTAACGTGGCTAACACCGCATCGAAGGAAAAGGGTGCAAACGGTAAGTCGAGCGCGCTCGCTTGGGCGATGCTGACATTCGCTAACTGCCTGGCTTCGGAGAATACAACGCCCGGACGCCCTCGCCGTTCGAGGCCCGGCAGAGCCACCGGCTGCGTACCGCCTAATAAGGCAGAAGCGCGCCGGCACATGTTGTAAGAAAGATCGACGCCGGTGAATATCGCATCCGGAAGCGCGGGCGCGCAGTCATATAGAGTCCGGCCCACGCCACAACCCAGATCCAGCACGGCAGAGGGCCGCCAAGCAAGTAGCAGCGCGCTCATGGTCCGGTAAAGGCCTTCTGCCGAACCATCGCTGAAGAGCCGATGGCCGAAAGCGATCCCCGTATAGACGTCCACGACGTGGAAGTCGCGATCATAGGGGTCGTTAGCCCGCTCGGCCAGGGGACGCGGCGCGAATACGGGAATACTTTCATCGATCAGATCAAGCGGCGGCCGGTCGAAGTTCACTGGGCAACCAACGCCGGTTCGCCCACCCGGCAGTAACGCACAATCGCCGGCAGAAAGCTCTCCACCGTTGGCGGCGGCAAGGGGATTCGCCCTAGAGTCTCCCCATTCAGAAAGCTCTGGTCGCGGCCCAAATGCGGCAGAAATAGCCCCAGGGCGTCCATCAGCCGGCCGGTTAATCCGCCGGAGCGGCGATTCATGAAGCGGTCGAACTCAGCGAGCGGTACGAGATCCGGTGGCTGGCATTCGAACACTCTGGCACACAGCGCCATCATGTCCGCCAGCCGCATGGACGCGCCCGGACCGGCGCATAGATGCGCGATGCTGCCCGGCATGAACGCCTGCGCATGCAAATGCCACAGCGCCGGCACCGCCCAATCTTCGGCAATCAGGTCGACCGGAATATCAGCGTGCCCAGGGGCGACGGGAAAGATGCGCCGGGGAAAAAGCTTCAGCAATTGATGAACATGATTGAACTGCGTCACCACACCGGCGCGGGCGTGGCCGGCGATGGAGCTCAGCCGGACGATCTGGACCGGCAAGTCCTTCGCAGCGTCGAGCACGAGGCTCTCGGCTTCCGCCTTCGATTGCTCATAGGTATTCGGATAGCCACTGGCCTGGTAAGGGCCCTCGGCGAGCGTGCCTTCGTCATGGCCCATCACATAAACCGTGCTCACGTGGGTGAATTTGCGCAGGCGCGGGGCACGGCGGGCAAAATCCAACAGCTTGGCCGTCGCGCCGGTATTGATGGCGCGGGCCTCGGCGAGCGAAAGGTCGAAACGGACGGCGGCGGCGCAGTGGATAATTTCGGTCACCTCGTCATGGTGGGCGGCGAGGGAGAAGGAAGGGTCGGTGAGGCCGCCGGCGATCAGCGTGACGTTCGCCCCCAAGGCCACCGCCCGTCGAGCGACGGCCAGCACCGGTTGTTCGCGGGTGTGTTCGAGCAGCAGCCGGCCAACAAATCCGGTAGCGCCGGTCAAGAGCAATGCCATGAACCAGTCAGGATAGCAGGTACCGGGCCGCCGGCCGGTAGAGGTGAGCGGCCAGTCGCTAGTAGGTGATCTGTCCAGTGAGATTCACCCATGAAGTGTCCGCATTGAACGAGAAATGCTAACGCCCTGCCGCGTGATACCAAAGAGTTGGCTGACGGCCTCGGATCCAGCCCGGGCCCTGACGGCCAGCGAGCCACGGCGCGGCATCGCCGCTTCATAGTAGCCAATTATTAGCCAATTCGTTTTCGCGTAGCTAATTCCCAAATCGCGCCGCGGCCAAGGCCGGCGAGCCGTACGCGCCGAGCCTGCTTTAGCTCCGTGAGCACTTTTCGGATCAGGGCCGGACTAACGGCCGGTAACTGCGCCGCCATGTCGGCCAAGGTGAACCGCTCCACTTGGGCGAGCACGGTCTGGCGGACTAATTCGCTTTTGGCTGGCCGGGCACCAACCATTTCCAGTTGCCGGGCGAACTCTTTATAAGCGTTGCGCAACAGGCCCAGAAAGTAGTTCCACCAGGGGATAATCTCGTTTTTTCCTTCATGCCATCCGCGGGAACACAGCTCCAGCACGCGGTAGTACTCATCTTTGCTCTCTTCGATCAAACGCTCCAAACTCACATAGCGGGCCACTTCGAAGCCATGCGATTGCAGCACCAAGGAGGTGGTCAGCCGGGAGACGCGTCCATTGCCGTCGCGGAAGGGGTGGATGCAGAGAAAGTCGAAGATCAAAGTGGCGATCGACAGGAGCGGCGGCAGGTGGCCGTTGCCGGTCGCGTCACGATATTGATGGCACAGTCGATCCACCGCAGCGGGAGTCCTTTTGGCGGAGACCGCGACGAAGCGAACGCGCCGTTCGCCATTCGGCAGAATCTCGATGATTTCGCTATCCCGCTTCTTCCATTCACCCGCGTCGCCCCGATTGCCGCCCGAAGCCAGCGCGTGCGTGCCCCCCTGGGCCAGGGCGTGCAGCCGGAGGATCACCGCCGGGTTCATCGCCACCCGGTTCTGGCGCGAGAAAATCCAGGCCAACGCCGCGCGGTATCCGGCCAACTCTTCCTCGGGGCGATCGCGCGGTTTGGCCTTGCCGAATACTAAGGGCCGCAGGCGATTCGCCGCGACCGTGACGCCCTCAATGCGATTCGACGACTCGACGCTTTGGATCGTTGCCTGGTCGCGCAAGACCTCCAGGACCTCCGGTTTCTGCCGGATCCAAAGGTCTTGTTTGCCTCGGGCTTCCATGCATTCACCGAGCAACCAGCCGGTGCCGATCGGGATGGCGAGGGCCTGTAATTTAGGGGAGTTCAGGGTTAACATGTGCGAGTAGTAGCTTAATAATAGCTTATTCTGAAATCCGTAGCCAATTCGGGTTCCGAACCCCTAGGGGGACGCCTTAGGCCAGCGCTGGTACAAGACCAGCGTCCGCCAGTTTCCGGCCACCCGGTAGTGACTCAGCCATTCCCGTAACTCCGGCATCCGCTGCAGGGCGAGCGCCCCATTCAGGGGACCCAGCCCATCCACCACCCACTGCGGCTTCGATGCGGCGAGGCGCGCTAAGTGGCCGGCCGTGTACGCCGTATCGCTCGGCTTGGACGAGGTTAAATGCCGGTCGGCCAAGACGCCCGTGAGCGGCTGGCTCTCGAGGTAAGACGAGCCTAGCGGGGCGCGCGTCAGGACATACAACTCCGGCCGGTAACCCCAGACGAAGAGCGACTCGCCGGAGGGAATGACGCGCGCGGCTCGTTGGTCATCCTCAAACAGGGCGAGGTCTACCGTGGGCTTCCCGAGGGCGGTGCGGACGTAGCCGGGGCCGAAACGAATGGCGGGAATCAGGAGCAGCAAGAGGGCGAATTGCCAGCGGCCAACGGCCAGTCCACGGGCGGCCAGGAGGGCCATTGGCGGCACCAGTGCGAAGTAATAGCGGGGGAAAAAGCGCAGCCCCAGGGCCACCGAAGCGAGCATCAGGAAGAGCCACACGCCGAAGCGCCAGCTTTCGCGCCGCATCGCTACCACCGTTCCCACGACTAAGGCCGCCGCGAAGCCAAGCCAGTTCAGGGTGCGTTGGAGCCCTTCAATCCAGGGCGAAACCAAATACGAATCCTTCGCATATAGACTGCCCCACTGCCATACCTGCTGCCAGTAACCGGGAAGCGCCCCTAATGCCCACAGCGCGCCCGCCAAGCCCAGCACCGGGACGGCGCAACCCGCCAATAAGGTTGGCCAAGCGGTCGCCGGTAAGAATAGGGCGGCGGCGGCCAACACGAAGAGACCTTTGGCGTGCATCCCCAGGGCGACCCCAGCCATCAGCCCCGCGGCGAAGGCCCGTCCACGCCAGGCGAAGGCGATGGCCGCCAAATGCGGCAACACCAGCAACAGGTCCGGGGCGATCGCCATGACGGCGGCCGGCAGGCCAAAAGTGAGGAAGAAAGCGGTCAGCGCGGCTGCTAAATGGGCGGTTTTTTCGTCCCAACGAGTCCGGGTGCCATACCAGGCGGCTAGCGAACAGGCAAAAATGTAAGCCGTCGCCAGTAACCGCAGCGGCCAGCCATCGTAGGCACCGCAAAGCAGATAAAAGAGCATGGCGAGCGGCGGCTTGTCATACCAGAAGTCGCGATAAGGAACCAGCCCGTGCAGCATGGCGAGCGCGCCGGCCATGGGATAGGCTTCTTCCACCCACAGCACGCGCCAGTGGGCCAGCCGCGTGGCCAGGATGAACAGAAATAGGCCAAGGCCGTAGCGGACATTCATGGGGGAATGGCTTAATAGTGCAAGGCAAGCTCGGGCAGCAATAGCTCACCTTGCGGTGAGCCCGGTAACGCCCCGGCGGCTTGCAGGGCCTTCAATACCGGCCGCCAACGCGCCAGTGTCATCTGGTAAGTCTCGCGCTCGCTCACCACATCGGCCTCATCGGAATTGTCGCCCTGGTCACCGCCGCCAAAACGGGCCGCCAGCGATTCAAGCGCCGACTTACGCTTGGGAAATTGTTTGAGCTCGATGGAGTCTGTCTCTTTCAGCTTGATCAATCGCTTGACGGCATTGATGGCGGTGTGGAAGCCGCCCAACTCGTCCACCAGGCCGAGGGCGAAGGCGTCTTCGCCGCTCCAGACGCGACCTTTGGCGACTTGCCGCACGCGCTCTATGGGTAGCTTACGCCCGGCCGCGACACGCGAGGTAAAGGTCTCGTAAATACGGTCGAGGGAGGACCGGAAGCGCTCCAGCTCGGTGGGAGAGAAATCCCGCCCCGAGTCGTAGATGCTCGAATTCTGCCCGTATTTCACCGCGTCAAAGGAGAGGCCCAGTTTCTCGAAGAGTCCCGCCATGATGAACTTGCCCGAGAGTACGCCGATTGACCCGGTGATGGTGGCGGGTTGCGCCACGATGCGGTCGGCATCCATCGCCACCCAATAGCCGCCGGACGCCGCTACCGCGCCCATCGAAATGACGACCGGCTTACCGGCTAGGCGTGCCCGTTGGACTTCGCGGCCAATGACGTCGGAGGCGATGGCGCTGCCGCCCGGCGAGTTGACGCGAAACAGAATCGCTTTCACCTGTTTATCGTCGACGGCTTGACGGAAGGCGGCGGCGACCGTGTCCGAGCCCATGGAGGACTCGCCCATCAACGGGTCAGTCGCGCTACGGCCGGACGTGATCGCGCCCACGCCGTAAATCAGCGCAATCCGCGGGCCGCTGTCGTTCATCTTTTTGGCACCGGCGAAATACTTACTCAGGTAGAGGAGTTTGGCCCCCGCGCCAGCTTTCTTCTTCGCTTGCCCATAGGCTTGGTCGCGATAGGCGAGTTCGTCCACTAAGTGATTCGCCACCGACTCGGGCCCAAAGTGCGGCGCGTGATCGATCAGATCCCGCAGCTTTTCCACGGTCATGCCGCGGCCCTCGGCTATGCCCTTCACCAGTTGATTGAACAGGCTGCCAACTAACTTGTCCGTCGCCTCGCGATGGGCCGGCGTAAATTTCTTTTCCATGTAATAGTCGCGCGCGTTCTTATATTCGTAACGGCCTTCGAAATGGGGCTGGATGCCCAGTTTGTCGAGCGAGCCGCGAATAAACTGCTGGTCGGCAAAGATACCGGTGATCGAGACTTCGCCGGAAGGTAACAGAAAGATACGGTCGAAACTGCTGGCCAGATAGTAATTGCCGAGTCCGCCGAAGCTTTCGGAGAAGCCGTAGACGAATTTCTTTTTGGCCCGGAACTTGACGAGTGCTCCGCGGAGATCCTGCATGGTGGCAATGCCGACGGGCGCGCCGCCCAGTTTCACCATCAAACCCGAAACCTGGGGGTCGTTACCGGCCGCCTCGAGCGCTTCGAGATAGTCGCGCAGGGTGAGTTCGCCGCCGCGCCCGGTAAAGGCGCGCAACGGATCTTCGCTGGCCTCCTCGGGGATCGCGCTCAGCGACCATTCGAGCACCAGTGGCCCGCTATAAGACTTTGTGCCCCGGAAGTAACGCCCCACCAGCGCGGCGACGGCCAGAATCACGATCAGGCCCAGGATGATGCCGCGAACACCTCGAAATAACTTGCGCATACCGAAATTCTCCTTGCGTTAGTCTACTTCGAGAATAAGCGACCCGCGCCCCATGGGCCTAACCGGGTAGCAAAATAGGCACGACGGTAAGTAATGAGAAGTCGGACAGCGGTTCGCCGGCTGAATCGCCGGAAGCCGCCTGCGTGGCACGGTAGGTGCGAATAAAGGTGCGCCCCATCGGCAGGCAGGCCTGGTCAGGGTAGATTTTGAAGAAGGAGTCGCGCACCGCCTCAATGCTCAGATTCAGGCAGATCTGAGCGAGATTGACGGCTGAGTTGCGAACGCAGCTCCGGCACTCGAGCCCGGCCGCGTAGCAGCTCTCGGGCTTAGGCAGCTCGTGGCTCTCACCGGGCTCTTCGTTTCGATGACTAACTGCGTCCATAGTTCTCCCCGAGCCCATCCGGCATGACAGATCGAATCTCAATGTATCGCGGTTTCGCCTGACCACGCACGGGTCTGAAGAGGGGCGGAGGGTTCTTTTTTGTGGGTATTGCCGGGCGCGGAGTTGCATCGCCCCGGTCGGGGGTTCACTTTGAAACGGGATCGCTCTAAGTTGGCCAAAGTGAGGAGCAGAACCAACCAGAGGCAGAGGGGGAAGCGGGCGAATGGGTAGTCCACCAGCGCATGCAATCCGGCGATGGGGACGCCCACCAGCCAAGGGACGAACCGCGTCAGCCGCACCGCAGAGAGATAGCCCGCCAATATCGCCGCCACCAGTACCCAACCGCCTTCGACGCCCCATTCGAGCCAGTCGTTATGGGCGTGATCCACCCGTTCGCCGGTATCGAAGGTTGCCGCCGCCGGATAGGCTCGCTCGAAGGTGCCGAGGCCGTGTCCGAACCAGGGTTCGGCGCGCCAGAGGACGATAGAGGAGCGCCACATCTGGTCACGGTAAAGCAACGGCTCGGGATCGCGCAGCTTGCGCCATAGCTGGTCGCCGCCCAAGACGGCGGCTAAAAGAGGAAATACCAGCAAGCCCAGTGCCAGCTTCGATCGGGCCGCAAACAGGTCCCGTCGCCGCCAGCCGAGCAAGACGAGCAGGAGCACCACTTCGAGCGCCATCAATCCGAGGCCTGCCCGCGAACCGCTCGCCGCCACCCCGGCCGCGATCGCTACCGCCGCCCACCAGAATTGGCGGCGCTGCGCCGCGAGCCAGACCGCTGGGGCCAGCATCAGCTCACACCAGACGGCGAAGTGATTGGGATTCACCCACGGCCCCAGCACGTCCGGATGGGTGGACGGCCACCACCAGTACAGCCGCCCGCCGGACGTCCATCCCATTGCCAGGGACAGCAGCGCAAAAGCGCCGGCCCCGTAGACGATGAACTCGAGGAAACGGCCGCGCAGATCGCTTAACTCGCGTTGAACCGTCACGCACCAAGCGGCCAGCGCCAGCCAACGTAAGCTAGCCAGTGCCGTGGCGCTAGGCGAAATCGTGTGTTCTGCAGCGATCTGCGCCAGGCCCAGGCCCCCTACTGCGGCCAAACCCAGGGCTAGCTTCCAGGCTCGCAGCCGGTCATTGCGCAAAAAGCTGGCCGAAGCCAACAGAAAGACCGCCGCTTCGAGCACCAGTTCCCAGGCCGGATCGCGCCGGAAGGCCGTCAGCGTGGCGAACCACAAACAGAGCGCGATGCCCCAGACCCGGATGCTGAACGTAGGGAGCGGCACTAAGCGGCCTTCCAGCGCACTTGACGGATCACGAGCGGCTCCCGCAGCGGAGGCTGGCCGGGCGGCCGGCAATATTCAATCCGCAACCGGGCGATGCGCGTTTGATGAGGGGGCACCCGATCGATTTCGTCCACCAGGGTCGCCCGTACCCAGGAGGGAGCATTGGCCAGGACCTCGGGTACGGGGCGAGGACCGGGGTGGAGGATCACGCGCTGGTCCAAGAGCAACACGCGGTCCGGCGGGCGGCTGGCGAAGTCCACCCGCCAGCCGTCTTCCACCCGCCGCATTTCTACGCCCGGTGAAGCGGTCACCCGCCAGTCGAAAGCGCGTCCCAACGGTTCAGTGCGAAAGCGCGGGTTCACCACTTGCCGGCCCGCCTCCCCACTGCCATCCACCCGCACCAACCGGTGGCGGTCGAGCGATTGCCAGATCGCGATGGCCGACGCGGGGTCGTGCCGGTCGAGGTGCAGGTCGGTGAGGTCGAGCCCGAGATGCGCACGCTCAACCGCGGTGCCGACGATGCCCGCATTTGCCCGGCTCTGTGAGCCGAGGGGCAGCGCGACCAGCCGCGAAAATGCTTGCCGGGCGGCGGGCAGATCCCCCTGCTCCATCAGAAAAGAGGTTGCCAGGAAAAGTACGGGTGGAGCGTCCGGGATGACGGTAGCGAGCAGAAATGCGCCGTCCGGCTTCAGCCGCCAGACCGTCTCGAACAGCGCTTGGCGGTCGCCATAACTCATCGCAAAACAAAGGCGCGCCGTTTTCCAGATGTCGATGGCGGGCATCCTTAAATGGCGGGCCTCGAATTCGAGCCGCGCCCACTGGGCCCGGTACCGGGCGTCTTTCCCCGCCGCTTGGGCGAGGAGCGCGCGGGCCGCCTTCCGATCGCCGCGCCCTTCGGCGATCGCCGCGAGCCGGATGAGCGCGTCTGTATCGGCGGGCTCAATCGCCAGAAGCCCCTTCAGCCAAGTCTCCTCCTGGCGTGGTTCGCGCTCGGCCATGGCGCGGTAATAGCGGGGCCAGTGCCGCAGAAGAAGTTTCGGCCCGCGCAAGGAATCGATGGCCGATGCCGCCGTCAAGCACAATCCGGCTAGACCGATGGAAAGGAGAACGGCCGCGGCGCGGATGGGGAGCGGTAAAACGCGAAGGCTCATCAACTAAGTCTTCGGAAGTTTAGGAGGCGAGCAGTAGTTCGCAAATTGCCTACTCCCTTCCAATCGTACTTACTCTCTCTTACGAACGAAATAATGACCGAAAACCTCAGTAAGGGATTATTTCCTGGCGGATCGAAACTGGTTCGTCTATCTGATGATAGCCGCGCGCCAGAAAACGTTTGTCTAACATCGATTGAACGGTAAGAAAGAAATTTAGAGGTAGGACCACACAGCATGGAACTTAGAATGAAACTGAGAGATTTTAGTCAAGTGACGGCATTGGGCATGGCCCTGACGCTGGTTGCGGCACAGGCGGCGCCACCGGTGGCGTTTCCGGCCGCCCAGCGAGCCATTGGCACGGCAGTTAGCTCGGGCAACTTCGTGATGAACGAGCGGGTGATGGCGGGTAGCGGCAGTGTCCAGAATGGCGCGGCCGTAACGACAGACGCGGCGGGATCCACGTTGCATTTGGACGGCGGAGTTCGCTTGGACTTGGCACCGCATACCCGCGGGCGGGTCTACCAGGACCGCTTGGTGCTGGAGGCGGGTGAGGCTTCACTCGAAGGAACTTACCGGCTCGAAGGAACTTACCGGCCCGAAGGGACTTATCGGGTGGACACGAGCGAGTTGCGGGTGGTGCCATCGCGGGGCGCGCGGTCCGCAGTGGGCTACGAAACGGATGGCCGTTTGAAGGTCTCGGCCGAAGGCGGGGCCGTGCGTGTCAGTAACCGGTCGGGTTTACTGCTGGCCCAGGTGCGGCCGGGCCGTAGCGTGCTGCTGGCTCCGAAAGCGGACAGCGGAGCGAACACCATGTCGCTGGTGGGGACGATCGAGAAACGGGACAACGGCCTGTTTCTGATGGATGACACGGCCGGGATCACGGTCAAACTTCAAGGGATCGAACTCGATAAGTATGTCGGGAAGAAGGTGCGGATCGCCGGGAAGACCGACGACCAGGCGGCTCGCATGGAAGGCATCGCGGCCACGGTGGTGGTCGACCGCGTGCAGCCGGTGGGCTCGGTAAAGAAGAGGACCGCGGCGGGCGCGGCCGCAGGCGGTGCTGCCGCTGCGGGTGGGGGATTGTCGACGACGGCCATCGTCGTGGGCGGCATCGCCGTGGCTGGCGCGGTCACCGGTACGTCGGTCGCGGTGAGCCGCAGTGGCCGTTCAGCGGCGGGCTCGACGCCCGGCCAGCCCCTTGGCCCTCAAACGATCAGCCGTTAGGCTTCCTCAATAACGACGCCCATTGAGGAGCGGAGGCCGTCCTTCGCTACTTCAATGGACGTTCGCCTTTTCATCTCCTCGCAACGTCATTACCCCCTCATCGGCAGTTCGTTCTGGTAAACTAATGGCTAGGGGCAGGATGATTCTTGCTTCGAATTGACTCGCCAATGTCCCCCAGCGGTTTTTGTTTTGACCGCCGATCTTGCCTCGATTGTTTCGTTGGTTGAGGCCGGACCGAGTTGGCCGCGAGGGAAAACAATGATGATGCATAGACTGGTTCGGAAATCGCTGATCGCTGCCGGACTTTTAGGATTCGCGGCTTCGGCGGTTCCGTTAAATCAAGACGCGTACTTCGAACCAATTCCAGACGCCCGGCTCACTAAGTTGCGCCGTTTCTTCGTGTTGCGGGCTAGCCCTATCTCTCACCTCGCGGAGGACTTTCTCCTCGCCGCTGACCGCCATGGTCTGGACTGGCGCCTGTTGCCCAGTATCGCCATTGTAGAATCGAGCGGGGGCAAGTTTTATCCGAACAACAATATCTTCGGTTGGGATAACGGCGCGACGCGCTTCACTTCCATCCATCGCAGCATCGACGTCATCGGCGCTCAACTGGCCAAGATTCGGTACTACAAAGGCAAAGACCTGAACGGATTCTTGCGTACCTACAATCCGGTTGGAGACTACCCCAGCCGGGTGAAGAAGGTAATGCGGTCGCTGGATCCGCAGTTCCGCGAGTCTCGCCGAATCCTGTTGCCCCCCGCTTTCCTCACCCCTCAGCCGATCTAAACGCCATCTCGGTTCGACGAAACGAACCCAAAATTGAAATCCGAATCAGCTTGCCCCCCCCACTGCTAGAGGAGGGCTAGTACTCCGACCACGTGAAATGGTTGCTCTTGAACCGCCTAGGCGACGAAACGCCCCGTCATCGAGCCGCGACCGGAGGGAGCGGGC
>JANLPT010000240.1:0-8307 GCA_031367405.1 Bryobacteraceae bacterium
CCCCGTTTTCCCGGCGATGGCCCCGTTTTCCCGTCGGGGTCTATCAGCGTAGGCCAAAATCTGTGAGTCGAATATCCGGCACCAGAAATGGATCCTTTGCGACGTAAGCTGGCCATCCGGGAACTTTGCCATGTACTTGCATATAGGGTACCGGGGCACCGTGGAGGACGTATGGCAAACACACAAGCGGTAATAGCTCAGGCGTACTCGGCCTTCTTTACCATCGCCAACGGCTTGATCGAACGCATGGATATCGGCGAGAGCCAACCTGCTTTAGGACATGATCACGCAAGCTAGCTTGGCCCCTTTTGGCACCTAAAGCCTTTTGCACAACGGGCCGCCATCAGCGAGCGAAGATGCTTAGGATGTTGAAACACGCTCTTCAGCTGTGAAGGGACAGGCCAGGGGCTGCCCTAAATCAATGACTTGCCGTTCCGCTAGGACCGGTCTCCAGACCGGTCCAGAGTTTTTCAGCAGCTTGTTAGATTAGCTTAGCTAGATTGGGGTGGGCAGATAGCTTTCTGCTCATAAATCCTTCATGAAATCTGGAGGTGGATTGAACCCTTCCCGCTGGCCGGGGTCTGCCTAATCAGCCCACCCTGAAGATACCGCACGCAATCAACGGGAAGCACCCCGTTCCACCAGCAACTGAGCCAAAGGATCCCGGCGGCAGTTGATGGCCCGCGTAAGGGGCGTATCGCCTTTGCGGTCTGCGGCGTTGATGGCCGCACCGCACTCCATTAGCGCGCGGGCGATTTCCACGTGGCCTCGCCTGGCCGCCATATGCAACGGCGTCGCCCGCGTCACACCGCCGCAAGCGTTCACGTCCGCACCGGCCTGTACCAAGGCCCGCACCACTTCCCCGCCGCCCTCGGACGCGCATTCGTTGGCGACCGCATAGAGCGGGGTATGGCCGCCATGGTCAAGGAGATTCGGATCTATCCCCAGCCTTAGCAATCGCTCGACGGCCGGCAGGGCCCCCGCGCCGCAAGCCCAATGCAGTAGGGTTCGTCCAGCAAAACGCCGCGCCCCTAGTGAAGGATCCCGCTCGATCGCTTCGGTGACGAACCCCATCAACTCGCCTCGGCCGGTTTTGAGCATCCTCGCCAGCAATCCAACGAAGACCGGCGGGCGCTGAGGAAAGCGCGGGGCCAGCCGCAACGCCTCGTCGTCGCGGCCAGCGGCAATCGCGGCAATCGCGTCATCCAAACTCCGCTGCTCGGCCCAACGCGTGGCCAGTTCCTCATGCTCCACACCGGGGCCTTCGTGGCCGGTAACATAAGCTGAACTATGCAGAAAGAACTGCCCTAACGCCTTCCGTGTCTCCTCGTCCAACTGGGCCGCCTCGAGCGTTGCACCCATGTGCTTAAGCCACGCGCTTCGCGCCGCCGGGCTAATCGCAAAACGCGCGTGCGATTCACGCAAACTCAGCCACCACCGTTTCTGCGTTTGCTCGTCATCACCGCCCAGAAACTGAATCAGGAAAGCGGCAAATTCTTCAATCGCGCAGCGCAAGCTCTTGCCCGGAAACAGTGGACGCAGCACCAGATCCTGGCCAACGCGCGCGTAAAAATCTGCCGAAAGCTGCTTACAACCAGCCTCGCCACCTATCGCACTCAGCAGCCCTTTACGCATGCTCATGCCAAATTGTACTGCCGGCAGATTCCCGATGACGCCATTGCGTGGGTTCTGCATTGCGCCGGTCAGAAGCCGAAGGAACTGGGCTACGCTTACGAGCTTTGGACCTATTCGCTGCTTCAGGGACACGTGCGGAAGCATTGTCTCGAAGCCGGTCACCCGAGTCTGACTGAACTGAGCCGGTCCAGGCTGCACCGGATTCTGACGAAAGGCGAGATTCGTCCGCACAAGATCCGCTACTACGTGGAACGCCGGGATCCGGAGTTTGAAGGTCGGGGGATACCCGGCGATGGCCCCGTTTTCCCGTACTCCCCCGATTCATGGAGAAAACGAGTTTCACTACTAAAGGCAGGCTTGTAAGAATGACAGCGCCTCGGGCACCGATGGAAGACGATCGTGTAGCCGAACTTCATTTGCTTTTCCTTGCTGCTTTCAGTTTCTTAGGCTTCGGTTCAGGAAGGTCGTGGGCTGTGGCTGCCACCACGAGCGCGAGCCAGTCCTTGTCATCAAGACGGTCTGTGACGAGGTAGTGAGGCTTCGCACCAGGATAGGGGACCCTTTCGACAGGGTGCCGAATCGCTGTTTTTCCTGCGGGCGTCGGTTTAATAAATAGCTGGTTGCCGCACACGAGGGCAACGACCTTCACGCCGCAGTAAATCGCGTACTCGCCGAACATCTTGCGCGAGGAAATATGGCCTGCGCCGGCCATTTGATCACAGACATAAGTCACAAAGCTTTCATCGGAGGCCATGCGCTCATCCCTTCATGTAATTTTTCCACATCGTCAATCCGGGCTGTCTTCCGGCATGGATGTCGATGGTCAGTCGCCCGTGGACGCGCCCATCAGCCGTTGAAATGTCTCTTCGTCGGCGGAATGAAGGTCCACCCACTGTTCGTCGGTCATTCCCTTTCGCCACGCGATGAGCGGCTCCGCATCGGGCCCCACGGGATGCCGGACTTGCCACGTGCCGCTCTGGGCGATGGCAAGAACCTTCTGCGCCACCACGCTCGGCGGTACGGGTGTGTTACTCAGCGCGGCCGTGAACAATGCCGCGATACGCGCCGCGTGCGGATACACCGAACTTACTTTGGTGCTGATCCTTTGCGCCATCGCGGTATCGATGATCCCCGGCTCAACCAGCGCCACGCGCACGCCAAAGGCCTTCATCTCGCAAGCCAGCCCCTCGCTCAGGGCCTCAAGAGCCCATTTTGAGGCGCAATACGGCGTCGCCGGTGGGTGACAGAATGTTCCCGCTACTGAGCTGACATTGATGATGGTTCCACTCCGGTGCTCGCGCATTTGCGGCACAACGGCCTGAATGCACCGCAGCACGCCAAAGTAGTTGGTCTCCATCACGGCCCGGAAATCCTTGATGGACGTCTCTTCGATCGAACCGAAACATTCGATCCCAGCATTGTTCACCAGCACATTCACCGGACCCTGTTGCGCCTGGATGGCCGCGATGCCCGCTTGTACCGATCCATCGTCGTCCACGTCCATGGCCGTCACGGTGACCGGCAACTTCTCCTGCGAGGCCATCTCCGACAGCGCAGGTGAATTCGATGGATTGCGCATCGTCGCATGCACTCGATATCCGGCACGCGCGAACGCCAGCGCCGTCTCGTAGCCGATTCCTTTACTCGTGCCGGTGATCAGAACCGATCGCATCTTCATTTTTCCTCGTCGCCGTCTGCTCTGGTTGCTCTCAAAATTGTAACCCGCTCATGGGACCGGAAACTGAAATCGTTCATCGAACTGCCCGGCTCGGCTGCCTTATGTTTCGCCCATGACCATCCCGTGATTCGCCACGTCTAAAAAGACGGCGAAGGCGACTCTTATGATCGCACCATGACGTCATAACGTTATACTGGCTCCATGCCGACCAACACGAGCCGGACCACGGTCTATCTGGATCCCTTTCTCCACAAAGCCCTAAGATTAAAGGCCGCCGAAACAGACCATTCGGTTTCGGAACTCATCAATGAGTCCATCCGCCTTAGCCTGCTGGAAGATGGCGAGGACTTGGCCGCGTTTCGCGAGCGGGCCAAGGAGCCAGTACTCGCCTTTGAGGATTTGGTGAAAGACTTGCGGCAACGTGGCAAGTTATAGGCTGCAAATCCGGAAATCGGCCGCCAAGGAGATCGAGGATCTTCCCAAGAAAGACCGCCTGCGCGTGGTCGAACGGATTCGAACTTTGGCGGCGAACCCTCGCCAAAAGGGTGCGGAAAAACTGTCTGGCGAAGACAAATACCGGGTGCGTCAGGGTATTTACCGGATTGTTTACGGCATCGACGACCGGCAACTCGTCGTAACAGTGGTGAAGGTCGGCCATCACCGGGAGATATACCGCTGATGCTGCCTAGCTGACTAAGCATCCCCGGCATCCTCTCCCTTACGTGGCGGAAACAACTGCATCCACGGGCGGCCCCATTTCGGGGAACGGGTAAAGACGCGGCTGGCGTTGAATGGGGTGGCGCGGTTTGCCTGGCATGACTGGAATCTTCGGGCGAAGTGGAGTTCCGAAGATCGGGGATGGGTTAACTATATTTATTTACTGCGGGTTAGGGAAAGGTCGGGGGATACCCGGCGATGGCCCCGTTCGTTCCGGCGATGGCCCCGTTCGTTCCGGCGATGGCCCCGTTCGTTCTGAGGTAGGAGCCGTATGCGGTAGTGCCGCACGTACGGATCTGTGCGGGGGGCGGTCAGCGATGGCCGTCCCTACCGCGACCCAGTTCGTTCGGCGATGGCCCCGTTCGTTCAATCCATTACGAGCGCCAATCTTCTTCTTAGCTCCTCGACCCAACCCTCTCTTCCAATCCCCCAACTAACTCTTGGATCTGCCCCGCGCTTACGTCGACGCGGGTGACCAATTCCAGACGCCCTGTTTCTCTTGTTTCGCCCCGGCGGCCGCCAAAGCTGAGGCCAACGGCTTATCGCTGGCGATGAGGATTGCCTGATCTGCGGGGCTCTCTCGCAAATAGAAGGTGACACCACAGGCCCACCTTTGCAAGGTCTCCGCATTCGCGGAGCGAAACGTCTCCAAGCTCAACAACGGTACAAGCCAGGGGAAATTCTTGAGGCCGATATCTTGAACCATGGGGCGAAAACGCGTGTTGCCCACCTTAGTGAACTCCTCACGCTGCACGAGACCTCGCATCAGCAGGACTGGGCCCAACCCCGCCATCTCGTTCACCGCCCGGCGCGACTGAACTTCGTCGGCCGTCACCAAGAGTAATTGATGCATTAACTCACGCGGCATCTCGCCAATGCCGAGATTCATGAAGTCCTCCCGGGACCACAAAGTCGGAGGAGGCCGATGCGGTTCGTATCCAAGCCCCATCTCGGGCATCCACTCCCGCGCGTGTTCCGAGAGACGGAGGCCCGCATTTTCATTCCTCATCTGGTTAAACTGCAGAAAAACCGCCAGTTGAGGGTGATCTGGCGTTACCTGCTCATCCAGAGCCGCATAGAACTCCCCGAGAACCGGCCTCAATTCCTGCCTCACGGCAAATCGGCCTAAACTAATCTGGAATACCGACCAGCCGCTGTCGCTAGCACAGGATTCAATGGTGAGCACGCACTTCGGTTGACCAATCATGGCGTGGGATACTCCATCTTCAACTCAAGCATCACGTCGACCGCCTTCCTCATCACTCCATCCACTTCCGGCTTCCCCCACAAGATAAGCCCTGCGTCCACCGGGCTTTCAGACAAAAAGCAAGGGGCCAGCTTCAGCCACTCTTCGCGCTGTTCACCCCGCGCGCTCAAGATGCCCTGGCTGTTGAACAACGGGATGGCAAACGGAAAGCCTTGATATTGAGGATCTGCCTTCATTTCCGGGCCAAACGCTTCCAGGCTTTTGGGCAACAATGAATCCGCCAGTGAAAACGTAACGTCTACCGCGCCCTGGATGTCCATACCGGCAAAGCTTGGATGCTTCATGATATTTTCCGGCATCGGAAATAGCGGCGGAGCAGTTTTAGGGTCCGGAGGCAGCCAGATATTTACCATGCCCCCTCTTCCCAAAAACAAATTCCGCTGTATATCGGCTTTCTTTTTCGCAAACCACCAACCGATGTCGGTACCCATCGAGAGCAACGTGTCCTGCTTGCCTTCATTTACGATGCGTTCGATCTCATGCGAGTTAGGCACCTTACGTAATGGCGCACCATAGGCCCTCATCACGCCGGCAACCGGGTTTAGTGCTTGAAGATTGAGCAGCATCAGGTCCATCAGGTCGGGGACGATTGCCTTGCGCAGCACGAACACTTCCACGCGGCAAGCGAGTGCCTCTTTAATAAAGTGGTCGAAGGCCAGCAGAAAGTGCCTCAGCCACTGCTTCTCACTTTCACGGCAGGGAACGCCAGAAATAGGAATCCAGTAGAGAGAGCTTCCCACGAGCGCGTCAGCCCTTCGCCAAGGTAAGTATTTGCTGGTCTCAATCACATTGGCCATCGCATTGTCCCTCTAATCCCACGGCGGGCAGCCCAGCGCCAGAGGCGGACTTAGGAGCGGGCCTACGTCTGACTCGAGCGCCCGCAGATAGGTCGTTGTGCCGCTTGCGCCCATAATGATCCCACTTAGTAGATTGGTGAACCCATTGACCTCGTTTGTTTTCAACGTTGCGATGCCGTTGATCATCTCAACCTCGGTCTGATATGATTTTACATCTAACCCGTAGACCGTATAAGACGTACTTACCCCGCAGGTGTCAAGTTTCGCCAAAGTGTTTGATTGTGAAAACGCCGTGCATGCGCCGTCAAACAACTTGAATTCGTAAAGATCTCCTCCAGTAATGCTCATACTTCCAGAACACTCCCACGTGACGAGTACGTCGGTGCGGTTAAAGGGCCCGTAGCAGGTTGTCAATTGACCAGCTACGTAGGTTTCAGTAAGTTGTCCGATCACCTTGGTTGTCCGCCCTCCATCCACTCGCTCTTCCTCCGATCCACCAATTGCGAGAACGCGATCGCCGCTAATTGACTCGGTCTGGTTTCCCCGCAAAAAGGTATCTTCATTCGCAAGGAATCTGAGTGTAATATTCCCATGCACCAATTCATCCCGGGTTCCCAAGACCTTGGCGCATTCCTGAAACTCCGTCCCCACTAAGCTGCCCATGTTGGGTTGAAACGCGTCGCGGCCCAGCGCCACTCGCGTTTTCGTTTTCGTCGATCCATCAAAGGTCGCCACGATTGCCTCCCTGTTGGTCAAGTACGGTTGCGCATTCCAACCGGTCCCGACGGTTACCTTCAGCTTGTATTGCGTTAGATTCCGAATTAAGGGCTCATTTAGAAAAGTAATACTGAGTGGGCGTCTCATAGGTCAGGAGCCCAGTTGGTGCCGGAACCCAGGAACCCAGGAACCAACCGCATCCACGGGGTGGCCCCATTTCGGGGAAAGACCATTCAACGGAGGCACAAAAATGGCTCGCCGACTTCGCTTTGCCCCGCCGGGATACTGGCTTCACCTCACCCAACGCGGCAATAACAAACAACCCGTCTTCTCCAGCGACGCTGATCGCCAATACGGCCCATCTGCGCTGGTAGCCTCCACCCGGAAGCCTAGGCGAAGCTCTCCGTCCATCGTCGGATAGCGGCTGGGCGGGTTCAAGGCTTCTTTTTCGTTGGAGTCGGCGTCTCGCGGTGCGGGGGGCCGCACAGGTCCGGGGAGATTGAGCAGATGGATTTGCCGGTAGGATCCAGCCACCAGTACTTTGTTGCGGGCGGGGGGGGGGTGTTGGGGCCAAAGGCTGGAGTGGGCGTGTTGAGGGGCATCGGGCTGGGTAAGGGGATGGGCTTAGTCGCCTCGATTTCCAAGGAGGATGTCCAGCGCCGAGCACTTACTCGTTATACTCTGACTCTTGGCGTTTATTGATGAAAGACGTTACGCACATCGCTCAAGAGTGTCGTTGGCAGTTACGAGAGCTGATTCGCACGATGGTTCGAATTCACGGAACATCTGCGTGGGGCGATCCTTTTCAGGATTTACGGAAATTACGTAATATTGTCTTCGAGACGCTGATATTTGGGGATGGTGACATCTGTGCGACTGGCGAAAGTGACATGCCCCATTTGATTGTTGTGCCAAACCGGTTGGGTAGGGGTGCGGTGGGTGAGGCGGCGATCATTATTCAGCAGCCTGACAACGGCATACAGGTGTGGCGGCATGATTTTCCTTACGTAAAAGACGGTTTTTGTCGACTGCGTTTCCTAGATTGTTTCGGCTGGCCGCGCATGGACGGATACGAAGACCTTCCATACTATTTGGTCCGAATCGAATCGATGGATGGATATCCGAATATCGCGGGTAGCCTCGGACTTGTGAATGCTTCCGATGTGAAGGTGTTTGTCAAGGAATGAAAATGCAGAAGAGTACCTTGGTGCTACCCACGTCCTAACAGGTCAACACGATGATATTTTTGTAAGTCGTGCGCCGAAGGTAATTCCACCCTCAGTTTTTCGCGGACCTTAACGAGATTTCGCGCAGGATGCTCGCGGTGAGTCCTGCAGGCTTGGTGCGCTCGATGCTCCACTCCGTCGCCCCGGCCGATGCCGTGGCTAAAGCGTCAATCAAGGCACCGATGGTGGCGGGGTCAGGGATGGGAATGGCCGCCGCCCGCATGGCCCCGGACATCATGTTCTGGTGGACCAATGCCGCCGCGCGGGCGT
>JANLPT010000248.1:0-4817 GCA_031367405.1 Bryobacteraceae bacterium
TTGTTTTTAGTTGGTTGAGGATTTTTTAGTTTGCTGTGACTGGGTGAGGGCGCAGATCACGTTGAATTAGGTGGTGCGGCTTCTCTGGCATGGCAGGAATCTTCGGGCGAAGGGGAGTTCCGAAGATCGGGGATGGGTTAAGTGTATTTATTTACTGCGAGTTAGGGGAAGGTCGGGGGATACCCGGCGATGGCCCCGTTATTCCGGCGATGGCCCCGTTATTCGCGAGTTATCGTGCGGTGGGACGTCGTTTCATCATCGATCATCACTCTTCGACACTTATATCGTCAAGTTGAAAACGGAACTTCCCAGCGGTGGGGTCTGCCGCAAACTGGATGGTGGTTAGGTCATGGGAATTCCAAGGTGCCAGGGACTTTCTATGCCTTCTATGCCCTAGGGCTGCGAGTCTTCCGGCAAAAGAATCACCTCGCGGGTCCGATGGTCGATCGCCTTCCCCAACTGGTACCCCACGACACTGCCCAGCACGGGTGCCACCAGCGTGCCTCCACCGGCCGGCAGTTGTATGGCCAACAACGTCACTCCGTAGATGCCAACGATGGTGCCGATCACTCTGCCGCGTACTCTCCGCTCGCCCGCCCTTACTTCGACAATGGACGCCCGCGGCATCTTTCTTACGCCGTGGGCGAAGGCGCGGCGATTCGAAGAAGTCTCCACCCGCATCGTGAAAGTATTCGGCGTCACCGACGTCCAGTAACCGCCCACCTGCGTTCCGTCGCTCAGTTTCACCGACACGAAATGGCCCGCCAACGCTTCGGGAGTATGGTTCCAGGCAATGCGTTCCGGAGCCGTCTGCGCCCAGATACAACCGGTCAGGATGATGATGATGAAGGTTCTCATATAGAGAACCCTAAGGCCAAATCCGCTTCAGACGACGGGCGCTTGTGACACTTTTTGAACTGACACAAGCCGCCGGACGAGGGCCAAGGACTCTTCCGTCACCAGCCGGAAAACTATGGGCCTCGAACGCTCCGGAAAGGCCGCGGCGCAGACCACGTCCGTGGCGACGATCGCGCACGCCGCCAAGCCCTCCCGCCAACCAGACTGGGATGCGTCGCGCAGCAGCACGCTGTCCGGATCAAAGCCCAACGAGGACAACAGTGTCCCAGCCCAGGCCAGAATCGATGGCGACCGCGACACCACCGCCACCAGGACCGGGAAAGGAGGACGCTGCTGGCCCGCCAACACATCCTGCATCGACTTCAAGTGGATGATCCGCAGTGGCGTGTTGCCGATCGCGTGCGCGACATGCGCCACCTGTCCGGAACTCGCCAGCACGCAATCACCCGGCGCCAATCCGCGTGCGGCCTCCTCGCAACTGGCCCATTCCACCGGACGCCCCACGCCCGCCGCGATCTCCGCCGCCAGCACCCGCGCCAGTTCGCCGTCCGAATCCACCACCACCAGCCGCTGAAAGGGCTCTGGCTCTCTCAGCCGCTCAAGCGCCGCCTGCACCTCCTCGATTGAGTACCCCAACGTCTGTGCCTCGCGCGCAAACGTCCGCACCAAATCATCCAATCCGCCGCCGCCATTCGTCCAGGAGAACTCGCGCACGAATACGCCGCTACCCGGGGTCGACTTCACCCAACCGCGTTTGGCCAGATCGCGATAAACGGCCAGCACCGTATTGCCGTGAATTTCCAGCCGCCGCGCGAGATCCCGCACGCTGGGCAGCTTCTCGCCCGGCGCCAAACGCTGGCTTAGGATTCCCAGCAACAGTTGCGCACTGAGTTGCTCGCGAATGGGCAGCGACGAGCCCCGGGAGATCCACAGCCTGATCATGCGTAGCCCTATGATATCCACGCGTCACCGCTACGCTCCCCTTCAATCGCGTGACGGGCCCATTTTGCGGGAACGTAGCTGGCCGCAACCTGTCCGCCTTGTGGGGAACCCTCACCCGTTCCGGCAATTCGGCCCCGAATTCGGATGGCCCCGAATTCGCTTCCTGAATCACGCTGATCAGCGCCTGCTCGCTGCGTTTGCGATGCTCAATGAAACTCGGAACATAGCCGCCCTCGCGGACCTTCGGCAGCTGTAATTGCAGTGTTCCTAAACGCGTGTCCCCAACGCCGGTCGCGATTATCCGTTCCGGTACGTGCTCCGCTCCGCGCTCCGTTCGTGCGCCTCCGCTCCGATCTGCTGGCTCACTTCGGCTTCCATGATGAACTCCGCCATCATTTCCGCCATCTCGCGTAACGGGTCGCTCCCCCGCGTCGCCGTCTCCCGCAGCTTGCTCGCCCGCTCTTCTCGTCCTATCCTATCTTTGGCCATCCGTTTCCGTCTCCTTCGTGAAAGCGTCGATAACTTCCACTGAAACACGGCGACGGCTGGCCCTTGTCATGCCCTTCTTTTTACACCCTTGATTTTACGCGGCCGGTTCCATTGTCTGATTGTAAGCGTGACCGAGACCCCAATCTTCTTCTCAAACAATCGAGGAAGACCTACCCAGACGCAAAGAAGCGGCCAGCAAGGACAAGCCCCACGAGCAGCCGCAATGTTCAAGATGTGTTCGAGGTCGATCTAGCCGAAAAGTGCAGCCATTTCTTCGGCTGTGAACGCCTTCTTCTTCTTGCCTTGAGACTTGTGCGCCCTGGCGTCGTGCCCGTCTACCTTGCAGATTTTGCAGAATCGCTGATCTCGTGACTTGGCGGGTCGCTTGGTCGCCGCTTTCTGGGCCTTGGGGGTAGTGGCCATCGTGCCGAATGGAACGTCATCGAAATGGCCGAGAGACTTCAGTTGTTCGTCAATGATGTTTCGGTCGGCAAGGAGCAATTGAATTGCATCGTGTTTTCGTGCCATGAGAGCCGTTTGCAGGTCCAAGACTTCCTGGAAAACTAGCTGTGTCGGATTGTTGGTAGGTTTGTTAGCCATCACCAGAGAGTCTACACCCACCCGACGTTAGACAAGTTCCGTCGTAAGGGTCTTGACGAAACAACACAGCTGAAAAAGTGCCCGGCACCTGGAAATCATTCCGTTATTTACTGCGAGTTAGGGGAAGGTCGGGGGATACCCGGCGATGGCCCCGTTATTCGGCGATGGCCCCGTTATTAGTTTTTCGAGTGCGTAGTCGTGCGCTTCGTGTGGAGATTCGGGACGGAAATTCGGGACAGTCTGCTAAGAGCCCACTGCACCGCTCGCGCATTTCTGGCTTCTGAGTGACGTCCGCCGGCCGATATCTGCCTCATTATTCTACGACTGTATCCCCCCTCCTAAACGGAGTGTCGTGTAACTCTACCAATTCACACTCCCCAATACCCACCTTCGCGGGTGAAGTGTCGACGCTTTCGCGGTGCAGAGGGCTCATAGCAGACTGTCCCCCTCATTCCGTCGTCCCCCTCATTCCGTCCCTCATTCCGTCCCCCTCATTCCGTCCCCCTCATTCCCCATTTTCAGGTGCCTGGGGGCTGGGGTCGGTGGAAGAAAATCGGGGTCACGAAAAAAACTTGGCCCCCTTTTGCGAGGGCTCGCGCATTCAAAACCGGAGGGAGATCAGGCGTTACCGCCTCTCAACAATGAGGGCTCCTGACGGCTTGTAGGAACGCGCCAACTAAGGCCGGCGCGATTCCTGCGATTTACCTCAAATAACCAACACAAGTGAGATAACCATGAGATTAACAACGAGACTCTCGATTTGGTCCCAGACGCCCGCCATCAAGCGGACACTGAAATTGCAAATGCCCGCAATCGCCAGGCTGATCCTGGCAGGAGCGCTGCTGACTGTGGCTTCCGCGGCCTCCTTTGCGGGGACGATTACATCGTTCTCCGCGATTCCCGGCGGTTGCTCTACGATTCCCCCTCCTTCTACGGGTGGCAACTCCTTTGGTGTCAGCCTCGGAACCGGAGGTTGCGGCATCCGCTATAACTTTGTGGGGGGTCCCGTTACCAACTATCCGCTCTTGTTTGCCATCACCAATAACACCGGACAGACCATGACCGATCTCCATTTTCAGCTCTTCCAGAGCTCCACTCCGGCAACGATTCTCTCCAACCCATTCACGGCCGGTCCCCTCGTTCTGACGGGGTCAACGGGTCAGACGCTGGACTTCAACCTGGGGTCTCCTCTGATCGTCGGTAGTACGCAAAGTATCTCGATGAATCTGACTCTCTCCTCGCTCAACCAAAACGGGTTCGACACCATTCAAATAACACCGTCTTTCAATACGCCGGAGCCTTCAAGCCTGGCGCTAACCTTGGGAGGTGCGATTCTGGTGGGCACCAGAATGTTGCGCCGCCGGGTCCGCACAACTAACACGCACTCCTGTCTGAAAGTCCAGCCAGATCTGTGATCCCCTGCGGCAGGAGTGGCGGAGATGCCGTCCAGATCAGCCATCGTCAGCAGCGGGGAAAGTCGTGCTCCCGAACCTCCCCGACTTCTGCTTAAGCAATTCAATCAAAACAGTTTGTTGCCGAAACTATGCGGCGAGCCTCAACCTCGCCGCAATTCTACCGCCGCCTCGCCGGGCATGGTAATTCGAGGCACCCCGACATGTTTCTACTTGTCGCTAGCCCGGGGCCTGGAATGCCGCTCCCGATGAAACTAGATCGGGAAGGAATCGATAATCGATAGTGCTGGGTAATCGATAGAAAGTCGATAATTGATAGTGCCGGGCAGTGCGCCGGGATAAACCGGCATATGGTAGGGGATGAAAGAGCCCTAGGGGAAACAACCGCATCCACGGGGGGAAACAACCGCATCCACGGGGTGGCCCTCCATGAGCCGGGCGGAAATGTCAAGTCAATAAGATGGGAAGAATTCGGGGGCGGGTGAGGGTGCGGGTCAAGGCTGCGCGTAAGCGCAC
>JANLPT010000268.1:0-4401 GCA_031367405.1 Bryobacteraceae bacterium
CGCATCCATGTGAAAAAGGGGCTCGACCTGCTGCTACAGGCGCTGGCGTCCATGGAGCTTTCCGCGCCCGCGCGGCTCGTCATCGTCGGCGATGGGGAGCCCGGCTACGTCGCGCAGTTGCGGCGCTTCGCGGAGGAAAACTCACGCACCCTCCCGCGCATCGACTGGCTCGGCGCGGTGTGGGGCGAGGAGCGGTGGAAGTATTTCCAGGGGGCCGATCTTTTCTGCCTGCCCACACATTCGGAAAACTTCGGCCTCGCCGTGCTCGAAGCCTGCCAGGTCGGCACGCCCGTGCTGACAACTGTGGAAACGCCGTGGGCCGAGGAGCTGGCGGGCGGCCGCGGTTTCATCTGCGCCCCGCGCACCGACGATGTGCGGCGAGAGCTGGCGCGCTTTTTTTCCCATGACCGCCAGACACCGGAAGCTCGCGCGGCGCTGGCGGAATGGGCGTGGACGCGCTTCCACTGGGACGCGCTGGCGGAGCGCTACGCCGCCTTTTACCGCTCGCTCTTCTGACCCGCGGAGAGACCCGGTGGCCTCGTCGCGATCGGGGTGTTTGGAAATGACCGTCGTCGTAAAACGCGAACGTCTCGATTTCCGCATCAGCTTCCCGCATTCGACTCCGGCGGAGCATCCTCTGCCTCCGCGGCAAACCACGCCTCCACCTTCTTCCGCGCCCACGGCGTCTTGCGCAGAAAGGTCAGGCTGGATTTCACGCTCGGATCGAGCTGGAAACACCGGATCGGAATCCGCCACCCCATCACCTCCCACCCATGCCGCCCGACCAACTGGCGCACCATCGTCTCCAGCGTGACCCCATGCAAAGGATCGCGCGGATGAGAGGAAGGCGAAGGCATGAGACCGGGAAGATGGCTGGAGCAAGTAAGCGTCGGAAAGCTGGCGGCGGAGCGAAGGATCAACTTGAATCGACAAAGTCGTTGGCAAGTTCAGTCCTCGTCCAGAGCGACAGTATGCACACTCAGTTCTTGAAGCTTAGCTATCAATTTCTGAACGTCTTGAAAGACATCCTGCTTTTGAAATGATTCGACAATAGACCCAGGAGTTAAAGCGCAAGCATGCTCGCGCTGGAGGAATTCATTTAGGAGAGATAGAACCTCCTTTCCTGGAATGATTTTCATCCTGTCCTCAAAAGCACTCCACGCCCGGTCAAATTCATCCATCGCAGCTTGGGAGGAGTTGCTCCCATGGAGTCCTGGCTGGGATCGTTTCTCGAACATCTGCCGCGAGGTCACCAACTGTGCTTGAACCCTATTCTTTAGCGGCTCTGTAAGCCGCATAAGCAGATCTGGAATGTGATCTGCCTCGATGTCCACCGTTGTTGCCGCCCCTCGTCCGGAGAGTCGTTTCTTGATAGCGAGTGCGATAGCATTAGGCTCCAGCAAATAATTTTCGATCTCCTTGCGCTCGTGAACTGTTGCGAACCAGCAAAAGCGGGATAGATCTGCCGTGATCTGAGTGGCTTCACTTTGGCAGCGGTAGTCGCGGTCGAAAATTACTGCTTTCGTTAACTTGGTACCAAGCGTCTGTTCCATTCCAGACGAAAAGTCCTTAACCTTTTGCGGATTGAAACCCTCAACGGGAACAACCGCGAAGTGAGCGCGGTTTGCGACCGCTTCGGCGCCGAGTTTGCGGGCAAAGCGCGCGATAATCTGAAAGTCTTTACCCTCGACAAAGACAACCCTCTTTGTCTTTG
Organism: Bryobacteraceae bacterium; assembly: GCA_031367405.1. Taxonomy (GTDB): domain Bacteria; phylum Acidobacteriota; class Terriglobia; order Bryobacterales; family Bryobacteraceae; genus JALHNI01. The sequence goes on from JANLPT010000268.1 coordinate 1,715, forward strand.
CTAGCTGCGTTAAAGTTGGGTTGAGATTGGAACCCAATACCGAAAAAACATCCTGTAACTCACGAGAGTTTTGAATGCGCCGGGCCGACTTGAAACGCTTATTTACGTTCAAAATTGTGTCCGCGTCGACTTCCGCAATAATTTCCGTGGAATGCGTAGCCAAGATAATGTCGGGACCCAATTCACTCAAGATGGTAACTAACTGCCGTTGGAGATCGGAGTGCAGGTAAATGTCGGGCTCGTCGATCACCAGTAAAGACGACTGCTTTGCTTGAAGCATGAAGGTCAACATCTGGCACCAGACTTGAAAACCAAAACCCGCCCAAAAAATTTCTCGGTCGAATCTCTGTTCGGGACAGAACATACGCAAAATCTGATGCTCCCCGTCCCACAGCATCTCCGGCGGCTTTATATCCATACCCGGCCAGGTCTGTTGAACCATTGTTCGGAACTCATTAAACCCCTCGCGGAAATGATGCCAAATGTTACGGAAGTTCCGGGACGCACCATGCGACAGAAGGGCCAACCGTGCGGCCTCTGGGGCAAAAAGGCGCTCGTTGTGATCTACGGGACCTAGCACCGGCACAAATGACACCTTCATATCAAATGCTTTTTTGAAATCCGCAGGTGATCTCACCGCGCGGTCACCTTTTGCAAACAGGTAGCAAGTTCCTTTCTCTGGGAAGTAGAGTAATAATTCGTTCCCATTCGAGAGGCGAAAGTTAACTATCGCAGGCTCCGAATCTTCGTAGTTATGAAACACATTTTCCGTTGAGACTGGCAGACTCCGTAAATCAATTGCGTATCCACGCACAGTTCCGGGTGGTCCTGGCAAAATCTCCGGACTTTTGCTTCGCGCTTTTCGCAAGCCTTCCGACAAAATGCGAATTGCACCCAAGATGGTCGACTTACCGGCGTTGTTGGGGCCGACAAGAACATTGAACCTATTCAAAGCGACAGAGTATTCCCGGAATGCTTTATAATTCTTGAATTTGATTGAAGTGATTCGAAGGCTGTCGCTCATGTTTTTCGCCTCGTGCCCAAAGTGAGGCTTTGGACACGCAGACCTTCGGGGAAGCTATGCTTCGCCGCGTGGAGATGGAAAGCGGCAATGTGGCGGTCAGCGCGCGCGGCTAACTCCGCGGGGCGGTCTTGGCAATGGCTCGGCGGCGTGGCACCTTCGCGGCATGACTCTCAACGAAGTGTGAATGGGGTCGTTACTAGAATCTCGCTCGTTGTCATCGACCGCTTTCCAGTGTTTTCTCGTTCAAAGTCAGCGCGGCACAGTCGGGATTGGGCCGTGGGTTTTCCAAACTTGGAGGCGCGGCGGTCATGCGGGGTCACGCGAGCAGTCGCGGATCAAAGGCAAACGGCTCCGGCTTGCCGATGGAGATTTTTTTGAAGTCAGGATGCGCCGGGTTGAGCAGGTAGTTGGGTTCACCCGAAATGAGGAGGCTCGGCAACGCGAGCACAGCCGAGCGCGCTTCCCAAACCCAGCCGTCGCCCACCGCCTTGCTGGACGGCGGCGGCGGTTCCGCCCGCCAGTCCGCGGGAAGGTTCCTGGCCGGCATGATTTCGAGGAGCGCGTCGTCGAACTTGATACGAATGGCGGCGTATTTGAAAAGGACCGGCGGGTTCAGGTGAACCAGGCTTTCCAGCGCGGCTAGGGATTTGGTGCTGCTCGTGTAAACGACCGGCACTCCCCGCGAGTTCCATCGGCCCCCGGTCTTGGCCGCGCCTTCACCGGAAAACGCCGTGGCGGCATGCTTCTCCTTGATGATCCGCCACGCTTCCAGCATCAGGAATAAACCCCATATTCTATGCGACCGAGCAAGTCCTCGACTTCGCGCGCGCCCACTTCGGTCTTGGCGAACGCCAGTGGCACCGCACCGCCCAAGCCGACTTGCGGCGAGGTCAGCCATCGGCGGGCGTTTTCCTCGGACTCCATGACTTCGACGGCCTTGCCCATGAGCCGGGCAAAGCGCACGACGCGATCCGACTCACCTGCATCCAGCTTGCCGCTCGCTTTCCGGCGATGATGCGTGGCCTTGGAGATGCCGAGCATGGGGAAGAGTTGCTCCATCGGCACGTCGAGACTGGCCTGCAAGTCGTACAGCTCCTGAACCGGCAGCCCGTCCTGGATGACCTGAACCAGATTAAACGGAGCAAACTTCTGAGAAACACTTTTGCCCGCGAACGAGCGGGTCTTGCCGTAAACGCAAAACCCGACTACCCCGTTTTGATCTTTGTTCCCCGCCCAGTGACCGCTTTTGGCTTGGACGCTTTTCATCCCGGAGGGCTGCTTGGCGTGAAGTTTTATCGCGATCTTTTTCATTTGATACTACGGATAGTCTCATTTGAGACGACCGTCCACCTGGAACGATCCGCCGCGCTTGCCGGCTGCGGGTGTGAATGGGGTCGCTGCTAGAATCTCGCTCGTTGTCATCGGCCGCTTTCCAGTTGTTTTTCGCCTCGTGCCCAAAGTGAGGCTTTGGACACGCAGACCTTCGGTGAAGCTATGCTTCGCGGCGTGGGGATGGAAAGCGGCGATGTGGCGGTCAGCACGCGCGGCCAACTTCAAAGCGCGGGCCTGGCAATGGCTCGGCGGCGTGGCCTTTTCTCCTCGTTGCTAAGAGGGCGTCGCAAAAAGCGTGAGTTGCTGTAGGGGAAGCTGGCAGCTTCCCCTA
>JANLPT010000287.1:0-28038 GCA_031367405.1 Bryobacteraceae bacterium
CCCACACTAAAGCTCTTGGGAAATAGAAATTTCTGTTGCAAAGCCGGCGCGTCGTATTTCTTGCCCACGCCCGCCAAGTCGCCCGTCACGGAGTGACACTTGTTACATCCCCCCGCGCCATTAAAATATTGCTTGCCCGCCGCGCCATCGCCCGTCAATACATTAATTACCTGCGAAAACGGCCCGCTCCGCAGCGTATCGTTCACTTTCAAATGCAGAAAATGCGCCAGATCCAGCACTTGCGCCCCATCCATGGAAGCACTCGGTTTGCCGCTCTGCATGGGATGGCCCTTCTTCAGAAATTCGCTGACCGTCGCGCCGTAGCGATCCTTCAACACCACCAATGACCGCACCAAATCGGCTCCGCGTTGGGGCGGCGGCAACGAGTCCGGCCCACCGCGCCCGCGGTTGCCATGGCAAGTAATGCACTCCGCCACATAAACTGACTTCCCGCGTTCGGCCGCGTCGCCGTCCACCAGATGCGCATCATCCGGACCGCTGCCAATAAAGCCCACGCCTCCCGCTCCGGCCGTACCCGTGCGCGGCGGAAGATTCTTCGTCAGATAATCGACAATTTCGCCAAACTCCGTCGAACTTGCCTTGGCCCCACGCGCGATCATCCCGTTCACCGTCGTGGCCCAGTTGTCGCGCGAGTATCCCCTCCCCGCGACGATCTCCGCGCCATGGCAAGTTGATCCGCAGACTTGTTGCACCACCATCTTCCCCGGCCCGTCCGGCAGCCCGCGCTTCGGCGGCGCTCCCCGTGGCGGCCCCTGCGCCGCCATCGATGTGACGAAGACCGCCGCGCCAACTACCCCGCGCCATATCCCCGGATTCAGCAATTTCCTCAGCAAAAGACGCTTCATGGCTTCCTTCCTCGCCGCTCATCCATCTGCGCGGCCGCTCATCGTAGTCTACACCCCAAACGGTCCACTAGGCGGCATTACACGGCACTGCCACATCAGATGTAGATCGGATAGGCTTGGAGAGAAAACAAACTCACCCTATTCAGCGCGCCTTAACGGAACTCTTCCTGCAACTTGGCCAGCGTCGCCGCCCCCGGGCACAACGCCTCAAAGGGAATCTGGCTCAGCGGCACCTCCGTCGAATTCGCCAACTCATGCATATCCGGCGCGCTCTCATCCACATACAGCAGCCCCGTCACCACATTGCCCTGGCCCTGCTGATCTTGCAGATAGTTGTAGACCTTCTGCCGGTCAGTCGGATCGTAGTCCGGCGGCAACGACGTAAAGCGGATCGTGCTGCCATCATGCATCTGCACACTGGTCACGCCCTTCGGGTCGATCTGGGCCAAAATCTCCGGGGCCGGCGGCACGAAATCCGTCTCAATGGCTCGTAACTGATGCTCGCGCACATGGCTGTAACTTTTGGTGGAACCCGCGTGGTCATTAAACGTCACGCAAGGCGAAATCACATCCACCAGCGCAAAGCCGCGATGCGCAATCGCCGCTTTGATAATCGGCACCAGCTGCTCTTTATCGCCCGAGAAACTACGCGCCACAAAAGTCGCGCCAATGCTGAGCCCCAATAGTGCCGGGTCAATCGGCGATACCCGATTCGGCTCGCCGCGCTTACTCTGCGATCCCAGATCGCTACTGGCCGAGAACTGCCCCTTCGTCAAGCCGTATACGCCATTATTCTCGAGAATGTAAGCCATCTTCAAGTTACGCCGGATCGCGTGCGAAAGCTGCCCCAAGCCGATCGACAAAGAGTCGCCATCGCCCGACACGCCAATGTAAGTTAAAGCGCGATTTGCCGCATTAGCCCCTGTCGCAATCGCCGGCATCCGTCCGTGGGCCGAATTAAATCCATGCGCGCCGCTCACAAAGTAAGTGGGCGTCTTCGAAGAACAGCCAATGCCGCTCATCTTGGCAATCATGTGGGGTTCGAGTGACAATTCCCACACCGCGCGAATAATCGCCGCCGTAATCGAGTCGTGCCCGCAGCCGGCGCACAACGTCGACATAGCTCCTTCGTAATCGCGGATCGTGAGGCCCACCTCGTTGCGGGCCAAACTCGGATGCGTCGCGAGAGGTTTAGTAATCGATGGCACTTACTGCTCCTGGAATTTCTTGATAGATTCGAATACTTGCCGGGCGGAAAGCGGGAAACCGCCGTAGAAAAGCGCCGAACGCATCTTCTCTTTCGGCACCTTGGTTTCGAGAGTCAACAACGAGCGCAACTGAGCGTCACGGTTTTGCTCAATGATCACCGTGTAATCGTGATTCATCAGAAACTCCGTCACCGGCTCATCGAAAGGAAAGCCCCGGATACGCATATAATCGGCGGCGATCCCCGCCGCTTCTAATTGGTCCAGCCCTTCGCGGACGGCCGGGTCGCAGCCGCCCAACGTAATGACGCCGATCTTAGCCCCTGAACGGTTCAGGATCACCGGTGCCGGAATAAACTTGGCCGATGCCTGATGCTTCTCAAGTAACCGGTCAAGCACGTCCTGATACTCATCCGGAATTTCGGTATAGATGCCGAAGCGGTTGTGTCCTGACCCGCGCGTAAAGAACGAGCCCTTCGCATCCACGCCCGGCAGCGACCGCGCCGCCACGCCGTCTTCATTCCGCGGCGAATACCGGAAGTACTTACTCATCGCTTGTAAGTCCTCGGCCGTCAGCACCGGGCCCCGGTTGGGCCGCCATTCGTCGTTCCAAGTCAGCCGCGGCACCACCCAATCGTTCATGCCGATATCGAGGTCAGAAAGCATGATCACCGGCGTCTGGAACTGCTCCGCTAAATCAAAGCTCTTCACCGCGAATTCAAAACACTCGGCCGGATTGGCCGGGAAAAGCAGGATATGTTTCGTATCGCCATGCGACGCATAAGCGCAAGAAAGAATGTCGCCCTGTTGCGTCCGGGTGGGCATTCCCGTCGAGGGGCCCACGCGTTGCACGTCAATCACCACGGCCGGTATCTCGGCATAGTAAGCCAGACCAAGTAACTCGTTCATGAGTGAAATGCCCGGGCCAGCCGTCGAAGTAAAGGCGCGCGCCCCATTCCAGGCCGCCCCGATCACCATGCCAATCGCGGCCAGCTCGTCTTCCGCTTGCACGATCAGGTAGTTATTCTTACCCGTATCCGGATCCTTGCGGTATTTCGCGCACAAACGCGTAAAAGCGTCCATTACCGAAGTGGCGGGTGTAATCGGATACCAGGCAGCCACCGTCGCCCCGGCGTAAAGGCAACCCAAGGCCGTCGCCGTGTTACCGTCCATCAATACCTTATCGCCGTTCTCATTCATCGCACCAAGGTGAAACGGCAAGGGGCAATTAAAGTGCTTCGCGGCGTAGTCGTAACCAATGGCGAGCGCCTTTTGGTTACTCTCTTTCAGGCCCTTCTTGCCGCCGTATTTCTCCGTGAGTAACTGCTCAACCACTTTCATATCGAGCGAAAGTAACGCCGCCATCGATCCGGCATAGGCGATGTTTTTCATCAACACCCGCTCGCGCGGCTCCGCGAATTGCTCGTTACACATCTTAGCCAGCGGCACGCCGAGAAAGCCGACATCGGTCCGCATCATCCGCGGATCCAGCGGCCAGGACGAGTCATACAATACGTAGCCGCCCGGCCGCACTTCTTTGATGTCGCGGTCGTAAGTCTGCGCGTTCATGGCGACCATCAGGTCATAATCCAGCGAACGGGCCATATAACCCTCGCCGCTTACCCGAATCTCATACCACGTCGGCAGTCCCTGGATGTTCGAAGGGAACAGGTTCTTGCCCGATACCGGCACGCCCATGCGAAACATGGCTTGCATCAAAAGGCCGTTCGCACTGGCCGAACCCGAGCCATTGGGGTTCGCCAGCTTAACGGCAAAGTCGTTCAAACGAGTTGCGGAGTGAGGCACAAATCTCCTGCTTGGGCGATAAGAATTTCGAATTTTTGCATGTCCCAGGCAGCGGTGGGGCAGCGTTCGGCGCACAGGCCGCAATGAACGCAAACGTCTTCGTCCTTAGCCATAATCCGCTTCGTTTGCGGCAAAGCGTCGGAAACATACAGCGCTTGCGTAATGTTAGTGGCGGGCGCCGACAAACGCCCGCGTAAGTCATCCTCATCGCCGTTACGAGTAATCGTCAGGCACTGCACCGGACAAATGTCGATGCAAGCATCGCACTCAATACAACGTTTAGGAGTAAATACGGTTTGAATATCGCAATTCAGGCAACGCTGCACTTCGCGCGCCGTCTGCTCTGCGGAGAAGCCCATCTCCACTTCGATATTCAGCTCGCGGAATCTCTTCACCAGGTCGACGTGCTCCATCTTTTGGCGATGAGCCGAATTATAGTCGTTGGCGTAACTCCACTCGGACAGGCCCATCTTCTGCGAAATCAGATTTACATGCGGTGCCGGACGGTCATGCAACGAAAGCTCATGACAATGTTGATGAATCGAAATCGCGGCCTGATGGCCATGCTCCACGGCCCAGATAATGTTCTTCGGGCCCCAAGCCGAATCGCCGCCAAAGAAGACGCGGGGGTGCGTGGAGACGTAAGTCTTCTCATCCACCACCGGCATGCCCCATTTGTCGAATTCAATGCCCAGGTCGCGCTCAATCCAAGGGAAGGCGTTGTCCTGCCCGATCGCCAGAATCACGTCGTCGCAAGGGAGAATCACCGTGTCGATCGTCTTCGACTTCTTCGCTTCGGCGTCCCATTCCAGCCGCTCGAATTCCATGCCGGTCAGCTTGCCGTTCTCGATCACAAAGCGCTTGGGCGCATGGTTGATCACGATCTCGACGCCCTCTTCCTCAGCGTCGTCCAATTCCCAGGGCGAAGCCTTAAAAAAGCCGCGTGGCCGCCGCGCCATCACCTTGATCGTCTTGCCGCCCATGCGAGCCGACGAACGGCAGCAATCCATCGCCGTGTTGCCCACGCCGATGATCAGCACTTTCTCGCCAATCGTCGTCACATGGCCGAACGCCACTGACTCCAGCCAGTCAATGCCAATGTGAATGCGGCCCGACTCGGTGCGGCCCGGCAGGTCAAGATTCTTGCCCCGCGGCGCGCCCGTCCCCACAAACACCGCGTCAAAGCCTTCATCCAACACGCTCTTCAAACTCGAAATGGGCGAGTTATAACGAATATCGACACCCATATCGAGAATGTAGCCCACCTCATCGTCGAGCACCTTCTCCGGCAGCCGGAACGACGGAATGTTGGTCCGCATCAAGCCGCCAGGCTTGCTCTGCTTCTCAAACATGGTCACCGAATAGCCCAGCGGCAGCAGGTCATTCGCCACCGTCAACGCCGACGGACCCGCGCCAATACAAGCGATCCGCTTGCCATTCTTCACCGCCGGAGCCTTCGGCAAACGGTCAGTAATGTCGTCACGCAGATCGGCGGCCACGCGCTTCAACCGGCAGATCGCCACCGGCTTCGCCTCTTCCGCCGACTCGCCCGGCTCGGGCAAACGGCTGCGGCGGCACGCCGGCTCGCAAGGCCGGTCGCACGTCCGCCCCAACACGCCAGGGAAGACGTTCGACGCGCGATTGAGCAGATAAGAGTCCGTATAACGGCCTTGCGCAATGAGCCGGATATACTCGGGCACATTGGTGTGGGCGGGGCACCCCCACTGGCAGTCAACGACTTTGTGGAAGTAATCAGGGTGATGAATGTCGGTGGGAGTCACCGGGACATCCTTTCGGCTGGCAGATTGGCAATGAACATCGGGGTCCGCTGGCCATTATATAACGGCGGGGGCAGGCCCAAACAGGTGGATCGCCTTACAATAGGGTTGATGGCGCTCAGTTTGTGGCTGTGGACATTCGGAATCGTAGGAATCCTGGCCGCGCAGGATCCTCTGGCCGCCCAAGGATTCGAACATTTCTACAGCTTGGAGTACGACGACGCCGTCGCCGAATTCGAGAAAGAGATCGCCGCCAAACCGGCCGGCCCTGAGCCCTACAACCACTTGGCCCAGGCCTTGCTCTATCGCGAACTCTATCGGGCCGGCGCGCTCGAAAGCGAGTTGGTCACCGGCGCCAACCCTTTCCTGCGCCGCGCCAAAATGGAGCCCAAGCCCGAAGACCTGCGCCGCTTCGACGACGCCATCGCCAACGCCATGAAGTTCGCGCAAGCCCGCATTGACCGGAATCCAGCCGACACGCGGTCAATCTACGCGCTCGGCGTGGCTTACGGATTGCGCGGCAACTGCGGCTTTCTCGTCCGCAAAACTTACATGGATGCCTTGCGCGATGCCACCAGCGCCCGCAAACTCTCGAACCGCGTGGTGGAGCTCGATCCGGCCTTCATCGACGCCCGGATGGTCCAGGGGGCGCACGACTACATCGTCGGCAGCCTGCCCGGCTATATTCGCTTTCTAGGATTCCTCAGCGGCATCCGTGGCGACAAAGAGGCCGGCATTCGCGCCTTGCGCCTCGTCGCCGAAAAGGGCACCAATAACAAAATGGACGCCCAAATCCTGCTGGGTGTCATCTATCGCCGCGAGCGCCGGTCTCAGGACGCCCTGCCCCTGCTCGCCGAAATGACCGCCCGTTACCCCCGCAATTACCTCTTCCGCCTCGAACAATCCCAAATGTTCGCCGACCTCGGCGACAAGGATAAAGCGGTCGCCATTTTAGAGGACATCGACAAGCTGAAACGCACCGGTGCCTTAGGCTACGACAAGATCTCCTGGGAGAAGCTCGCCTTCATCAAAGGCAATCTGCGCTTCTGGTACGACGACTTCGACCTCGCCATCGACCACTTAAAACAAGCCACCGCCAAAGCTAACGACTTAGACCTGAATACCAGCGTGATGGCTTGGCTTCGTTTAGGCCAATCCTACGACATGAAAGGGCAGCACTCACTCGCCAAGCCAGCCTACGAGGCCGCCATCCGCACCGCGCCGCAAAGCGATGCCGCCAAGGACGCGCGACGCTACGTCAGTTCGCGATACATCCGGGATTACATCAAAGAGCCCTAGCGGCGCAAACTGGAAGCGCGTGGAATCAGGCGTTGCTCCAGCAGGATCGTCCGCCTCCGCCCCGGTGCCTCCACCAAACTCAACGCCAACTTCGCCGTCTTCAGCCCAATCCCGCGGCCATCCTGGTCAATCGTCGTCAGCGGCTCCGCCAGAAAATCAGAGTTGCGGATATTGCCGCAGCCCACCACCGCCATGTCCAGCGGAATGCGCAGGCCGGCTTCGAGAATCGCCTTCATCGCGCCGATCGCCGTCGGGTCGTTGAAACAGAAAACCGCATCGGGCCGCACCGGCAGGGCCAGCAATCGCTCCATGGCGCTATAGCCGCTTTCCTCGGCCTTATCGCCCCCGTGCGTCGTGGCCTGCACATAGTCAGGAGGAATCGTCACTCCAGCTTCGGCCAACGCCTGCCGGAATCCGGCTGCCCGGCCCGCCGCCGTGCTAGCGATGGAGGGCCCAATATGGGCGATGCGCCGGTAGCCCTGCTCCACCAGATGACGCGTCGCCAAGCGCCCCGTCAGCTCGTCATCGACCCCGACAAAATGCGCCGGAAACCCGGTGAATTGCCGGTCCACCAGAATCAGCGGCACGTGGCCGTTCAGCAGGCGTTCCAGAAAGCCGCCATCGGCTTGCGACGAAGCGACAATCAGCACATCCACGCGCCGGGCCAGCAAGTGCTCAATTTGCTCCCCTTCGACATCGGCCTCGGCGAGCGAAGAAGACATCATCAGATGGTAGCCCTTGGGCCGCAAGACGCCCGCCATGTGCTTGGCAATCTCGGCAAAAAAGGGATGCATCAAGTCAGGCACTACAAAGCCCATCGTGAAGCTCCGTCCGGTGGCCAGCGACCGGGCGGCGACGTTCGGCTGATAATTCAACTCCGCCATCCGGGCCAGCACCCGTTGGCGCGTGTCGTTCCCGATGTCGCTACGTCCCCGGAAAACCTTCGACACTGTCACCACCGACAGGCCAAGCTCAACGGCAATGTCTTTCATGCGCACGCGGCGCCCTATGTTCTCGAGGTCGTTCGCCAAAAATGTCTTCCCAGCTAGGTCAGCCTAACACACCCGATTCTACGTGCGCGGGTCCAACGGCTGCAGCAATTGCCCGGCCAGAGTATCCGGTGTCGGCCCGTCAATGCCATATTTCGCCGGCCACTGGCGCTTCGGTAAATAGAAAGTGCCAAAGCAACGGTCCACCCAGGGCAGCATGGAGGCGTAATTCTTATTGATGTGCTCCGGGCTGTCGTTGGTGTGGTGCCAATGGTGGAAGGCGGGCGAGGACAGCAGCGACTCCAAAGCGCCAAAGCGCCACCGGACATTGGCATGGATAAAGAAGCCCCACATCGTCCCCGCCACCGTCACCAGCAACGGCACCAGGTCCAGCCGGTTGCCCAGCGGCTGCGCCAAGCCCAGCAGGTACATAGGCACCAGGCCGCACAGCCGGATAATGACCATGTCCACCGGATGGGCCCGCGAATTCACGAGCCAGTCGATCTCACCGGCGCTGTGATGGAGCGCATGAAAGCGCCAAAGCATAGGAACTTCATGGGACCAGCGATGGCCCCAATAAGAACCTATTTCGCTCACCACCAGGGCGGCCAAAATGCGCCAGGCCAGCGGCAGGCCGGCCACCCAAGCATAGTAACCGCCGGGTACTAACGGGTGCGCCAACTGGTGCGCCGTCGCGGCCAGCAAAGTAATGGGCAAAATCAGTAGCAGCTTCGGCACAATGCCACTCAGGAAAAAATAGACCACATCCAGCCCAAACGCGCGCCGGAAAAGCTTTTGGGGATGCAGCGACCAAAGCTTTTCCACGGTCGCAAAAATCAGCATCAGCAGCGCCAGCCAAATACACAGCCGCCATAGATCGAGCGCAACTGGCGTAAGAAATGACATCCACCTGAAATATCGACCCCGCGCGCTTTAAAAAATAGGGCGTTTCGACTAACTCTTCCGCCGGAAGCGCGCCGCGACCGGGATGGCCAGCATTCCCAAAACAATCAACCCGCTGGTGGCCGGTTCCGGAACTTGGTTGATAGAAACGCCGTCCAGCAGGACGAAGGGCGGTAATCCATTGGGCGTCCCGATCGCGATAAAGCTAAGCACTTGGCTAGCGGCCGACGCGGTGAAAGTCAGCGTCTGGCTCATCCAATTGACATGGCCGTGATTCGCATTGCTCATCAGCACGGATAGCTGGCTCGCACTACCGAACTGCACCTGCCAGCGTTCGGTCGTCGCGCCGTCAAAACCACGCTGCTGCCCCGCCGCCTGATAAAACGAGATCGCGTAGCTCGCCCCCGGCAGCAGGCCAGTAATCGTTTGAGTGAGGGGCGTGCTATACGCGTTATACCCGTCCATCCCCACGAAATTCCCGCCATCCGGGCTCGGCCCCGGATTCTCCCAAAACGTAAAGCCCCCTCCGAACGCCGTCGTCCCGCAGAGATTCATGGTGGCTCCCGCGACAATCAGGCAATCGAGAATCTTGTTGCCGCTCGGGGTAGCCGCCCAGTTTGGCAGCACACCATCTTTGCTAATCGAAAAACTGGCCGTGTTCGTCCCAATATTTTCAAACGAGCCATTCACCACCAGATTGGTAGCCTGCACCGGCAAGACAAGTGAAGCTAAAACGACGACGGAAGTGGCTAAGGTCTGAAGCGTAGAGAGACGAGGAAAGTGGTTCACAGTAATACCCTTTTATGCGTAGAACCTATTGAGCTTTTCTAAGGCCCGTGAAGCAGATCTACTGTAATAACCTTACCGGTACCGTAGCGGGAGGACAATAGGACCCTGGGGGTAGCTTCACCTGAGTGACGACCAGAAAATCACCTTAGTTCTATGGGTATGAAAGTTCTAGCTTACTGGACGCATTCTTGCCTATGTCATCAGTAAATGAATGAGTTACAAGCGACGGGCATCCAAGTAAGTCGCCACGCGCATTTGTGGGGAGTGACACTAAGTCACTGCTAAGGAACCTTAACCTCCAGTACGCAACCGTGTCCGGCCGGGCACATGGGTACAGAACCCCGACCGTAAGGGAGGGGATGACGTGGTCAACCTCTAAAATTCCAACCGCACGACCGCCCCCGCCGCCGGACCCAACCCATCACACCCAACCCGCCAACAACCAAAATTACCGTCCCCGGCTCCGGATTCGCCCCACCAGGTACATCCGCCTGCAACGTGAACGACCCAAATGCACCCGTGTCCGAACCCAATCGATCACTCAAAAAGAGCCTCCACGTGCCGCCAGCCGTCTGCCCATTGAAAGCGGAACTCAGAATCACCGCAAGCTCGTCCGACGCCCCGGAATCCGCGCTCGCCCGGAACGTGCCCCCGGCAACATCGCTTCCCGCAGGACAGCTCGCCCCCAATGTGGCGGTGCCGGCATCGGAAAACGTGTAGTTCCCATTAAAACGAGCGCCACATCCACTGCGCACAGTCGTTCGGCCAGGCCGTTGAAACAGGCTGATCGTGGTCCCGGTGTCGACATGGGTAATGGTGGCCGTCAAGTCGCCAATCCAGGGATGCACGAGAGAGTTGATCGTCACCGTCAGGTTTCCGGTGATCAAGCGGGTATCGGCGAAAACCAGGTCCACCGTAGTACCGGCGGGGTCATTGTCGGGAATGCTCGCCCCCCCCACCGTCGTCTGGGTAATCGTGGCGCCAAAGCTAGAGACGCACAGCATCGTCATCAGCAAAAATATTTTCATGGAACTCTTTCGGTGTCCAATATCCTAACACACGGTGCAAAATCACGCAGTCCAGGTAAACAAATGCGGAGTCTTTCTGCGATAACCTTAATCCTGACGCTAAAAGGGTATGCTGGCGTTTGGCCTGAAATTCCCTTTTGGAGCGATCGAAAATGTATCTAGCCGACCTATCGTGGCCCGCCGTCGCCGCGCTCGACAAGCAGACGCCGGTGGTGATTCCCGTAGCCGCCGTGGAACAGCATGGCCACCATTTGCCCGTCTACACCGATAGCTTACTGTTGGGCGAAGTGGTGCGGCGCGTGGAAATTGCCCTGGGCACCCGCGTCCTCTTCGCGCCCCTGCAATGGCTAGGCAACTCTCACCATCACCTCGACTTCCCCGGCACCCTCTCCGCCAACCCCCGCCTCTACCTTGACCTCCTTCGCGAACTCGCCGAAAACTTCCTCACCCATGGCTTCAAGCGCATCGTCTTTCTGAACGGCCACGGCGGCAACATCACCCCCGGCAAGCAAGCCGTCTTCGAGTTACGCCAGCACCATCGCCAACGGCATGATCTGCTCCTGCTATTCGCCACCTACTGGGAGTTTTCGCATCCTGAAAACCTGGTGCAGCCCGCCATGGGCCACGCCTGCGAATGGGAAACGTCCATGATTCAGCACTTGGCACCCCACTTGGTGGTCGGCGATCCGGCCAAGCTCGAAACCGTCCCCTTCGGCATGGGCTTCGAGCCGGCCACCCGGGGCTGGACCACGCAGGACCGCACCGTGCCTGGCTACATCGGTTCGCCGCAGCACGCGTCGCCCCAGAAAGGCGAGCGTCTCTTCCACACGTTTGCCGCCGGCGTCGAAAAGTTTCTTTCGGGCGTCGAGCAATGGGACGGCCAACGTTGGTCCTGATGCAGCGCAAATGGTTAGTCTGCGGACTGCTCCTCTGCGCCAGCACCATCAACTATATGGACCGCGTCACGCTCGCCAGCGTCGCGCGCCGCGTCATTGAAGAGTTCTCGCTCTCCAAAGCCCAATACGGCATGATTGAGCAGTACTTCGGCTACGCCTTCGCCGTCGGCGCCATCGTCTTCGGGATCCTTGTCGACCGCGTCAGCGCGCGCTGGCTCTATCCCACGGTGCTGCTGATGTGGTCCGCCGCCGGCATGCTCACGGGCCTCGCCGGATTGGCCGGCTTCGGTTCCGCCTTCGGCACGCTGCTCATGTGCCGCACCATGCTCGGCTTCTTTGAGAGCGGCCATTGGCCCTGCGCCCTTCAAACCACGCAGCGCTTGCTGGCACCGAAGGATCGCGCCCTGGGCAATAGCGTCCTGCAAAGCGGCGTCTCTATTGGTGCCATCGTCACGCCGGTCATCGTCGGCGCAATGCTCACCCCGGCGGCGGGCAGTTGGCGTCTGCCCTTCCTCATCATCGGCGGCATCGGACTGGTGTGGGTCGTCGCCTGGATCTTCACCACCCGCGGCGTCAACTTTGCCGTGCCACCAAACGTCGTACGTCAACCATTTGCCCCCAGCCTGGCCGCCATCCTGCGCGATCGCCGCTTCTGGATCCTGGTCTTCGTCGTCTCGGCCATCAACGGTCCGTGGGGCATCTTCCGCGTCTGGCTACCGCTCGTCTTCCAGGATCCCCGCGGCCTCGCCTTCACTGAAGCGGAAACGCTCGGCCGCATCCTGCCGGGCTACTACATCATGACCGACCTTGGCTGCCTCGCCGCCGGTGCCGGCACCGTCTGGCTGCACGCCCGCGGCGCATCCGTGCTCAACTCGCGCCGCACCGTGTTCACCGTTTGCGCGCTGCTGGTGATGCTCGCCATGTTCGTGCCCGCCTTGAGCCGCGGCGAAATCGCCATCCCCGGCCTCCCCGCCCGCGGCGCCGCCATCGGCGTCATGATGCTGGTGGCCGCAGGCAGCCTCGGCGTCTTTCCTTGTTACTACGCCTTCTCCCAAGAACTCTCCCAGCATCGCATCGGCCTCGTCACCGGCCTCACTGGCTTCTTCGCCTGGGTCACTTCGTCCAGCTTGCAAAGGCCGCTGGGCGCGCACGTCGACCGCACCGGCTCCTACGACATCGCCTTCCTCGTCGGCGCATGGCCTTGCATCATCGCCGCCGCCCTCCTGTGGCTCTTCTGGAAACCTGAGGAACCCGCCAGAACTGAGTAGCTGAAAAATCGAAACTCAATCTCCCCGCAAATCAACCACTTACCTTCCTTACCCGGTCATGGCCAGCCACTCGGCTGTTACTCTCACGCTGGAGACGTTGAACCCTGAAACAATTCACCTGAACAATGGATTGTCCCCAACATGATGATTAAAATAGAGTTAAGTCGAAATTGGCTCTGTTTCGCAAAACGGCCATTTGTCGCCCGCTCCTCGTCGCCCAGCCCCGCCTTAAGGTTTGATAACATTCACACATGTTCGGTCCGCGCGTACTCCCGTTCTTACTAGCCGCCCTCCCTCTCGCCGCACAGGAAGATGGCGCTCAATTCTTTGAAAAAAATGTCCGGCCTCTGCTTGTCCAACATTGCCTCGGCTGCCATTCCGCCACCAGTCAACCCATCATGGGCGGCCTTCGTCTCGACGACCGCGCTTTAGCCATCAAGGGTGGCAGCCGCGGACCTTCCATCATTCCGAACGACGCCGCCAATAGCCTGTTGCTCAAAGCCATCCGTCACACCGCCGGCGCTCTCAAAATGCCCCCCGGACCCAAGATGAAAGACGCCGATGCCGCCCTCCTCACCCAATGGGTGCAAATGGGCGCTCCCTGGGGCTCGAACACCGTTAGCCAAACAACGGCCGCTAAAACATATTGGGCATTCGTTCCGCCCACCGCACCGGCCATTCCCGCCGTCGCCCACCAAGAGTGGGTCCGGTCACCCATCGATGCTTTTATTCTGTCTAACCTCGAAGCCAAAGGGCTCACCCCGGTCCCGCCGGCCGGCCAACGCACTCTCATCCGCCGCGCCACCTATGACTTAGTGGGCCTACCACCCACTCCAGCCGAAATCACAAATTTCCTCGCTGATAACTCGCCCGAAGCCTTCGCCAAAGTAATTGACCGCTTACTGGCCTCCCCGCGTTACGGCGAACGCTGGGGCCGCCACTGGCTCGACGTTGCCCGTTACGCTGATTCCAATGGCCTCGACGAGAACTTAGTCTATAAAAATGCCTACCGCTATCGAGACTATGTCATCGCCGCTTTCAATAAAGACAAGCCTTATAACCAATTCCTCACCGAGCAGTTAGCCGGTGACTTACTCCCGGAATCAACTGACTTAAACACCATGTACGAGCGCTGGACCGCCACCGGCTTCCTCACCCTCGGTGCCAAGATGCTCGCCGAAGACGACCCCAAGAAAATGGAAATGGACATCGTCGACGAGCAACTCGACACCACCATGCGCGCCTTCAACGGGCTCACCGTCGGCTGCGCCCGCTGCCACGACCATAAGTTCGATCCCATCCCCACCGCCGATTATTATTCTCTCGCCGGTATCTTCAAAAGCTCCAAAACCATGGAGAATTTCAAAGTCGTTGCCAAGTGGCACGAGTATGTCCTGGTGCCCAAGGCCGACCGTGACCGCCTCACCGCCCACGAAGCCACCATCGAAAGCAAGCGCAAGGAAATTGGCGAACTCGTCAAGAAAGAAAACGACGCCCTCGCCAACGTCGCCATGACTCGCGTGGGAGCTTACCTCCTAGCCGCCGCCCACGTCCAGCGCGACGAGCAAATTCAAGTCGCACCCCTGGAAACAGGCGGCATTTCCCGCGACGCCGGCTCCTTCGACAACGGCAACGTGCCTCGCAAACTGGAAAAGAAAAAAAGTAATACAGAGAAGGACGCCAAGGGCCCCCACTTCGCCGAATACAAAATTGACGCCTCCGCCGCTGGCCAATATCAAGTTGACCTTCTCGAACAAGAGAAAGGTGCCGGCACCGCCGACCTATGGGTCAATGGCGTTTGGATGAAGCGCGGGGCTGACCCGGTGCAGAATCGTGAAGCTTCCCCCGAATCCGGTGGCTGGAGTTACTTAGCCATCGTCCCTTTAAGGCAAGGCCCCAACGTCATCCGGCTCGAGCACGCCACCCGCTTCCCTTACTTCGAGAAGTTACTCATCTCGCCCAACTCTCTCTCCACCATTCCTCTCACTGCCGTGCAGATCGCCACGCAATACGGCGTCAATCCCAGCTTCCTTGAGCAACTGGTTGATTATATGAAGCGCAGCAACGGTGCCACCGCTTCCACCCTCTATGCCTGGGAAATCCTAGGTACCCATGCCCCACGCGCGGCCTGGGCTTCCCCTGTCGCCAAGTTACTCGAAGGCGTTACAGGTGCCGGTGCCCTGGCTGCCAAATACGAGTTACTCTTCCAACAGGCTCTCAAAGAAGGTAAAACGTCCACTGACCCCGCCATCAAGGCCCTTTACGAATTTCTCACCGAGAAATTCGGCCCCTTCCGCGCCCCCAACAACGCCCGCCGCTATTACGCCGCGCCCGTTCGCGAACAAGTCACCGTCATGGAGGCCGAAGCCAAGCGCCTCGAAGAGACGACACCGGATTTTCCCAAGGCCATGGGCGTTATCGACGGCGAAATTGCCGATACTTCCATCCACACCCGCGGCAGCCATTGGACCCTCGGCGCGCCCGTCCCCCGGCGCTTCCTTCGGATCATCTCCGGTGACCACCAAACCCCCATCGGACCCCAGGAAAGCGGCCGCCTGCAACTCGCCCAATGGATGACTCAGCCCGGCCACCCCCTCACCAGCCGCGTGATGGCCAACCGCATCTGGCGCTGGCACTTCGGCAAGGGCATTGTCCCCAGCGTCGATAACTTCGGCCGCCTCGGCGAAAGGCCCACCAACCAGCCGCTGCTCGATTGGCTCGCCGTCGAATTCGTGAAACAAGGCTGGTCAATCAAAGCCATGCACCGCCAGATCATGCTGTCGAACGTCTATCGATTGGGCACCGGCCTCGACGCGCACTCCACCGAAGTCGACGCGGAAAATACTCTCCTCTGGCGCGCCAACCGCCGCCGCCTCGAAGGCGAAGAAATTCGTGACGGCATCATGAGCGCCTCCGGCGGGCTCACCTTCGACATGGGCGGCAGCATCCTCACTTACAAAGACCGCCAGTACGTCGCCAACACCTCCAAAGGCAGCGAAGTAGACTACGACCGCCCCATTCGCTCCGCTTACGTCCCCGTCCTGCGCAGTTCGCTCTACGAAGTCTTTCAAGCCTTCGATCTGCCCGACCCCACCTCCCCCAACGGCGACCGCGACTCCACCGTCGTCGCCCCCCAAGCCCTCTTCATGATGAACAGCTCCGTCATGCTGAATCACAGTAAGAAGATGGCCGAAAGCCTCCTGCAACAAACCAACCTCGATGACCAGGCCCGCATCCGCCACGCCTACGAACGCGCCCTAGGCCGTCCACCCTCATCCCAAGAAATCGACCAGGGCCTCACCTTCATTGCCCGTATGGAACAAGAATGGTCCCACACTCCGCCCAGCCCCCCGACCAGCCAGCCGCAACGAACCCCGGCCGTAAGGGAGGGGATGCTGCCCAGCCCCAACATCGGGCAAAGCAAACTCAACGCCTGGCAAAGCTACTGCAAATCACTCCTGGCCTCCAACGAATTTATCTATCTCAACTAACATGAACCGCCACTGGAACAGCTATCTCAACCGCACACTTTCGCGCCGTGACTTACTCCAAGTCTCCAGCGCCGGATTCGGCAGCCTCGCCTTGGCGGGCTTACTCGGCCAGAGCCAACTGCCAGCGGCCGCCCCGCTCGGCCCCCTCGACGTTCGCCAGCCACATTTCCCCGCCCGCGCCAAGCGCGTCATCTTTCTTTTCATGCACGGCGGACCCTCGCAAGTCGACACTTTCGACTACAAACCCCTCCTCAAACGCGACCACGGCAAGCCCCTGCCCTTCGCTCGCCCCAAGGTCGTCTCCAGCGAAACCTTTAACCTGCTGCAATCGCCCTGGGGCTTCAAGCAGTACGGACAAAGCGGTGCCTGGGTGAGTGACTTGTTCCCGGAAATCGCCAAGAAAGTCGATGACATCTGCTTCATTAAGTCCATGTACGGTTCGAATAGCCGTCACGGCGGCGCGTTGCTTGAGTTACACACCGGCTCTGACACCTTCGTCCGCCCCAGCATGGGCTCCTGGGTCACTTACGGCCTCGGCACAGAAAATTCCTCCATGCCCGGGTTTCTTACCATCTGCCCCACCCAAAGCCACGGCGGCGCGAATAACTTCGGCTCCGCCTTCCTTCCCGCCCCCTACGCCGGCACCTCCATCGGCTCCGTCGGCATCGCCGCCCGCGATGCCCGCATTCCTTTCATCCGCAACACCGAAACGCCGCGCCCCATCCAGCGCATGGAGATCGATTACTCCCAGACGCTCAACCGCCAGCAACTCGAACTCACCGGGCATGACCGCGCTCTCGAAGGCCGCATCGAGTCCTTCGAACTCGCTTTCCGCATGCAAGCCGAAGCCCCCGACTTACAGGACCTCAACCAGGAAAGCGAAGTGACGAAGAAAATGTACGGCCTCGACAATCCGGTCACCGAGGATTTCGGCCGCCAATGCCTCATGGCCCGCCGCTTCTCCGAGAAGGGCGTCCGCTTCGTCCAGGTCAGCCACACCTATAAGTGGGATCAGCACGAGCGCTTAAAGCGCGACCATGAGTCGAACGCGGCTGAGGTCGACAAGCCCATCGCCGCCCTGCTGCACGACCTCAAAGCTCGCGGGCTCCTCGAAGATACCCTCGTCCTCTGGGGCGGCGAGTTCGGCCGCACGCCGACGGCGCAGGGCTCCGACGGCCGCGATCACAACCCGGAAGCCTTCACCATGTGGATGGCCGGCGGAGGCGTGAAAGGCGGCCTGTCTTACGGTTCCACTGACGACTACGGCTACTACTCCATCGAGAACAAGGTGCATTTCCACGACCTGCACGCCACCATCCTGCACTTACTCGGCATGGACCATTTAAAACTCACCTACCGTTACGCCGGTCGCGACTTCCGCCTCACCGACGTCCACGGCAACGTGGTCAAGGATATCCTGGCCTAGGCCTTCAGAAACTGATCGAACCACTCGAACGCCTCGGTCTGCATCGGCGCGTCGAACTTATGCGGGCCTTCGTAGAAGCTGGCCCGGTAATGCTCCGGAGCCTTGGCTTTCTTGTAGACCTCGGTCAACATCCGGTCCGCCCGCTGCATCTCGGGCAAAGTAAATAGAGTGTCCTGATTGTTATTCAGCACTAACACGGGATTGGGAACATTAAGCCCCAGAATCTCAGGATAATCCAGGTCGCGCGGCACAGTTGGGATGTAACACATCCAGGTATGTGTATGGCTTTTATTGAGTAAGTAATCGCGCCAGGTGGTCATCATGCCGACGCAGCAAGACACCTTGATGCGTGGATGCAGTCCACTCAGAAAGACGGTCCGCAAGCCACCGCCCGAAAGTCCGCAGCAGCCGACCCGGTCGCCGTCGACATCGGGCCGGCTCACCAGATAGTCCACCGCCCGTTCGTCCTCCCCGGTGAACACGCCCGGCCAAGTAACGCCCGCGCAAAGCAGGCTCTTCGAGATCTCATCTTCGTGGCTCCGCGCGAACTGGTTATAGCGCTGGATCTCATCCTCATTTTCCGGATGCAGCTCCTCTAACTGCCCCTTGATCGACTTCGGCACGTCACCCAACCGGACCCGCCGGCTGCCGAACGCAAAGGCATCGTGGACCAACACGACATAGCCTCGCCGGGCTAGCTCATTGGCCCAGGCTAGGCCGCCATAGTATTGCGCCTGGTGCTTCACCATCAGCGGATGCCGCTCGGCGCTCGCCTGCGTGATCTTACGCAGGCCGAAGTACTTATTGCCGCCATGGTCGTGCAGACCGATCACGGCCGGCAACTTACCCGTTGCCCCGATCGGCTTGAGTAACATCGCCTCCGTCGGCGGTCCATAAGGCAGTTGCCACTGTAACTTCTCAATGGCTAAGCCATCGTACTCGAACTGGCTCTGCACCGTCGCCTGCGGCACCCGGCCGCTGTTCGGTTGCAGCAGCATTTGGCGATAGCGCTCGCGCGCCATCTTGCGCCACTCGTCGAGGTTCTTGTACTCCGGTTGGCGGAACGAAAGGCGCGCCGGATCGCTGGCGAGGCCCGCCGCCCATTCTCCATAAGCGCCCAACATGTTTTCGGTCGGCATGGGGGTAGGATATCAAGATGAGCCATACGTTGAGCCGACGCGCCGCCGTCTTGATGAGTTCCATGGGACTCGCCAAGCCAACGCCCACGGATGTTCCCGCCTTTCGCGACCTTTTCAATAAGCGTGACCTGAAGGGCTGGATCCCGGTGAATACCGGTAAAGATACCTGGAGCGTCAAGAACAAGATGCTGGTCTGCTCCGGCCATCCCATCGGCGTGATGCGTTCTGACCGGCAGTACGAGAACTTTGTTCTGCACATCGAGTGGATGCACCTGGAGCCCGGCGGCAACTCCGGCATGTTCGTCTGGAGCGCCGCGAAGCCCGGCGAGAATCGCTTACCCGATGGCATCGAAGTCCAAATGCTGGAGCTCGATTGGGTGAAGCTGAACACCAGGAACGGCGTCGTCCCGCCCATCGCCTACGTACACGGCGAGCTGTTCGGCGTAGGCGGAGTGAAGATCGTGCCCGACAATCCGCGCGGCGAACGGAGTAAGTCGATTGAGAACTTGTGCAGGCCCCGTGGCGAATGGAACACTTACAACGTTGTTTGTGTGGACGGGGTGATTAAGCTGGCGGTGAACGGTAAGTTTGTGAATGGCATCGCCAAGTCAACCCAAAAGAAGGGTTACTTATGCCTCGAGTCAGAAGGGGCCGAGATTCACTTTCGCAGTATCAAGATCATGGAGCTGCCCCCGGGCTTCGCCCCCGAGGTTTAAGGCCGGTAAACAGCGGCGTAACTCGGCGTTTCCTGAATGCGGATTGCGGCTAAACGCACGTGGGAGGGCAACTTCGGGGCCAGTTCATCATAGAAGAACTTGGCGATGTTCTCGCTGGATGGGTTAGTCTGTTCGAAAGGCGGCAGGTCGTTGAGTAACTGGTGATCCAGCACGTCGATGATGGAAGTGAGTGCGGCTTTCACGTCTTTGAAATCGACCAGGATGCCAATGTCATTGAGGCGATCGCCCGTGATGTGGGCCTCCACCACAAAGTTATGGCCGTGGATATTAGCGCACTTGCCGTCGTAGCCACGCAAGGCGTGGGCGGCACAAAAATGATGCTGGACAATAATTTCAAACATGGGAAAAGAAGCGGGCGACATCCTCGCGGTTCATTGTAAATCCATAATCGGGCAGGCTATCGAAAAACACCTGCCCATAGCGTTGCTTCGTAATGCGGTGATCGAGCAAAGCCAGCACTCCGCGATCGGTCTTGGCCCGGATCAGCCGCCCAAAACCTTGTTTGAGGGCGATCGCGGCCTGCGGAATCTGGTAGTCGAAAAATGGATTGCCGCCGGTTTCGCGCAAGGCCCGGATTCGAGCATCCACCACCGGATCGCTCGGCACCGCAAAGGGTAGTTTATCAATGATGACGCAACTGAGTTGATCGCCTTGTACATCGACGCCCTGCCAGAACGAAGACGTGGCGAACAGCACGCAGTTGGGCGTGGCGCGAAACTCTTCCAGCAGCACGTTGCGCGGCTTCGAGCCCTGGATGAGCGTGGGATAGTCGAGCCGGTAGTCGACCAGTTCGCGAACGTGGGTCATCTGCTGGTAACTGGTGAAGAGCACAAAGGCACGGCCTTGGCTCAGCTTGAGTAACTCCAGGATCTCTTCGGCGGCGGCGCGCGCGAAGCCCGGCGTGCGAGGGTCGGGCAGGTCTTGCGGCACGTAGAGCAGAGCCTGTTTTTGATAGTCGAAACTGCCCTCGACGACCAGCGAGCGATTCAAGGTGAGGCCCAGCCGGCGCTCAAGGAAGTCGAACTTGCCGCCGACGGCAAGCGTGGCCGAGGTCATCACGATGGCCGGGATACGGTCAAAGAGCATCTCGCGTAACATCGCCGAGACGTCAATCGGGGTGGCTTGTAAGAAGATACCCCGGCCTCGCCGCTCAATCCAGTAAACGGTGGTCTTTTCGGGCGCTTCCATCCAGTATTTGAGGCGCGCGCGAAAGTCGTCAGTCCGGCGGAACAGCGGGACAACTTCTTCGGGTTGGTTCTTGATGAGTTGTAAGTGGACGCCAAGTAACTCCAGGCCCAGCATGAAGTCATCGTAGGCTTCGCGATGGCGTTCAAGGAAGCCGGCTTGGTCAGCAAAACCGGCGCGTCCTTCGATCTGCGGGAAGTGCGCGAAGAATCGTTCGGATGCGTCGCCGAGCGCGACCAGCGTGCGATCCAGTTCCGTCGATCCGAAATCCTTGCGGCGGGCCGTGGCGTTGATATCGCGCGCCAAGTCATTGATCTGATGGTTGCTCAGCGTGATGCCGAAGTACTGCCCGGCCACGTCTTCAATCTCATGGGCTTCATCGAAGATGACGGCGTCGTATTCGGGGATCACGCCGCCGAAGTCCGTTTGCTTGACGGCCAAGTCAGCGAAGAAAAGATGGTGGTTGACGACGATCAGGTCGCTGGCGGCCGCCTCCTGCTGCATCTTGGTGATGAAGCAGCGTTCGAATTGGGGACATTTCTGGCCGGTGCAGAGCTCGCGGCGCGCATCGAGCTTAAGCCAAACGGTGGAGCCCTCCGGCAGGTCATGTAACTCGGCGCGATCTCCGGTTTGCGTCTGTAACTCCCAATCGCGAATGATCTTGAAGTCATTTACTTCTTCTAAACCGGAGAGGATGGGTTCGCGCTCCGCGTCGATGATCTTCTGGCGGCAGGCGTAGTTATTACGGCCTTTCATGTAACTGACGCGCAGGGGATTCGGAAAGTGTTGCGCCAGGAACGGAATGTCTTTGAAGAATAACTGCTCTTGTAAGTTCTTGGTGCCCGTCGAGATAATCACCCGGCGTCCGGAGAGGATCGCCGGGATCAGGTAGGCGAGCGTTTTGCCGGTACCGGTGCCGGCTTCGACAATCAGATGCCGCCGATCGGTGAGTGCTGCTTCGACCGCTTCGGCCATCTGTAACTGCCCGGGGCGGAATTCGTAATTCGGGTGCCATTGGGCCAGGACGCCTTGGCGCGAGAAGAATTTACGGGCGGAGGGCTGGTTGGACATCCGCGTTTAGCAAGCACGCGCGAAGGCCGTGAAGAGACGTTGGTCAGTTAGATGGGTGCGGGCACGGTCTTCGGGGTGCCATTGGACGGCGACCGCGAAGGGATGGGCGGGGAGTTCGAGGCCTTCGACGGTGCCATCCGAGGCGCGCGCCGAGACGAGGAGCGGCGGTGCCACGACGCCCACCGCCTGATGATGCCGGGAATTGACGGCAAACTCCGGGAGGCCGGCCAGGCGGCCAAGCTTGGTTTCCCCAGCCACGATGACGGGATGCGCGTCCGCGACGCCACGCTGCCGATGCGCCTCGCCAATGTGTTGCTGCAGCGTGCCGCCATGGAAAATGTTAAACAACTGCAAGCCGCGGCAGATGGCCAGGTGCGGCAGGGAGTGGGCGGTGGCTTGGGTGAGTAGATCGAATTCCATCTCATCGCGTTCCACTTCGGGCGGCTCAGTTTCGGGTCCGGGCGACTGGCCATAGCGGGAGGGGCAAATGTCGGCACCACCGCCCAGGACGAGCCCGGCGAAATTCTTGAGGTTGACTTGGCTGCCCGGCAGGCACAAGACGGGCTCCAACCCGGCAAATTGCAGGGCTTCGAGATACGGCACCACTTTGAGGACCCAATTCGGATCCTCGCGGCCATAGGTAAATGCGACGCGTCGAGTCACTCCCCCCTATTATCGGCGATAGCGTCCCTGTTCGATCAAGTACTTGAGTTCGGCGGGCTCGCGCGTGGCCCCCAGGGCCAGCATCAAGTGGACGCGCGCTTTGGGTCCGGTGAGCGCTCCGGCCAAAAGCACGCCGCGTTGGCGCAAGTGATGGCCGGACCCTTCGTAGGCATAGGTATCGAGCACGCGCCCCTGGCGGCAACGGGTGGCGAGGACAATGGGAAACCCCGCCGCGAGAAAACGCTCCAAGGCGGGCACCGCAGCGGGGGGCACGTTGCCACGGCCGGTGCCTTCAATCACGAGGCCCTGGGCACCCATTTGCAGCGCGGCATCGACGAAGCGCCCATCGAAGCCCGCGTAAGTGACGAGCAATTCCACCTGGGGCTCGAATTGCGAGGCAAGGATTTGGGCGCGACGGGGCAGCGAACGGGCGAAGAGGACACGGTCAGTATCCACCATGCCCAGGGGGCCGAAGACGGGGCTGGTGAAGGTTTCGAGGGCTTGGGTATCGCTTTTGGTCGCCGCTGAAGCCGCATGGATGAGGCCGTTCAGCACGACGAAGACGCCCTGTTTTTTGGCGTCCGGCTCGATGACCGTGCGGAGGGCCGCGCGTAAATTGGCGGGCCCGTCGAAGCTGAGTTCAGAGGTGTTGCGCATGGCACCCACGAAGGCAATGGGCTTATCGGAGACGTGCCGCAGGTCGACGAAGTAGGCGGTCTCCTCCAGGGTATCGGTGCCGTGGGTGATGACGATGCCGGCGAGGTCAGTCCGCTGGAGATGGGTGCGGGTGAGTTCGGAGATCTCCCACATTTTGGCGGGAGTCCAGTGGGGGCCGGGCAGACGGCCGAAGTCGATGACTTCGATTTCGGCGAGTTCGGCCAGCGCCGGATCGAAGGAGAGGATCTCGCGGCCCGAAAGCGCGGGCACGGCACCGCCGGTAGCGGGATGAATCTTCATGGAGATGGTACCGCCGGTAAAAATGAAGAGGACGCGCGGAAGCATACTCTTGTCAGTATCGGCTATCGCTTGTGCAAGTGCCCTAGGCATCCCGGTAGAATAATGTAAGGGGAGTTTTTGATGTCAGCATCGGTAGTTCAATCCACCAGCCGCGAAGAGTTGCGCGCGGGTTTGAAAGTCGTGAAGAGTGAGCATGAAGGCTCCGGGGTGGAACACCAGCCCACGGGGGTGTATGGGTTTTCCTACGCGCCCTTCAATGCCTGCCCCATGTTCGCCAACCAGACGTATCAGGTCTTCGAGGTGCATAAGCGCGCCGATGGCTCGAAGTGGGTGGTGATGTGCGTGTCGCCGGAGGACGAGGCTTTGCTTTTGAGCGATCAGGAGCCGATTGAGATTACGCTTTATCCCGAGCCATGGGAGAAGGCCACGAAGCTGGTGGCTTTCGATACGGCGCGAGTGATTAAGGCTAAGCCAACATCGCGGACGGACGGCAATTACGTGCGGGCGACTTTGGCCAAGCTGTAAGTTTAGCGCAACAAGGCCAAAGCCGCCGATAGGCCGCCGGCGCGTTGGATGCCGGGCACGAAGAAGTCATCCAGAAAATCCTGATCGGTGCCTTTGAAGGTGCCGAGCGGGGCGTCGAGCTTCACCTTGACTGGTGACATCGCCGCAGCAAACGTACACCAGATGGCAGCCGTTCCGGTGCATTTGAGCTCAATCGGCATGGGGGACCCGGCGTGCAAATACATAATCGCCGTCACAATATCCTGCACCCGGTTGGCGTCGTCGGAGCGGTTGAAGGTCAGGTGATATTTCTTCGGACTTTCGCGGCGCGCTTTGCTGCGGCCGGTCTGGAATGCGGTTAGCAAAAGAGCGGCTTCTTTCGGTATAACGGCTTCAGTGGCTCCGGTCGGGTGGACGACGATGAGACGCGGATGGGGCCCGGTGGCGATGGCGGTGACGCGGTCGCCGACGCCCTCACGGGAGAGCACGGTGAGTTCGCCTTCGGTGGTGCTGGCTACTTTGCTGGCGGTATCGAGGCCGAAGGCCAAAGCCAGCCGTTCGCGTGAAGGCTGTAACTGCTTCTGCGCCGCGTTTATCCATTGGGCGAAGAGTTGCGAGTAAGTGAGCGCTCCTGCGGGCAAGGTGCGATGATGCAGCGCGAGCATGTCCGCTAAGCCTTCGATATTGAACGGCTTCTCCTGATAGGTTTCAGGGTTCGCCGTCTGTAGGAGGTGCTTGGCGAAAAAGGGGTACATGGCATTGCGGCTCGCCTGATTGTAGTTATGCGGCGCGTCGATTTGGACGGCTTCAATCTGGGCAACGGCGTCATAGAGTTCGTAAATTTTCTTGACGGCGGGAACCTCTTCGAGTAAGTTGTTGTGGGTCCAATCGCCGCTCGCCGATACCATCAGGAGCGGCCGGGGCGCGATCATGGCGCCGAACTCCACGTTGAAGGTATCGAAACGCAGGCCGGGCGCATTTTCGCAAGGGCTGCCACCTTGCATGATGGCCGAGATCATGTTGACGGGGACGGCGACTTTGATGCGATCGTCGACGGCAGTGAGCAGGAAGATCTGCGTCGCACCACCCGAAGCTCCCGTGGCACCGAGTAAGTTGGCATCGACGTCGGGCAGGCTTGCCACAAAGTCAACGGCGCGGATGGAGTTCCATAGTTGCAAGCCTAAGGGACCAAAGCCCCACAGTTGTTCGCGCGGATTGCCAAAGATATGCGGGGTTTGGATGGTGTCGTTGTAACCGGCCATATCGTAAGTGAAGACGACATAGCCTTGGCGGGCGAGATTGATGGCGCGCGCCGGAATGGAGCCCAGCGGTGTATGTTCCAGACGGCCGTAACTCCAATGGCCATGCGGAGAAACGATTCCGGGATGCTTACCGGTTTTGCCGAGGGGACGATAGAGATTGCCACCGAGGTAGTAGCCGGGCAGAGTCTGAATCAGCACTTTTTCGATGGAGTAGCCTTGACGCGCCAGGCGACCGAAGATCTCCGGTTTGAGGGCACATTTTTCCGGATAGGGCAGCAATCCCGCAGCCGAGAGGACTTGTTTTTGCAGATGGGCGCGGCGGGCCTTCCAGTCGCCAAGCGTGGCATAGGGGCGGGGGGCGAAGTGCGTGTCAGTGTGCGGGATATCGGTATTCCGCGAGTCTTGAGCGTGTAACGGGAGCAGAGTCAGAAGGAGGATGGCGAGGCGCATGGCTGGACTCAATACTATCCGATTGCCGGTAGGTGGGCGACTCAGTATTCGAATCATCCAAAGACCTTCTTGATCACACTGCCGCCAAAGTCAGTCAGCTTTTCTTGGCGGCCATTGTGCAAATACCAGAGCTGATTCTGGTCGAGCCCCAACGCATGCAGAATGGTGGCGTGAAAGTCGCGCATGGAGTGACGTTCGCCGACGCCATAAAGGCCAAAGTCATCGGTGCCGCCGATCGCTTGCCCGCCCTTGACGCCGCCGCCGGCAAACCACATGGTAAAGCCATGCGGGTTATGGTCGCGCCCGTTGCCGGACTCGGACATCGGCAAACGCCCGAATTCACTGCCCCAGATGACGAGCGTATCTTCAAGTAGCCCGCGCGACTTCAGGTCTTTCAGTAAACCGGCGATGGGTTTGTCAGTAAAGCCGGCCATCTTGTCGTGATTCTTTTTGAGATGGCTGTGGGCGTCCCATTGGATGGAGACGGGGCCGCCGCCCGAGTAAATCTGGATGTATCGCACACCACGCTCAATCAAGCGGCGGGCAAGTAACAGCCGTCCGCCGAATTCGCGGGTGCGATCCTCATCCAAGCCATACAGGCTCTTGGTGGCGGCTGACTCGCTTCGAAAGTCAACGGCCTCAGGGGCCGAGCTTTGCATCTTGAACGCTAACTCATAAGATGAAATACGCGCGGCCATGCCGGTATCGAGCGGCTCGGTGTCCATCTGATTCATTTTCTGGAGTAAGTCGAGCGTGCGGCGCTGACGGTCCGGGGGGACGGGCGACTTTAGGTGCATGATGGGGTTCGCGCCGCTGCGAAAGACGGTGCCTTGATGCACGGCGGGCAGAAAACCGGGCCCCCAGCAAGGGGTGCCCCCTTCGGGCGTGCCCTCGGGCTGCGGCATCACCACATAAGCCGGTAAGTTATCGCTCTCACTGCCCAGGCCGTAAGTGACCCACGCGCCGAGGCTGGGGAAGCCCATCAACGTGCGCCCCGAATGGACGTGATACATCGCGGGCGCATGCACGACGCTATCGGTGTGAAAGCTGCGGACAAAGCATAAGTCATCCACGCATTGCGAGAGATGCGGGAATAAGTCACTTACCCACATGCCACTTTGCCCGTATTGTTTAAAATTCCAGGGCGAGCCCAATATCGGCGTTGACCCATCGGTAAACTGGCTCGATACTTTTCCGAAGCTCTCCGGCAACTTCTGGCCCTCATATTTATTTAACAGGGGCTTAGGGTCAAAAGTGTCCATCTGGCCGGGTGCGCCCACCATAAAGAGGAAGATGACGCGCTTAGCCCGGGCGGCAAAGTGCGGCGGCCGGGGAGCGAGCGGATTCGTGGCTGCCTGGGCCAGCATCGCTTGCAGCGCCAGAGCGCCAAAACCCTGCGCCGAGGCGCGCAGGACATCACGCCGATTAGGGTAAATAGACGAATTCATGGCGATTCATCAGCGCGAGGCAGAACTCCTCGAGCTTTCCTCCTTGGGCGAAGAATTTTTGGGTGAGGGCGGTTTCGGCGGGCCGGGGCGCGCGCCCGACGGCGAGCTCGTAAGCGGTTTTAGACAGGCAAGCCTGGTCGATGGCGCACGCCGCGGTGAGGCGGGTAGCGAAGGCTTGGGCGGCATCTTGCGCGAAGGCGGAATTCATTAATGATAACGACTGCAAGGCGTGGGTACTCGACATCCGTTGCGGGCAGGAACTCATCGCGTCCGGCTGATCGAAATTGGTCATCATCGGCAAGCGGACCGTCCGTTTATTGAGTAAGTAAATACTACGCCGGTTAAACTCGGTGGTGTCCTTGGGCAATGGCCACAAGTTATCCGGTTCCTGCTCAGTGAAAATTAATTCGTATAACTCAGGCTCGATCGGCACCCGCACGGGCGGCCCACCGGCTTTTCGGTTCAGCTGGCCGCTGACCGCGAGTAAGCTGTCGCGTAACATCTCCGAGTCCATCCGGCGGCGATGGGCGCGCCAATAGAGTTTGTTATCGGGGTCGGTTTTCATTTTCTCGCCGTCCAACGTACTCGCTTGGCGGTAGACGCTCGAAAGTAAGATCAACCGGTCAAGGGCTTTGACATTCCAGCCCTGCGCGACGAATTCGGTTGCCAGCCAATCCAGCAAGGCGGGATGGGTGGGCCGTTCGCCCAAGGCACCAAAATCGTTCATGGTGCGGACTAGTCCCGCGCCCATGCGGGCTTGCCAAATGCGATTCGCCATGACGCGGGCCGTGAGGGGATGCCCGGGCGCGGTGAGCCATTCGGCCAATGCTTTCCGGCGGCCCATGACGGCGGTGGGCACGTCGATGCGGCTGGTAAAG
>JANLPT010000288.1:0-23266 GCA_031367405.1 Bryobacteraceae bacterium
CCGAAACGCCGATCTTGACGCACTAGATTTTTTTCGGCGTGTTTAGAAAGCTCTCGGGGACGGCGTTCACCAAGCCCAAAATCGGAGGTCTAGCTGAGGTCCCCTCGGATGCCCTCCCGGACCCCGATTTACCCCCATTTCCGCTACCATTTGCGCTACCAAACACGACAAAAGCGGCCCCGGAGGGCCGCTCTACGATTGCAAGTTATTGATTTTATTGGTGCGGATGAGAGGACTTGAACCTCCACTCCCTTGCGAGAACTAGAACCTGAATCTAGCGCGTCTGCCAATTCCGCCACATCCGCACGCTGGTGGGCCTCTTCCAGTGTCTCCAACAAAGCCGGGCTGTGTCAAACGGAAGTCTTGCTTTGTGTAGTTGGCCAGCGATTCTGTCACCAAGAGTGGCCGCGCGGCCACCCGCCTTTGATCCGTACACTGGCAGTGGACTGAGCGGAGGATATGGCACTGCTGGGAGGCAACCTGAGCCCCCCCACCCGGCCCGTTTCGTCCGCAAGCCCCTACTCTCCTCCCGCTCCCCATTGACGGGTGAATCCAATAAAATCAGACGTTTAGTGTCCAAAGCCGTTGATCCGCGCAACTGGGCCGATGAACGGCCATTCATTTCACTGCCAAACTGTGATATATCTCGATGAGATTTTAGATTAGGGGTGTGATGATGATCCGTCTTCGATGCTTAGCCGTATTGCTGTGTGCCACGGAACTCTTTACCTCGCGCGACTTAACCGCGCAGGTTTTGAAGGGCCAGATTCTGGGGGCGATCACGGATCAGTCCGGCGCTTCGGTGCCCGGCGTCAAGATTACGATCATCGAAACCCGGACTAACTTCCAGCGCACCGCCGAGACCAATGAGAGCGGAAACTTCGTCTTCGTCAACCTGGACCCAGGCGATTACCGCGTAGAGGCGGAGAAGCAGGGCTTCAGCAAGACGTTGCGTTCAGGCGTCGAACTGCCGCCGAATACCACGGCCCGCGTGAACTTTGAACTTACCCCCGGCGCTGTGACGCAGACCGTGGATGTCAGCGGCACCGCGGCACCCTTGCTGCAGACCGATCGCGCGGACACGGGCGGCAAGATCGATTCCGAGCAGCTCGCGAAGATGCCCATGCTCTACAACCGCAACTACCAGAGCTTGCTGGTGCTGGTGCCCGGCGTGGGACGCCCCTTCCGTCCGCACTCGGAGTTTTATAACTCGCAGGACTCGCTCAGCGTGCGCGTGAATGGGCAGGGCCGGCAATTCAATAACTTCCAAATCGAAGGCATTGAGAACAAGATCGACAATGGTAATCTGACGGCGCTGGTGCCGCCCGCTGAGGCGATCCAGACCGTGGACATCTCCACTTCGAACTTCGACCCGGAGTTCGGCAATGCGGGCGGCGCGGTAACCAATGTCACCTTCAAGAGCGGCACGAACGACTACCACGGCAGCCTCTTTGAGTTTCACCGCAACGAGAATATTCAAGCCCGCAATACGTTTGCGGTGTCGAAGGCGCCTACCGTTTATAACCAGTTCGGCGGGACAATCGGCGGGCGCATCATTCGAGATAAGCTGTTCTTCTTCGCCGACTATCAGGGAAGCCGGGATCACCTGGGACAAGTGAATCGCGGAGGCCTGCCGGGCGCGGCCTTCCGCAGCGGCAATCTCGCGGGCGGCGGCACTATCGTCTACGATCCGCTGACGGGCAATGCCAACGGTGGGGGGCGAACGGCGTTTGCCGGAAACCTCATTCCGGGAAGCCGGATCAGTCCGATTGCGGGGCGGATTTTGGCCTTCGCTCCGCTGCCGAATTTGAACGCGACTGAGGGCCAAGTGAATTTTCAGCAGAACAGTGTGCGCATTAAGACCCTGGACCAAGTGGACTCGAAAGTGGACTGGGTGGTGAGCGCCAACGACCGGATCTCCTTGCGCTACAGCCTGCAGAAGGCGGTGGTGAATGACCCGGGCCTCTTTGGGCCGGGCGGAATCTATGGCGGTTTTCGCAATGGCGGTTTTGGCGGCAACGGTCCGGCCCGCACGCAGAGCGGTGGCCTTAACTACTCGAAGGTGCTGAGCCCGACCTTGGTTTGGGAATCGCGCGTGGGCTTTGTCCGCAACCGCAATGACGCATTGGCGTCGGATACCGGCAAGAAGACGTCGGAGGAGATCGGCATTCGCGGCGTCAACCTGGATACATGGACGAGTGGCTTGGCCGAGATTCGCGTGAATGGCTACGCTTCGCCGTTGGTGGGATTTTCGCCCAGCCTCCCCTGGGCGCGCAGCGTGACCAGCTTCGGCATCGTCAATAACTTCTCCAAGACCTTCTCCAAACACATCATGCGCTTTGGCGTGGACATCCGCCGCGAGCGGAATGACATTTTGCAAACCCAGACCTTTAACCCCCGCGGCCGCTTTGAGTATCAACCCGGGCAGACCGGCGACTTGGCCGACACGCGCCGTAACTTCTCCAACGCCTTCGCGGCATTTCTCCTTGATGCTCCCAACCAAAGCGGCCGCGACTTTCCGTTTGTCTTTCCCGCCCGGCGCGAGCTGACCTGGAACTTCTATGTGCAGGACAAGTGGCAGGTGAGCCAGAAACTAACGGTGGACATCGGCATTCGATTGGAGCGCGAACGCGGCAGCCGGCCGCGCTTCGCCGGTGGGTTCTCGAACTATAATCCGGCCAACAACACACTCGAATTAGCCGGACTCGGCAACATCCCAATCAACATCGCCAAGTCGAACAACAACTGGGGACCGCGGCTGGGGATCGCCTACCGTTTCAATGAAAAGTCGGTGATCCGGACGGGCTTCGGCATCAGCTTCTTCCCGCGCCGGATGGGGCAGTTCAATTTCCCGATCCTCCAGAACAATGGCTATCCGGCCGCTAACGCCTTCGTGGCGACCACGGTGACCATGGCGACGGGCTTCCCGGCCTTCTCACCCTTCGTCAGCCCGCCGAACGGAATCATCGCCAATCCGCCCTTGTCGAACGGCTACACGATCACGCCATACGATTTGGCAAGCCCCTATGTGCAGAGCTGGAACTTCGCCGTGCAGCGAGCGTTACCTTGGAAGCTGGCCCTCGATGTGGCTTACGTGGGCAACAAGGGCGTCAACAATCAGAGCGGCATCAACATCAACGCTTCGATGATCCCGGGGTCGGCGAACGCCGGCCGGCCGTTGTTCTCCAAGTTTGGGCGCGTCACCGATACCACCAGCGTGGTGGGCACCAGCACCTGGTACAACGGTTTGCAGTTCAAGCTCGACCGTCGCGTCGGCAACGGCTTCTTCCTCACTACGTCCTATACGTTCAGCAAGGGCCTCAACTATACCGAAGACGACGGCGGCTTGGCAACGCCATTGAGCCTCCAGTTGAACCGGGCGCGCATGTCCGACAATCGCACCCATTCGTTCACGCAAAGCTATATGTGGTCGTTACCCTTCGGCAAGGGCAAAAAGTGGGCGCAGAGTCGCGCGGCGAACTGGATTGCGGGCGGTTGGCAGATCCAAGGTCTATTCAGCGCGATCTCCGGCGCGTGGTTTTCGCCGTCCGTCTCGGGCATCTTAAACGCGCCCGGCAACGCGGAACGGCCGAATTGGGTGGCACCCGTGCAATACCTAAACAAAACTGGCCCCGGCGAAAAGTTCTTCTCCGTGAATTCTTTTGCCACCCCGGCGCAGAACACCCTCGGCAATGCGGGCCGCAATATCCTGCAAGGCCCCGGCTTCGGGAACTTCGACGCCGCCTTGCACCGCAACTTCCAGATTAAGGAACGGATGCAGTTGGCCCTGAGAATCGAGAGTTTCAACTCCACCAACACCGCGCACTACTTGAATCCCAACGGCAATGCGCAGTCACCGCAGTTTGGCGAGATCAACAGCGCGGAGCAGGATCAGCGCCAGTTTCAAATTGGCTTAACCTTGCGCTTCTAAAGCCTCCTTCGATGCAACCCCAGCGCGGCGATTTCCAGGAATCAATCCGGGTTTAACGCACCGGGACTTCGTCGCCTTCGATAGACCGTCGCCCGGACCTCTCCGGTGGCCACATACTTGCCGCCCCGCCCTGCTTAACGCCCTGCTTAGCTCCCTACCCAATCGGGACGCGTTCCCGAAGGGCCCGTTGCTTTACCGCCGCGATTTAGGCCATTACCGGCAATCGAGCCCTCTGTGAGGTGGAGCAAAGTAGATTTGCCGGTGCCGAAACGTACCACGATGAGAGGAACTCCATCGCGAATTTGCGAATTTACACGTCTTAACACGAAGGATTTACTCGGTCCGCGTTGGAATAATTTTTCAATGTTACGTAACGAGATCATCGGTTCTGGATGCATGATGCACTTTGCGGTCCGCAAACCACCCTTTCTTTTGCAAGATCAATACTTTACGGGGGCAGTTTTGTTGGGAACGAGACACCCGTTTGTGAGATGACTCCCCCCCCCTACTAGGGGGTCATAAGTACTAAGCATTGTAGGGCATTGAAGCCATTACGATTATTGATTGGCTTCCGGAGGCTATGTGCCCTATCATCTCATTAGGGTTTGTTCAGACGATTACCCACCGCTGTTGTAGGGAGTGTTCCCCCGTTGAGGGTTTTCACTCAGTCAGCTTCTAGCTCCGTAGTTACCCCGTCGCCTTTGAATCCGGCCTTGACATGCCCGGGCCCTCGTTAGTTTGAGAGGAACTCTATGACCAACGGAAAACCGTCTATCCTGCTTTTCGGACTCGATTCTTCGCTCGAACAAGAGCTGGCGGCAGTGCTGGGCGGCTTTTGCGTCACCTCCTGCAATGCCGATTGCCCCGATGGAATCGATGACGCCGATCTGATTTTCTGCTCGGCCGTTGGCCATGAGCTGCGCAGCCTGATGGACATTACGAACCGGATGAAGTCCCATCCGGCAGTGATCGTGGTCAGCCGGTTGTCGGAGGAATCCCGGCAGTTGGATGCGCAGGAAGCGGGGGCTCAAGGCTATGTGGCCGCCCCGTTCGAGCCCCAGCGTTTGGGCGGCTTGTTACGCGCCTGCATGGCGCAACCGGTCGAATTGGCCAAAGTCGCGATGACCGCAGCCTAAAACTGTCGTTCATTGTCCCCGCTATTTCACTCTATTTCACCCTATTATTCAATTGCCCCGTTGGCACTAGCTTCGTTAGCTAACTTTCGCCTGAAAGTCATCCGGGTGACACCTCAGTTCGCTAGCCTGTGATTGCCCCGTCGATTCTCCTGATTCTTACCCCGTCGGTAGCCATTTTCTCAAGGTCCAAGCCGGACCTTTGGGCGCGGTTCGCCCAATTCTGAAAATCTCAATTCTCTGGAGCTACTTTGATCACCCTACGTGTCTCTTTCTGGACGATTGTTCTGATTTCTCAAGCCACGGCCCAACTTCGACTCCGAGGAACTCTCGTCACCTCCGATAACCCCGCCGACTTTACGATGGAACTGCGGCCGGCGGGCGCGACGGCGATGGAGAAGTCCACCGCCATGCCGGGCATGCACGGCCAGTTCGAATTTGGGAGCGTGAAGCCTGGCCACTATATTCTTTCGGTGAACAACCGGAAGGGCGATTCCCGGAAGGAAGAGCACCTGTTTGTGAATAGCGGCAGCGACGACGTCACCATCCGGCTTGGCGAAAGCAAGGCTCCCGAAGGCCGCGGCACCGTCAACGTGAATTTGCTGAACCATCCGGTACCCAAAGCCGCGCAGAAGGCGATCGCGCGTTTCCGGAAGTGCCGCGAGCGTCAGGACGAGGCCTGCGCGGCGCGTTATCTCGACGAAGCCATTGCCGCCGGCCCTGACTTCTCGAAGCCTATGTGAACCGTTCGGCGTTACACATTCGGGCGCGCAATTGGGAACCGGCCGTCGCCGACCTTGGCCAAGCCCTGCGCCTCGATCCCCAATGCGCCATTGCCCACGCTAACCGCGCCTTCATTGCCGTTCACCGCAAGGAGTACCAGCAAGCGATGGTGTCGGCCAAGGCGGCCCTGCGCTCGGAACCGGATAATCTCAACGCGCAGTATTTTCTGGCGTTGGCCCACATGAATCTCGGCGATTTGGCCAAAGGCTTTCGTGAATTGGAGACGATTGCGGGCCACTATGAGCCAGCAAGGTTGACGCTGCAGCAGGCGGTGCCGCATCGGGAGGCTTTGGAACGGGCGGCGCTGGGGAAGCCGGGTGGAGGCACCCGTCCTGCGGTGAGGACTGCGTTTGCCGATGAACGAGGGGCGGCTCGGCCCTAAAGTTAGGGTTGCTGTCTGGCGTGGCCCTCGGCGTCCATCAGGTTGTGGAGAATGTCATTGATCCGCGTTAGGTGACCTTCGCCCTTTGACTTCAGCCATTCGAGAACTTCGGGGTCGAGACGCACACTGACGGGTACTTTGCGCTTTAGGTCGCGAAAGCGAACCATCTGGGCGAGCTGCTCTTCGGTAAGGCGAGGGATGTCGTCGAAGTTGATGCCGGAGTCATCGCCGGCGGCTTGACGTTCGGCGGCGTGACGCAGAGCTAAGCGCTCTGCGTTAGTCCAGGTCCTGTTCTTGATATCTTCTGACGTCATTGTGACTAGCCCGGCGGGCTGAGATAATGCGGATAATTTCTTCACCATGATGGTCCTCCCGATACACATGCACAACTAACAAGACGGCGTCCACTTGGGGTTCAACGGCGACGGAACCAATCGCGTGCCATCGGTTCGCCGGTTTCGTCCCAGCGGTCGAACCGCAACATCCAGCGAGGGTCTTCGAAAACCAGGGTCGCTAGCTCGAACGAAATTCCACGGTGTTTTTGGTGGTTGAGTTGATTCTTTTCGCCATTCCATTCGTAGCGCACTATGTGTATACAGGATACCATTCTCGAGCGCCATATGTGGCATCGTGAAAGCGGTTCCCGGAACGCTTTTCGCGCAGCTAAACAGAGCCGGCCCGCTTGCTAGATAGCAAGCGGGCCGCGGCCTTTGATTTTGAAACTGATGACTAGGTCTTGAAGGGCTTGTCGCCAAACTTCCAGGTGCGTTCGTCGAAGTACATCGTCTTGCCGTGACGATAGCTTTGCACGGCGAGCGAGATGAGCACTTGGGCGCGGGCTCCGGTTTCGACGTTGAGAGTCGGCTGTTGGCGCGAGCGGATGCAGCTGAGGAAGTTGCCCACGTGGGTCTTCATGGTATCCACTTGGTCCACGTCGATCTTGATTTCGGCTTCGCCCTTGAACTTGTCTTCCAGCTCGGGGACGATGTACTTCTTGCCCTTCATCTCCGCTTTCAGCGTGATGTAGGGCGACGCGCCTTCGAAGCGGCCATGCTCCACCATGATCAGCGATGCGCCGTGTCCGCGGATTAAGCCGGGGATGTGCTGCGAATTGGCCATCGACGAGCTCAGGACGATGGAGTGGCCTTTGGCGTAGTCGCCCATCACGTTGAATGTGTCCGGGACTTCGCGATCCGGCTTCGAGGGATCCTCCGGCAGCTTGCTGAAGGCATAGATGCCGCCGCCGGCCATCACTTTCGTGGGGAACTGCGGTTCGCCCCAGCAGACGTTCATCGGGGCGACCACATGGTAGAAAAGGTCGGTGGCGATGCCACCCGAATAGTCCCAATACTTGCGGAAGCGGAAGAAGCGGTCGGCACCGCCGTCCTTCGACCAATCGCGCTTCTGCGCCGAACCCAGCCACATCTTCCAGTCGATGTAGTTCTCGCCTTTGCCGTCAGGGCCGGCGGCGTGGTCAATCACGTAGTTCCATTCGCCTTCCACGGAGTTGCGATGATAGCTGCCTTGCGAAAGCAGCATCTTGCCGATCATGCCGTCGCCGATGGCCTTCTTCGCCTTATGCCACTGGTCGCCCGACGTGGTCTGCGACCCCACCTGCAGGATGCGCTTGGTCTCGCGGACGGTTTGCGAAAGCATCTTCGCTTCCTCAATGGTATGGCACATGGGCTTTTCAAGGTAAACGTCCTTGCCTTTATCCATGGCTTCGAGAGCGATCTTGGCGTGCCAATGATCGGGTGTGGCGACGATGACGGCATCGACGTCGGAGCGGTTGAGGATCTCGCGGTAGTCGAGCGTGCCATCGCATTCGTGAAACTTCTTGTTGGCGTCGAGGCGCTTCTGGTAGACGTCGCAGACGGCGACGATCTTGGCCGGGTTGTCCTTCTCCCCCACTTGTTTAAAGACGCGCGAAACGTAGGTACCGCGTCCGCCGGTGCCGATGACAGCGACGTTAATCCGGTCGTTGGCACCGACCACGCGACTGGGATTCATTTTGGTATTGCTGCCGGCGGCGGCGAGGCTCGTGGTAACAGCCGTGGAGGCCGCGATGAAGTTGCGTCGGGTGGAGTGTTCAGACATGGAAGGATTCCTTTTCTGTTTGCAGTTTAACATTCACCAGTCCGGGCGGAAGCACACGCCGGCAAAGAAAAAAGGCGAGCGCCCGACCAGGGTCCGCTCGCCTTCCGGGATTCTGTTGATTGCCGGCGTCTACTAGTCCAGCAATTTCACTCTTCCCTCTTTCGGATAACTCAACGAAGCCTACGCCGTTTCCCAGGGGAACGTGCAAGCATTCGGGTCAATGGCTACCGTTTCCCAGGGGAACGTGCAGGCATTCGGATCGATCATCGCCGTTTCCCAGGGGAACGTGCAAGCATTCGGGTCGATGTTCATCACCCCGAAGGCCATCACAGCCATAACGGCCGCGACGAACAGCAGTCTCGCATACATAGAAGTTTTCATTAGATGTCCTTTCCCAATCAAGTAAATTGAAATTCTCCACCTCAGACACTCTTGGGACTACAAACCTCGAAGTACTAAGGTGCAGTGCCTAGATATTAGCAGAAAGGGGTATGGAGAGTAAGGTCAATTGCGGGGAACAAATGTGAAATAAGCCCAGTACGAAACTGGGTGCGCGTGGCGATGTCGTTGAAATATGGCGGGATAGGGCCGGTGGCAGCCGCTAGAGCGTTGGAGAATAAGGGTGGATTTGCGCTTGAATGAATGCCGGCCGGAGGTAGCTACACCGTGGACTCAAGCGTATCGACGAAGTTACGGCTCGTGCGCGGACGATGGCCCGGCCATTCCAGACGGATGTCTTTGCAGATCTCGTCGAGCATGCCGAGCGTCGCCTCTTGGCCTTCGGTGGCGAAGATCGTCAGTAGCAGGTTGTCGCACAAAGCGTTAATGATGCGCGGGATGCCCTGCGACCGCACATGGATTTCGTCCAGCATCGACTCCGAAAAAATCGTCTGTTCTTCGAGGCCAGCCTTCACCAGGCGGCTGACGATGTATTCCTTGGTTTCGACCGCCGTGAGCGGTTCAAGACCACAGCGCAGCACCACGCGCTGCTTCAACTGGCGTAGGCCCGGAGAATCGAGCTTGTAATCGAGTTCGGGCTGCCCCGCGAGAATGATCTGCATCAATTTGCCGATGCGGGGGTTCTCGAGATTGCCGAGCAGCCGGATCTCTTCCAAAACGTCGGGATCGAGATTATGGGCTTCATCGACGATCAAGACTGTCGTGCGGCCCTGATTGGCTTGTTGAATGAGGAGCTGGTTCAGGGCGAACAGCACATCGGTCTTCGAGGTGCGGGTGCAACGCAAGTCAAGATCGTAAGCGATCATCTCGAAGAACTGGTCGGGGGTAATGCGCGAGTTGAAAATGAAAGCGAATTCAATGCCCTGGGCTTCCAGAAAGTCCCGCAGGCATTCCAGCATGGTGGTTTTTCCGGTGCCCACTTCACCCGTCAGAACGATGAAGCCCTTACGGCTTTGAACGCCATAGATGAGATTCGCCAGCGCCTCTTCATGAAACGGGCTCCGGTAAAGAAATGCCGGATCGGGGCTGAGGTTGAAAGGATTTTCGCGGAAGCCGAAGTATGCGTTATACATTAGGTACCAAGTGACGCTTAAGGACGCCAGAGCTGTGAATGCTCCAAAAACTCTCACTACGGAGAGTACGGACAGGACGGAGCTTAGCAGGTCCACCTCTTCCGAATATAACATAAGCCAACCCAGGTAACCTCACCGATTGCATGAGTTTACCGGTTGCTACGACGCGACGGCGAACTCCACCCAGCCCGGAAGAGCGGCGGGCTTGTTGGCCGCAAACACGATGCGCCGTGTTTTTGGGAAGGGCAGGCCGCTTTGTACGGCGCGAGCATAATAAGGAAGTTTGCCGAAGATCTTGCGCGCGTTCTCAGACTCTGACTCGCCAGTGGCCACTTTACCCAGCAATCCACCGCCCCAGCCAATGCACAGCAGGCAGCGGTTCGGCTGCTGGCGCACTTGGTCAAGATGGCGCAGCAATCCGGCCACCGATTGCTGTAACGGCACTAACTTCGCGCGCTCGGCGTAGGCGGCTTGCAATTTCAACACGCTTTCAGCCCATTGATTGGCGGCTTCGATCTGCCAGCTGGCCGTGTAGGGTTCGCGCCAACGCAATTCGGGCCGGATGGCGTCGCTGCCCAGAAACGCCGGCTCCCAGGCGTCACCGGCGAACTTGGTGCCCGGGGCGGCCATCTCGCAAAAGAATGCTGCGGAGTCGTCCCGGCGGCGATCGTCCACCGCACCCGATCCGGCCATCTTCCAGCCCAGCTCGAGCGCGTTGTTGCGGCCCACTAAAGTGGAGGTCCTCACCAGGAAGACGCGAAAGTCTGAGGTGGCGACGGTCTTTGAATCGGCGATGTGCAAAGCGCGCAAGCGGTTGGTGCCGCCACCGCCCAAGCTGCGCTCTTCCTGCATTTCGGCGGGACGGCGCGGCGGACGGTCACTATTCAGCTGCTCCAAGGTTGCCGCATAAATCTTCTCTTGCCGTTCGTGCCACAAGCGATGCAATACGGCAGTCCGGAGGGCACCTTTCAATGCCGTCGCCGGAAGGTAATGGCCGGTGGGCGAGTTGGCGAACGTGGGAATGTGGCAGCTATCGGCACGGGTACGCTCGATGATCTGCCCAACGCCGGGCGACTCAAAGGCAATGCGGCGGCCGGCGTAATTCTGGGCGAAGCCACCCCAGCTCTCGAAGTCGAGTTTCTCAGAGCGCAGCAACTGCTCCAGATAGCCGTCAAAGCGCGGACCCTTCGACAGCAGCTTGAAGATGCGCTTCTGGTCCAGGACATTCACCTGGTCCTTCCAGACCATGTAGTCAATCGGCGACAAACGGTCGCCATCGCCCACCAGCACCGGGGTTAAGACCTTCACTTCGTACTGCATTTAGGCCACGGTCTCCGTTTCGGTGGGCTCGATGACGACATCGGTCAGCGTGGCGAGCGGACGATCCACTACTTCTTTCCACGGCACGGGGACGGCGACCGCAAAACCGGCCCGGTAAACGGGATGGGCGTGGCCGGCAGGAGCCACATCGACGGCTGCGCCCAAAGGCAGCGAATCGGCCACCAGCACAGAACCTTCGGTCACCACGCGGGCTGAGCGTTTCAGCGTCCCGGCGGCGTCCACCCGGCCTTGCCGCGAGATGAGCGAGTACTCGCCGCGCGACCAATCCACGGTGTCACTGGCGGCAGGGCTATACACGGACAGCAGCCAGTAAGCATTGCTGGCGGCGGGTTCCGCCGTTCCCAGCAGAAGAGTCTCCGTGTCGGACTCGCTAAAATCCACACTCTCGCTGCGACCCCAGCCCCGGCTTCTTTCGCCACCCAAGCCACTATCGCCCAACCAGCGGAAGGCCGTCTTCAACGAGGGAAGCCAGCATTCGCGGGCTTCGGAGGAGTCAAACTCCACCCAGCACCACAGCCCGGCACCGGGGCCGAACTCGATCCCTGCCGTGTGATGGGCGTGGGCCGCGCCCGTCAGACGGTCGATGCCTGCCGCAGTGCGAGTGACCATGCGAAAGGGCGCGTCGCCACCCGACGGAATGACGCAGGCCGATTCGGCGTCCACTTCCCAACGCTCTTCGCGCGCGGGCTTGTCGGCAGCGAGATCCTGCAATAAGGCTAACGGCGCGAAACGGGCACCTTTGAAGCGCAAGCGGTGGGAGGGCGGTGGCCAGAGGTTCGCGGGAGGCGGAGCGAAAAGTACGCGGCCCTGGAAAGGGAACAGGGAAGAGAACCGCACGGCGGAGGATGCGGCCTCAGCGGTGGCGGCCAGCCACGCGGACAAGTCCCCCACATGAGCCATCGCCTGGCAGACGGCCGAGTAGACGAGATCGCTGTGTCCCACCACTTCGGCGTGATCGCGCACGCCATCGTCAGGCCCGAAGCGCCAGGGGCCCGCAGGTCGAAATTTCACGAGAATGCCGGGTCGGCTGGCCATGCGTTAGTCTGTCAACGAGTCCGTCAGATTGGCCGCTTGCAGTTCGGCCAGGGTGGCTGCCGTGGCGACGGTGGTCTCGGCACCGCCCGCATAGTAAGCCTTGTTGCGCCAAGTGATCTTGACGTTGGCGAACCGCACGCGGCCACTGCCACGCGCGCCGCCGCCGCCCAGCGCATCGTCTTCCAGAAGCCGCATAGCCATCAGGACGGGCGCGGTTAAGTCGCGGTCTTCGGGACACAGAATGTCCAGCACCAGCCGCACCGTGAAGCGAGCGCCGGCGGGCACGCGTTCCAGCGTGCGCGAATTCGATTGGGCGGTGATGCGATCCACGGCCGTCTCGCTCTTTACCTCGGTCAACTCGTCGTCGAGGTATTCGCGCATGGCAGCCGTGATGCTTTCCGGCACCAGCGGCGAGTCATAGACGGTAAGGCGTGCGGGCGTCACCGCGCCACCGTCGAGCGCTTCGCCCTGCACCCGCTCAAGCCGGCCCGGATGGCGGCCGAAAAGCAAGCAGATTTCGTCGTCCGGACGGTCGCTTTGATGCACGCGGACCTCGACGCCTTTGCGCCGCGTGAGGTAGGCAAGTTCCGACGGCACGGCGTTGCCGGTGGCTTGCTCCAGCAGCGAACGCAAGCGTCCACGGAGCGAACTGCCCGGGACGTAAGGCCGGCCAAAAGCGTCTTTGACGACCGGATTGTCAGCGCCGCCGATTTCGAGCGAGCCTTTGCCGGCGCCAATGTGGAGGCCGGTTTCGCAATGCAGCTCGGCGTCGACGAGCAACTTGCCCAGAAATTTCAATTCAGTTTGCGCGGTATGAGAACTCATGGGGTTTTTCTTTCAACTACTCGTGATAAGCCACTACTCGTTATAAGCGACAATGGCTTCGAACAGATCGCGGAAGCGCTCATAGCCCTTCGCGTCGTTCTTGCGGGTCACTTGCAGCAACAGCCGTTCGATGGTGTCGAGGCTGCGCAGAGAATGGCGGGCGATGGTGTAGGCGAGGCGCGCG
Organism: Bryobacteraceae bacterium; assembly: GCA_031367405.1. GTDB lineage: Bacteria > Acidobacteriota > Terriglobia > Bryobacterales > Bryobacteraceae > JALHNI01. The sequence goes on from JANLPT010000288.1 coordinate 13,244, forward strand.
CGCAGCATCACAAATTCGTGCTGGCGTTCGGTCTCGGTGGCGCGGGTGGCTCTTCGCACGGCGTTATAAAGACGGCGGAGCTGGCTCTTGGTGCCGGAGTCCATCAGGCCGAGGCGCACGACGACGTTGTGGGCTTGGTTATCGAGGTAGAGCGAATCGGTGATCAGCTTTTCGAGCTCGATGCCTTCGGAGGGTCCGCCGCGACGTCCATCACCGCGGAAATCGTCGCGGCCGCGCGAATCGTCACGCCGGGGTCCAGTACCAGTACCAGGGCCACTGCCCGGTCCACCGCCGGGTCCGCCAGCCGGGCGGGGTCCGCGGCCATCGGGGCGATTGCCGCCACCCTCAGGGCGGGGGCCGCGACCGTCAGGCCGTTCGCGGGCGGGAGGGGCTTCGAGCTTGGGTCCGCGGAAATCGGGCCGGGCGGTGTTGCCGCGATCCGGCCGAGGGCCCCGGTTTTCGCGGCTGCGCTGTTCGAGTTTGCTGAGATCGACGGCCGGCTTGGCCTCGCTTGCCACTACAGGTTCCGGCACCGCTGGGGGTTCCGGTGCCGCTACGGGTTCCGGTGCGGGCGGTTCATGGGCCACCGGTTCCGCGTGAGGAATTGGTTCGGGTGTCGTGCTTTCGACTTCTTCAGCCATATTTTTCGTCCTTCGTCAATTACTTGCTGGCTTCGAGACTCAACTGGGCCCACTCGAGCGCCACGCGCCCGGTGGGGCGCAAGCGCGTTTGGCCCGCCTGCTTGCCGATAAACTCCGCGATCACATCCTGGCAGAGACGCTCAAAGTCGCGCTCCCGGCGACGGCCCAACTGCGGCGGCTCGAGCACCTGCTGCAAGCGCCGGTGAAAACGCCATGGCCGGTCAAACCGGACGGCCCGCCGCCGCGTGGCCGCATTCGTCCCTTCGCGGTAAAAGCCTCGCAGCTCATTCAAAAACTGCGGCGAACAATCGAATTCTTCCACCAGACGCGTGAGTTGTTTTTGTAACTCTCCCGCGTCGGCCAACTGCTTCCATTCGATGCTCCGGCCGAAGAGATAGAAACTATCATTCAAGCCGGTTTTGGCCAATTCCAGTTTGCGGCTGGAATCCTCATAGAGCGATGCCAGATGGTGCGGTCCGGGGCCCGCCACCACGAGGGCCATGGTGATCGTTTTGCCTTCCGGCCCCACCAAATCCTGCAGGTGATGCTGGGTGAGCAAGCCGAAGACGCGATAAATTTCGCGCGCCAGAATGATCAGCGAATCCCAAGCGCCGTACACTGCGAAGTCGTCGCCGCCGGAATGCAGAATGGTGACGCGTCCGGCCAGGTCGGGCAGGGAAGCGATCAGCACTTGCAACTCGCCCGCGAAAAAGTCCTTGTAGAGATGCGAAATGCGGATGTGCTCGTCCACCGTGCCGATGCGGCGCAAGCGCGCGCCAAAGTTGTCGACGTCGCCTCGCAGCACCCCCAGGCGCGTCCGGAGGGGCAAGTCGGCGGCATGCAAAGCGAGCATCAAGCCTTCGGGCGGCGGCGTTTGCAAGCTCCAACTGAAGTCGCCGCCGGGCCCGGCTTTCACCTGCCCCGGATTGGCGGCCGACCAGGAGACGGCGGCTGCTTCGCGCAAACCAGAGAATAATGCCGCAAATTCATCTTGGGCCGCTTCCAGTGGTTGCGCGTCAAAGGGCGCAAAAGCGTCCTCGCTGGGCAAGCCGGGTGCGCCGCGCCGCCCCGTCATGCCATCGGTTAACCGCTTGCGGACGAGTGACCAATCGCCCAGATTCTCGGTGGCCGTCCAGATCAGTTTCAGCTGGCCCGCCGACATCGTCAAAATCTCCGCTGCGGACGCGGCCAGAAATGTGCCGGCCGTTTCGCGCATTTCCGAGGGCAGTACCACCAGGAACTCGCCACCGCCCACCGTGCCGAGCAGCAGGGGCGACAAACCGAGCTGGCGCAGCAAGGCGCGCGGCAGCACTTCCGTCAGCAGCGTCACCCAACGTGAGCGGCCCAACAGAACTTCGGCCCGAGGTCCGCTTCCGAAAAGGAAAGGCTCGATGCCCAGCAATTTACCGTGTAAGAAAATTTGAACCGACATGCGTCTCTGAAGCGGGAAGGGATCCAGTGATCCCTCTCAAAATTTAGCACGACCCAAGCTGAAATCCCCAATTACAGGAGAGGTCTTAATGATGCGGCGTGCCGGCGTAATGCGCCGCGAGCAGATCTTCGCCGAAGTCGCCCTTCATGTCGCGCCAAACGCTGTGGACATGATTGGCACCATTCTGCACGTTGTCATACTCCACCAGGAACGCTTCGCCCTGCACGCGGTAGTAGTGCGGCTGCCCGCGCTCGGCATCGCCCGCCCATGCAAAGTGCAAATTGTTGCCCGCCGTCTTGATCTGTTGCAAGCGCAAAGCGGCCAAGTCACCGGGCAGGTTGTTGGCGTATTCTTCCAGCAAGGTTTGTAGCATCTGTTTCTGCTTCGCATTCAGCTTCGATACGGGCAAGCCGGAGGGCTGACCCTTCAGCGCTGCCTTGCGGCTGGCCTCGGTGAGGATGTCGTTGTAGGCCTTCTCTGCCACCAGGGCGACCTTTTTCTGTTCCGGCGTCATGGACTTGTAGAGGTCCCGGCCCATTTCTTCTTCGATGCCCAGTACGCGCAAACCCTTACGCGGCCCTTCCCGGACTTCAGCCGGATTCGTCCCCATAAACGTCGGGCTGCCGGACACCTGCCCCTTCACCACCGTGAAGTGCAAACTGATGTGATGGCCTTCGAAGCGCATGCCCCAGGGCTCGGTTTCGCTCGGCTCACCGAACAGCGTCAGAAAGTACTTGTCCGAATTGCGGCGGCCGGTAGTATCTTTCTCCTGAATGCGGAGGATGTCGTCGAGGCTCATGATGTTGACGGCCTTCGAGTAGCCGCGCTGGCTCAGGGCCGAACTGAGCAAGGCGTGCATCAGATGGCGCTGGGGTGCGGTCATTTCCGCGATGGTCAGGCCCAGGCGGCCGCGCTTGGCGGTGGTCATGAGGTTTTCGGTGGGAACGTAGTGCCAGAAGGAGAGTTCCGGGTCATCGCCTCTCGTCAACTTAACGACGGCTTTGGCCTTTTGTTCATCGGTGAGCGAGTTCAAAAGATGGGTGGCGGCCTGGGCCATCGACTCACGCGTGGAATAGCGGCTATAGGCCACTAGGGCGACGGTCGCGAAGACGGCGGCGAAGCTGATTTGGAGAATTCGTTTACGCATTGCGCTCGTTAGTTTATCACTCTCGGGAGCGCAACGGTTCGTTTAGAGCCCCGGCAGTTTAGGGCGTTGGCGGCTGGGATTCGAGCCGGCGAATTCGACCGTCCTGGTCGATGAAATCGGCGAGAGTTTCCATTTTTGTGCGTCAGGCCCGTTGGCTGGAGACGATATCCACCTTGAGTGTGAGAGCGTTCATATTTCGCCTCAACTCATCGAATTGTCTTGTTCTGCCTCCCTCTCTAATGTAGGGCAACGCAGACATCTGGGGCGGGATCGAAGATCGGAGGCGAACTTAGCTGTGCCTCCACCACTTAACGGTTTATCCTATCCCAATAGCTGCCGCGCTGCCACTCTGTGATCTTTGGAAATTCTGGCATTCTGAAATCGCCTCAGTCTTTGACTGGAGTTGTCGGGATGCCGCTACGTGGAAAGCCTCGTTAAGCCGGTGGTGGCAGCGTTTCGAGCCGGCGAATGCGGCCATCTTGGGCGATTTGCAGCGAGGCGACTTCTTTGATGAACTCGGCGAGTTTAGAGACTGTGCCCACCAGCCGGTCCATATTGGCGGTGAGTTGCTGTTGGCTCTCTTTGAGTTCGCTCGCAACGATATCGACCTTGAGGGTCAACGCGTTCATGTTGCGAGTGAGATCGTTCCGCAACTTATCGCCCTCCTGCTTGAGGGCGACGATTTCGAGTTCGACTTTCGCGCGGCGTTCTTCGTTCGTCATCGCCGAAATGCCTCCCATTTCAAAGTATACAGGACAGTGGTATCGCGGCGGTCGAGCCCTTTAAGCCGTTGGTGGCGGGTAGGCCTCGATCCTCCGAAGGCATCCGTCTTAGGCGATTTGGAGCCCGGCGACTTCTTTAATGAATTCCGCGAGTTTGGAGACCGTACCGGTAAGCTGATCAATCTTGCCAGCGAGTTTATTGACGGTGGTCGTGAGTTTATTGACGTTGGCGGTGAGTTGCTGTTGGCCCTCTTTGAGTTCGCTGGCCACGATATCGACCTTGAGCGTCAACGCGTTCATGTTGCGCGTGAGATCGTTCCGCAGCTGATCGCCCTCCTGCTTGAGGGCGACGAGTTCGAGAACGACTTGCGCGCGATGTTCTTCGTTCGTCATCGCCGAAAGATCTCCATCCCAAGAGTCTACCGGACGGTCGCGTGGCGAGGGACGAGCCCACCAGCACGAAGCTGATTTGGACCATCGGGAGTGCGGAGCTATTTCAGTTTAAGCCGTTGGTGGCGGGACAGTTTCGAGCCTTCGAATGCGCCCGTCCTGGGCGATTTGGAGCCCGGCGATCTCGTCTCCGGAATGGCGGGCAAGATACTCGGCAAGGGCATCGCTGAAGAGTTGGCTGCGGGACCTCTTTGCACGGCGCGCGAACAGCTCGGCCCGTTCAAAAATCGCGTCAGGAATGGACACGGCTGTTTTCATACCATTAGTATGACCAAGCTGCGAATCAAGAATTTATGGGAACTGTTTGGGAAAGCTCATGATGAACGGCGATGCCGGCAAGAGAGTGGTACGAGTGCGATGGATGGGTGTGGAAGTCACGGCAACCGCTTTAGCGGCCAACGATCGGCGGCTCCACCGTGCCTTTGATGTCCTGCGCCATCGCCGGGGAGGTGATGGCCCCCAAAAAGTAGTATCGCCAGCATAGGATGACTATGATAATCCGCCATAATAGAATTATGTCGAATCGAACTGCCCGGCGGCTCCAATCCGGTGGTTCGCCGAAACTACGAGTCCGCTAACGGCTGGCTCGCATCCAAACTCTTTCATGCCTAACCGACTCGGCCACGAAGCCAGCCCCTACCTCCTCCAACACGCCAACAATCCGGTCGACTGGTACCCCTGGGGAGAAGAAGCCTTTGAGAAGGCGCGCGCCGAGGACAAGCCGATTTTTCTGTCGATCGGCTACTCCACTTGCCACTGGTGCCACGTGATGGAGCACGAGAGCTTCGAAAACGACATCATCGCCGGCTTGTTGAACCAGCACTTCGTCCCCATCAAGGTGGACCGTGAGGAGCGGCCCGACGTTGACCGCATCTACATGATGTTCGTCCAAGCGACCACCGGCAGCGGTGGTTGGCCGATGTCGGTGTTTCTGACGCCGGAGTTGAAGCCCTTCTTCGGCGGCACCTACTATCCGCCCGAGAATCGCTACGGCCGCCCCGGCTTTGCGACAATCCTGGAACATCTCTCCACCGCTTGGGCTGGCGATCGCGAAAGCATTCTTGCTTCCGGCGAAGGCGTGCTGTCCGAATTGCGTAAATACTCGGTCGTGCGCGCCGCAGGCGATGAGACGCTCGACCACCGGCAGCTCAGCGAGACCCTCTTCGAGCAGCTTCGCCGCAGCTTCGATAGCAAGCTGGGCGGCTTCGGCAATCAACCCAAGTTCCCGCGTCCTGTGGTCTACAATTTCCTTCTGCGCCATCACCACCTCACCGGCAGCGACGAAGCCTTGGAGATGGTGACCAAAACGCTGGACGAGATGGCGCGCGGTGGGATGAACGACCAGATGGGCGGCGGCTTCCATCGCTATTCGGTGGACTCGCAATGGTTCGTGCCGCATTTCGAAAAGATGCTCTACGATCAGGCTCAACTGGCCATCAGCTATCTCGAGGCCTACCAGATCACGCGTCTGCCACGCTATGCGACCATCGCCCGCACCATTTTCGACTATGTGCTGCGTGACATGACCGGCCCCGATGGCGGTTTCTACTCCGCCGAAGACGCCGACAGTGTCATCGACCCCCAAAAGCCTCAGCACAAAGGCGAAGGTGCCTTCTACGTTTTCACTTATGACGAAATCGCTGACCTGATTGGCGAAAAAGCCATGACCTGGTTCGCCTATCGCTACGGCTGCGCGCCCCTGGGCAACGTCCACGAGGATCCGCACCAGGAGTTTGCCGGCCGCAACATTCTCTATGAATCACGTTCGATGGAGGAGACGGCGCAACGCTTCGGTCTGCCGCTGAATGAACTGGCGCAAACCATGAAGGATGCCCAGGCCAAGTTGATGCAGGCGCGAGAAACCCGCGTCCGGCCAGGGCTGGACGATAAAGTACTCACCGCTTGGAATGGCCTCATGATCTCGGCCTTCGCGAAGGCCGCCGCCATTCTGGATGAGCCGCGATATCTCTCTGCCGCGCAACGCGCCGCCGCTTTTTTGAAGGAGCAACTCATCACCGGTGACGGCGTTCTGCTGCGCCGCTACCGACAGGGCGCTGCGGCGATCCCCGGCTTCCTGGACGACTACGCTTACTTCACGCAAGCCTTGCTTGACCTGCACCAAGCGGACTTCGACCCTCGCCATCTGACGCTGGCCCGCACCCTCGCCGACGACTTGATTGACCTTTTCGAAGACCCCGAGCACGGCGGATTCTTTTCGACTACCGGCACCGACCCCGACTTGATCCTGCGGATTAAGGACGACTACGACGGTGCTGAACCCAGCGGCAACTCCGCCGCTGCCGTAGCCCTGGTGACGTTGCATGCCGTCACCGGTGAAGTACAGTATCGCGACGCTGCGGAAAGGCTCTTTCGGGCTTTCACGCCGCGTCTCACCCAAGCCACGGGCACGTTGCCGCAGATGCTGGTGGCTTTGCTGGGGGCGCGTACGCCGCATCGCCAAGTGGTTTTCGCCGGCCCTTACGATGCCCAGCTGTTGCAACTGGCGCGCGCGAAATTCGCGCCGTTCCAAAGCATTTTGCGCGCTGAATGGGCACCCACCGCCATGCCAGCGATCGATGGCATGGCCACCGTTTACGTCTGCGAGAATTTCACTTGCCAACTGCCCGTCACCGGCGGTGAGGCATTGTCGGGCCTGCTGGCCAAGGGTTCTCCGCTTTCCTGATTTCCCGAATCCTGCCGGCTACCCACTGCCCCGTGTCCTTGGGCGGCGAGAAGTCGTCCGTATTCAGCACGCGCAGTTCGCCGCCCGGTGGCACGATGCCCAACATCAATGCGACGTGATAGCGCGGACCTTGGAAGTACGAAACAAGGACTTCGTGTACGCCGCGAGTCAGTACAGCGCTAGCGTCCAGCCGCTGTGGCTGGTGAATGCCGTCATTGTCGATCATCATCTTGCGGTCGATGCTGAGCTGCGATCCGTCGTCGGACAGCAACGTAAATCCGTACCGGCCCTCCGTCTCGATCCAGATCTTGGCCTCATATTGAATCCCGAACCATTCGAATCTTTCGGTGATCCCTGGAAAACCACGTTGAAACTCCTGGGCCGGCACATTGATGGCGTTGGTGTAGATCGTCCCCACGGGGCGCATCTTATCGAGACGCGGCAACCATTCCGTGCCCTCCTTCAAGTGGTAAATTTTTCCTCGAAACCCCGACGAGCTCACCACTGTCGTGCCGAAGGTGATGGCCGCTGGCGCTTCTTGCGCCGCCAGTTGGCTCAGCGCGGCCAGGAATAGGAGCGTGATGGGCACGTTCACTATCGTAATCCGCGATTGTGGGGGTAGTGAATTTATGCATTTGGGGGTGGTGCGTTAGGAGCTAACGAACAGCTCCTTTTCGTGGGTAGCGACCCATCCCGTGGTTGGCCAAGCCTGACCCAGGCGGCTAGACTTGCTAGACTGGGCTTGCCAGATTGCCTCGCAATCGGTCGACATTAAATTGAGGAGAAATCAAAAGCATGGCCAGCACGGAACGACCCGGTGGAACTACGTTCAAAGGCAGCCCGCTCACCTTGGTGGGCCCGGTGTTGACGGTGGGCCAACCGGCACCGGAGTTTGAACTTGTCAGCGGCACAATGCAGCCCGTTACGCTGGCGGGCACGGGCTCGGGCGTTCGGGTCTTTAGTGTCGTTCCCAGCCTGGACACGCCCGTTTGCGATGCGCAAACCAAGCGGTTTAACGACGAGGCTGGCAAGCTTCCTGGGGTGGCGATTTACACGATCAGTATGGACCTGCCTTTTGCCCAAAACCGCTGGTGCACTGCAATGGGCGTGGATAAGGTGAAGATGCTCTCCGACCACAAGTCGGGCAACTTTGGCGAGTCCTATGGCACGCTAATTAAAGAGTGGCGGATGGAGTCGCGCGCCATTTTCGTAGTGGGCAAAGACAACACCATCAAGCACGTCGAGTACGTAACGGAAGTGGCAGACCATCCGAATTACGATGCCGCTTTGGCGGCCGCGACCGCCGCCCTATAGTCCCAAAGGCAAAACGAACCCAATTCGGCCCGCCGAAGTCCTGCCCGAGCGGTTACTTCCGGCGGGCCGTTTTTGTCCGCCAACAGAGCGTTCTACTACGCTTGCCCCTTTCTATAACCCTAGTCCGACTAGTATATAAGTCATTTATAATCAATAGATTATAGCCATGTGACGAATCTTGCATATAATTTCTCGAAGAGTCATCATGTTGAAAATAAATGACTTATCCATAAAGATGCGCCTTTAATACCCGTAACTTATAGTAAATAAAAAGGTTACTGACCAAGCCATCCGGCCGCCGACGAGGCTCTTGCGACCGTCTCCAGATTCCGGATTCGTGGCCTGATATAGTGGCTTTGCGATACTTCTGCCGTTCGCGCCACTCGAGCGCGCGAACGACAGCACGGAGAAACCCATGTCATTCAACCTCAACATCCGCCCCGCAAGCGGCGGACTCGACTTCCTCGCCCTCGGTGCGCTCATCCACCGCCTCGACCCCGGCATCATCCCGTTCCGCAAAGCAACCTCCTGCGCCATTCATGTCAGCGGCGGCGAGTTCAACGTGGCCGCTAATCTGGCCGATTGTTTTGGCTTAAGGACGGGTGTGGCCTCGGCCATGGTCGATTATCCGATCGGTGCCCTGGTGCAGGAGCGCGTGAAAGCCATGGGCGTAACGCCTTTCTACAAGCACTTCAAGAACGACGAGGTCCGCGGGCCCAACATCGCCACGGTCTACAGCGACCAAGGTCATGGCGTCCGCCCACCGGTCGTGTTCTACAATCGTGCCAACGAGGCGGCCGCGCTGCTGAAGCCGGGCGACTTCGACTGGGCTGAGATCTTTGCGGGCGGCATCCGCTGGTTCCATTCGGGTGGCATCTTTGCGGCGCTCTCTGAGACCACTTCCGAGGTGATGATCGAGGGCATGAAGGCGGCTAAGGCAGCCGGGGCGATCGTTTCGCTCGACCTCAATTACCGGGCGAAGCTGTGGAACTCGGTAGGCGGCCATCCCCGGGCGCTCGAAGTAATCGGCCGGATCATGGAGAACGTCGACGTGTTGGTGGGCAACGAAGAGGACCTCCAATTGGGCCTCGGCGTTCCCGGACCCGAAGTGGAAGCGAAAAGCAAGCTCGACCCGAGCGCGTTTTTCGGCATGATCGATGTGGTAGCCCGGAAGCACCCGAACGTCAAGGTAGTGGCGACCACGCTGCGCGAGGTTCATTCGACGAACCGGCATAGCTGGAGCGCGGTGGTGTGGGCCAATGGCCAAACGTTCCAGGCTCCGACTTGCGAGCTCGACGTGATTGATCGCGTGGGCGGTGGCGACGGCTTCGCGGCCGGCTTGTTCTACGGCATCCTGGCCGGTCTTTCACCGCAGCACGCGCTGAATCATGGCTGGGCACACGGCGCATTGTTGACCACGTTCCCGGGCGATACGACCATGGCAACATTGAAGCAGGTTTCGGAGTTGGCCAAAGGTGGATCGGCTCGCGTTCAGCGCTAAACTTTGCTAGTCTTATGAGAGAGGCCGTGAGCTTGAATCATGGCCTCTTCTTGCGTCCCTATCGTCTAGCCCGGCCTAGGACACCGCCCTTTCACGGCGATAACGCGGGTTCGAATCCCGCTGGGGACGCCAT
>JANLPT010000311.1:0-15913 GCA_031367405.1 Bryobacteraceae bacterium
CCGAAACCGCCCCGCCAATCGGACCCAACGTCTCCAAACCAGAACCTGAACCAGACGAACCCACCCTCACCCCCGAACAAGCGCGCGTAAAGTACATGCAATCCGAAATCAAACGCTTCGACGAATATCACGCCAGAGTGCTCCGCGCCTCCTTTCCCCAAACCGAACCCAAGTAAGCGGAAAAACAACACGCACCTACCTCGAAATGGACCCCTCACGCCCGTACGCGCTCCCGAGGAACTTGCTCGATCCGGCGCGAGCGCCTTCTCCCCAGGAAACACGATTCACATAGTGTGAATTGGCGGCGGTCTTCGAGAACGCCAGGGAGAATTCAGATGATCAGAAGCAGTTACTCATCAGCCTAAGCTTGCGTTCTAAATCATCAACCCTCCGAAAACGGCACCTGTCCCGAAATCCACCCCCGTCGGGCGCAATGCTCCCTGCCCCTGCGGCAGTCTCCTCAAGTGCAAGCGCTGCTGCGGCAACCCCGTCCGCCAGGCCCGCGCCGCCTCAAAAATAAAATATCGAGAAACGAACCCGGCGATCTCCTTAAAAACAAGCAGTTTCCCCACGCCGCCAACCCCGCCACCTGGAATGAAGGCGGGTGCCAGGGATTCACGCGTATAATATGAGGGCTAAGATTCAGCGAAAGGACAGGGCCGAAGGATGATTACTGAGACGCACAAATACACGATTGACCCGGACATTGCGGTCGTGCAGATCAAGGGACGCCTCCATTTAGGCAACCTGCTGGCGGCGGTGGAAGATTCGTTGAAGAAGCTGATCCGGGACGGCGGGCGCAAGCTGGTGATCGACCTGGAGGGGCTCGATTACATTGACAGCGCGGGGATTGGGATGCTGATTTCCTGTTACGGGGACATGGATGCGGCGGGTGGCGAGTTTCGCGTTGCGGGAACGCAGGGTCGAGTAGCGAAGACTTTCGGTTTGGCCAAGGTGGAGCGTCTGCTGTCGTTTGACGCGAATGTGGCCGCGTCGTGCGCCGCGTTTGGCAAGGGTTAGCTATGAAATCGCGAATGCGTTGGGTCGTTTACTCTTTTCTCGGGCTGGTGCTGTTGCCGGCGTTGGGCTTTGCGGTCTGGGTATGGGCAACACTCAGCTTTAGTTATTCGAACGGGGAGCGCGCGGGGCAATTGCAGAAGATCTCTCATAAGGGATGGTTTTGCAAAACGTGGGAGGGCGAGATCACGATGCCGACGCAGCCCGGGATTCCGCCGCAGATCTTTACGTTTTCCGTGCGGGACGATGCGGTGGCGCAGCAGTTACTGAAGGCCGCAGGCCAGCGCGTGTCACTTTCTTACGAGCAGCATATGGGCGTACCGACCCGTTGTTTCGGCGAGACGGATTACTACATCACGCGAGTGCAATTATTGGGTAATTAGTGCGGTGGCCACTCTTAACCTGCGCATCGGGCCAGCCCGCAGCGCTTGTGGTTTGCATTATGATAGCGGGGGACCATGATGACCACAAGATTGCACGATTTCACTTTATTCCTGCTTATTCTGGCGGGGAGCGCCGTCTGGGGCCAAGGTTTGCCGGCACTACCCGCCGCGCTGGGGGTGCCGAAGCCGGGCCCCGTTACCGATGCCGCGTACGCGCCGCAGCCGATTTTGCCAGGGGGCGTGGTGGTGCCGCTGTATCCGGCGGGATCGCCGTTTCTGAAGGCGGACAAGGTGCGCGAGGCCGAGCAATACAACATGAGCCAGTCAGTACCGGGGCGCATTAGCAGTATTGTCAATATTCATAATCCGTCGATTGAAGTGCACTTAGTCGATCGCGGTATGAACACGGGGGCGGCGGTGATCTTGGCTGCCGGAGGCGGACACAATACTTTGAATGTGGGCGGGGAGAGCGCTGATTTTGTACCTTACTTTTTTAACTATGGCGTCAACACTATTATTTTGCGGAACCGGTTGCGGCGCGATGGTTACAACCCCCAGACCGACGCGGTGAACGATGCCCTGCAGGCCGTCCGGCTGGTGCGGGCTTATGCCAAGGAATGGAATCTCGATCCGAAGAAGATCGGCATCATGGGCTTTTCGGCGGGGGCGGAGTTATCGGCTCCGGCGGCAGTGTTATTCGAAGAGTTCGATAAGAAGAATAGTGAAGCGGGCGACCCGCTGGCGGGAGTTACATCGCGACCGGACTTTGTAGGAATTATCTACCCGGGCCCCACGCCATTTGCACGGAACCGGACGGCACCGGCCATTCCGCGAAATGCCCCGCCAGCTTTCATCGCCTGTGCCGGTGCGGGCGACCGTGGGCATGCGGTGTGGGCCATGGAATATTACAGCGCGATGCTGACGACAGGGTCTCCCAACAATGAGATGCACCTATACGGCAATGGCCGGCATCCGGGTGACGCATTGCCCGATGGCAGCCGGATGACGGGCGGTTTGACGGATCGGAGCGGCATTCCGTTTGGCACCTGGCAATTGCGCTTTGTGGATTGGTTTCGCGATTTGGGATTTTTAGATAAGCCGGGCCTGGAGACGAAGGCGGCCAAGGATGTGGCTGCGTTTTTGACACAGCCTGTTCGGGTGCCGGGTGCTAAGCCGCAGCCTTAACGACCGCGCCGCTCGCCGCTAGAGTTAGAGCGACTCGCCCTCGTAGGGAAAGCGGCGGATGGCGCGCATGCATTCGGAGAGCGCCTTCAATAAGGAATTGCCCCAGCCGCAGGGCGTGAAGGGCATCGTTTTCTGATTGGTTTGCTTGTCCGCAACGGCGAAGAAAGGCATCGCTGGGTCATGCGGGTTGGCATACTCTTTCACGGTGATGAAAAACTCGATTTCGCGATCACCATGCTGCTGAGTGATGGAGAAATGATGTAACAACGCGAAGCACTCCGCGTTCTCCGCGTGGGCAAACTTCCATTCACTCATTGCCGTCTCCTTGGTTCATTGGGAAAATGTGAGTATACCACTCGCCGCTAGATTGTCCGGCGGGCGGCGAGCATCTTCTGGTAGGCATGGCGTAGTTGTTCGCGGGCTTTGCTGGCAAGGGGCTCGGGCATTTCGGCGGGGCGGTAGTGGCGGCAGAGTTCCACGGTTCGGCGAAGGCTTTCCGCGAAGGCGATGCAAGGCGGGCAACCAGCCAGATGGGCTTCGATTTCCCGGCAGGCGCCGGCAGGAAGCTCAAGGTTGAGATACTCGGACAGCAGGGAAAAGACTTCTTTGCATTTTTCATCGTGCTCGTGTAAGTGCATCGTGTTCTCCTTAGGCGGCGGTGCGCAGGTATTCGTCCAGCTTTTGCCGCACGGCCAGACGAGCCCGGTGCAGGCGCTGCTTGACCACGTCCGCGGTGACGTCGAGGATATGGGCTGTTTCCAGCGTGGATAGCTCCTCGACATCGCGCAACAGGATAACCGACTGGTAGTTTCCGGGCAGCGCAGCGATGGCTTGGTCGAGCACGTGCTTCATTTCCGATTGCAGCATTTGACGGTCGGGCAGCGCGGACCAATCAGCGATTTGGAGCTTCCGTTGGCCGCCTTCGTGGGTCACGGAAGGCAGAAAGCTGTCGAGCGAGAGCTCGTGGCTGGGGGCGAAGACGCTCTTGCGACGCTTCATCAGGCAGGCGTTGCGGGCGATCCGGAAGATCCAGGGCCGGACGCGCTCGGGTTCGCGAAGTTGATCGAAGCTTTCAAAGACTTTCAATAGAGCGTCCTGCGCTACTTCTTCGGCATCCTCGCGCTGGCCGCACATGAGCCAGCTGTAGTGGAAGATTTTGGGACGAAAATGTTCGACAAAACGGTCGAACGCGTCGGCGTCCCCGGTCATCAATCGGCGCGCAAGATCGGTTTCAGCTTCCCGTTCCAAGGTTGGGTTCCGCTTCCGATTGTAACGGGCATTAAGGCACTTTCTACGGTATTTCGATGCCGGCGCGAGAATAAGGTGACGCCCCGTGTCACGTTGGCTAATAAATTGCATCTCGAAAACTAGAAGCAATGAGAGAAACCCTGTTAGTGCTGATGTGCTGGGCTGGGCCGGGCTGGGCGCAAGATCTGCCAAATGATGCAATGCGGTTAAAAGACGCCGTGCGGATGGCGATGGAGAAGAACCAGGCGGTGGAAGCGGCGGTGGCCGCGCAGAAGGCGGCGGTGAGCCGGGTGGCGCAGGCCCAAGGCGGCAGTTTACCGAAAGTGAATTACTCCGAGAGTTGGAGCCGGAGCGACAATCCGGTGTTTGTCTTTTCTTCCCTGCTGACGCAACGGCAATTTAGCGAGCGGAACTTCCAGATTGGGCCGTTGAATCGACCTGATTTTCTGAATAACTTTCAATCGCAGGTGATCGCGGACCATACGATCTACGATGCGGGCCAAACCAAGCACGCGGTGCGCGCGGCCGAGGTGACGAAGGATTTGACGAGCGAGGAGGTAAGACGGACGCAGATGGATGTGACGGCGAGAGTGATCCGGTCCTACCTTGATGCGCTGTTGGGTGCCGAGCACTTGAAGGCTACCGCGCAAGCCATGCGCTCGGCGCAGGCCGGCCTGGATCGGGCCCAAGCGGTGCGGTCGGCAGGCATGTCGACCGATGTCGATGTCCTTTCGATTCGCGTTCATCTGGCGGGTGTTCGCGAGCAACAGATCCGTCGCGGAGCCGAACTTGACGTCGCTCGCGCCACGCTGAACGATGCCTTGGGTTTGCCGCTGGATGCCACGCATACATTGACGACGGAACTGCGGCCTCTGCCGCTTCCAGAGGGGTTGCTGGCGGAGTACGAGCGGAGTGCCCTCAGCGAGAGGCCGGAGGCTCGACAGGTGAAGCTGGCGACTCGTTTGGCCGAAAATCAGGCGGCGACGGCCCGCGGCTACTTACTCCCGCAGGTAGGCGTGCGAGCTGCTTTCGAGGCTGATCGGCAGAGGTTCTATGACCGGGGCGGGGCTAATTGGTTAGTGTCGGTGCAACTACGCTGGAATCTGTTCAACGGCTTCATTGATCGGGCGCGTATTGCGGAGAGTAAGTTCGCATTGCGCCGGAGCGAAGCGGAGCAAGCTCAAGCGGATTCCAGCATTCGCCTGCAGGTACGCCGGGCGTTTGCCGATCTGCGGGCGGCGCAGCAGCGCATTGAGGTAACGCGCGCATCGGTGGCGGAGGCCGAAGAGAGTTTGCGCATTACTCAGAACCGGTACGAGACAGGGCTGAGTAATGTGACGGACCTACTGCGCACGGAGACAGCAGTGTTAGAAACTCGCACGCGGCATTTGGCCGCGATCCACGATCAACGCCTGGCGGCCGCGATGCTGGAGTTAGCGGCAGGGACGCTGACGGTGAACTCGGAAGTGCTGAACGAGGGATCGCGATGAGCAGGGTTTTTGGGTTAGTGATGCCGGTGACGCTGTGGCTGACGGGATGCGGCGAGGGTTCCAAAGAAAAGACCGCTGTTTCCGAGAAGCGGGCGGTGCTGGTGACGGCAGTTCCAGTGGCCTTCGAGACATGGCCTTCGATTTATGAGGCGACGGGTACGGTGCGGGCCCGTACGGCGGCTCCGATCGCCGCGAAGATCATGGGCTATGTGCGTGAGGTGAAAGTGCAGGCCGGCGACCGTGTACGCGAGGGTCAGTTGCTCGTCACGCTCGACGCCCGTGAGTTAGACGTCAATTCGCGACGCGCCGAAGCGGCCCGCGAGTCAGTGCGGAGTGCGATGCCGGAGGCCGACAGCGCGGTGGCGGTAGCCAAGGCCGACCTCGACCTGGCACAGGTGACCTTTGGCCGCATGCAGGACTTATGGCAGAAAAAGTCGATTTCGAACCAGGAGTTCGATGAGGCATCGGCCAAGCTGAAGACGGCGCAAGCAACTGATGAGATGACGCGGGCAAGGCGCCGGCAATGGAACGCGAAACTGGCCGAGGTGGACCAGGAAGTAAGGGCTACCGAGGTGACGCGCAGTTACGCCAATGTCATAGCTCCTTTCACCGGAATCGTTACGGCCCGATCAGTGGAGCCCGGCGGCCTCGCATTGCCGGGCACTCCGTTATTGACCATTGAGCGCGATGGCCAACTTCGTCTGGAGGCATCGGTAGACGAGTCGCGCTTGGGCGCGATTCGGATCGGACAACCGCTGTCGGTTCGTTTCGACAGCATCGGCCGCGTTGTGGAAGCCAAGGTGTCGGAGATTGTACCGGCGGTAGAGGCGTCATCCCGGACTTACCTGGTCAAGATAGATCTACCGGCCTTCGATTCGTTGAGGTCGGGTGTCTTTGGACGCGCCGTCTTCAAGTCGGGAGAAAGGCCGGTGCTGGCGATTCCGGCGGGCGCGGTGACGGAGCATGGGCAGTTACAGTCAGTGATGGTGATCGACGATGGCGTGGCCCATACTCGTTTGATCACGGTGGGGCAGAAGAGGGAAGACCGGGTGGAAGCGCTCTCTGGCTTAAGCGCCGGAGACCGCGTGATCTTTCCGGTTCCGCGCGAAGTGCGGGATGGAACACGCGTCGAGGTGAGACCGTGAAAAAAGAACTTGGCGTCGCGGGGAAATTCGCGCAGGTGTGGATCGGATCGAAACTGACGCCACTGATCATCGCGGGCTCGATGCTGCTCGGAGCGTTTGCCGTGTGGAAGCTACCGCGCGAGGAAGAGCCGCAGATCATCGTACCGATGGTGGATGTATTCGTCCAAATGCCAGGAGCATCCTCGCGGGAGGTGGAAGAGCGCGTCACCAAACCGATGGAGAAGTTACTGTGGGAAATTCCGGGAGTGGAGTACGTTTACTCGACGTCGAGCCCCGGCATGTCCATGGTGATCGTGCGTTTTCTGGTGGGGCAGGACGAGGAGAAAAGTATTGTCCGGTTGAACCAGAAGCTGAACGCCAACCTGGACCTGATTCCGCCCGGCGCATCCCCGCCGCTGGTGAAGCCGCGTTCCATTGACGATGTGCCGATTCTGGCTCTCACCTTTTGGAGCAAGCGATATGGAGACTTCGAGTTACGGCGCATCGCGGCGCAGGTGAATGACACGATTAAGCAGACGCCGGACGTCTCGGTCGTTACGCTGATCGGCGGGCAACGCCGGGAGATTGGCATTACGCTCGACGCCACCCGGCTGAGTGCTTATAACCTATCTCCTTTGCAGGTGGTGGGGGCGCTGGACAAGGCCAACCGCCGGACGCGGTCAGGTGAATTCGCGAGCGGCAATCAGCAGTACTTACTCGAGACCGGCGAGTTCCTGCGGACGCCGGAGGACGTACGCGGCGTAGTCGCCGGGGTGGCGAACCACAAGCCAGTTTTCGTGCGCGATGTCGCGCGGGTGGCCGATGGCGGTGAGGAACCTACGCAGTACGTTCGTTTCTCCGATGGCCGGGGATTCTACCCAGCGGTCACCATCGCCGTCTCCAAGCGCAAGGGAACGAACGCGGTGACGGTGGGTGAGGATGTGCTGCATCGCCTGGAACCGCTGCGCGGCACCGTTATTCCCGCCGGCGCGGAGATGACTCTAACTCGTAACTACGGAGATACGGCCAAGGACAAATCGAACGAATTACTGTGGCACATGCTGATTGCCGTGGTTTCAGTAAGTTTGCTGATTGCCGTCACTTTGGGTTTGCGGGAGTCGCTGATTGTCTTTCTCGCCATTCCGGTAACCCTGGCGTTGACGCTGACCGTGTTCTATCTTTACGGCTATACGCTGAACCGGATTACGCTGTTCGCGTTGATCTTTTCCATCGGCATTCTGGTGGATGACGCGATTGTGGTGGTGGAAAACATAGTGCGTCACTGGCGAATGAAGACCAATCAGGAGCGGCCTCCGTTCGAGGTGGCCTTAGAAGCGGTGGACGAGGTGGGAAACCCGGCTATCCTGGCCACGTGGGCGGTGGTGGCCGCCATTTTGCCGATGGCGTTCGTGGGTGGCTTGATGGGGCCCTACATGCGCCCCATCCCGATTGGTGCCGGCGCGGCCATGCTCTTCTCGCTGCTGG
The DNA here is from genome assembly GCA_031367405.1 of Bryobacteraceae bacterium. Taxonomy (GTDB): domain Bacteria; phylum Acidobacteriota; class Terriglobia; order Bryobacterales; family Bryobacteraceae; genus JALHNI01. Next base: position 7,933 of record JANLPT010000311.1, read on the forward strand.
TCGCGTTCATCGTGACACCGTGGGCGGCGGTGCGGATCTTGAAGCCCGGAGGTCATCACGCGGACGAACGGGAGGGCTGGGTGACGCGGATGTACCGGGTGTTCATGGGCGGCCTGCTGCATCGGGCGATCCTCCGATGGAGCTTTCTCGGTGGAGTGTTCGTCTTGCTACTCGCCTCTGTCTCGCTGTTCTACACCGGCTTCGTCAAGGTGAAGATGTTGCCGTTCGATAACAAGAGCGAGTTCCAGGTGATGGTCGATATGCCGAACGGGACTACCTTGGAGGAGACAGCGCGGGTGACGCAGTTACTCGCCGAAGAGACGCAGAAACAACGGGAAGTGGTGAACGTCGGGACTTATGCCGGAACCGCCTCACCTTACAACTTCAACGGCTTGGTACGGCATTACTACTTGCGGCGCGGCCCTCATGTGGCCGATATTCAAGTGAATCTGCTGCCGAAAGACGCGCGGGATCTGCAAAGCCATGCGATCGCCAAGCAGGTTCGGCTGCGCCTTGAGCCCATCGCGGCGCGCTATGGGGCGCGGATTAAGGTCGCCGAGGTGCCGCCGGGTCCGCCGGTGCTCCAAACGCTGGTGGCGGAGGTGTACGGCCCTCGCATGGAAGGCCGGATCGCGCTGGCGCGCCAAATACGGGATCTATTCAAGCGGACGAAGGGCGTGGTGGATGTCGATTGGTATGTGGAAGACGATCAACCGAAGTACCGCTTTTTAATAGACAAGGAAAAGGCAGCGATCAGCGGGATCCCGGCGGATGATATCGCGCGCACCATGCAAGTGGCTTCCGCAGGCTACGTGGCCGGGCTGCTGCATCAGGATGCCGAAAAAGAAGATATGGCGCTTACCGTGCGGCTCGATCGAGCGACGCGCTCCGACTTGGAGCGCATCCAGAGTTTGAAGATCGGCGAGAATCCGGTCGCGCTGCGCGAGCTCATGCGTGTCGAAAAAGTGATCGAGGATAAGAGTATTTACCACAAGAATCTGATGCCGGTGACTTATGTGACGGCCGATATCGCCGGCGAGATTGAGAGTCCGGTTTATGCGGTGCTACAACTCGGGCCGCAGATTGACAAGATCAAGATTCCGGAGGGTTATCGAATAGAGCAGCAAATGGCGTCGCTGCCTTCCGATGCCGGGCGTTACTCGATGAAGTGGGATGGCGAGTGGCACATTACTTACGAGGTGTTCCGCGATCTCGGCATCGCGTTCGCCGCCGTGTTGATTCTGATTTATGGGCTGGTGGTGGGCTGGTTCCAATCCTTCGTGGCGCCGTTGATCATCATGGCGGCGATCCCATTTTCGCTGGTCGGCATCGTGCCGGCCCACGGTATGCTTTCGGCCTTCTTTACGGCGACTTCGATGATTGGCTTCATCGCCGGCGCGGGCATCGTGGTGAGAAACTCGATTATCCTGGTCGACTTTATCGAGTTGCGTTTGGCGGAGGGCATGCCGCTCGACGAAGCGGTGATCGATGCGGGCGCGGTTCGCTTTCGTCCGATGATGTTGACGGCCGCCGCGGTCGTGGTAGGTTCGTCAGTGATCTTGTTTGACCCCATTTTTCAAGGCTTGGCTATTGCGTTGATGGCCGGTGAGATCGCCTCGCTGTTGCTCTCGCGCATGACCGTTCCGGTGCTTTTTTATCTATTCAACAAATCAAGGAGCAAATGAATATGACCGTCGACCGTTATCTGCGCATGATCGCGGGTGCCTTCGTCATGTTGAGCCTCGCGCTCGGCTATTGGGTGAGCCCCAACTGGTATTTACTGACGGGGTTTGTGGGACTGAATCTGTTTCAATCAGCGTTCACGAACTGGTGTCCGATGGTGACCATCCTGCGGAACTTGGGTGCTCCCGAATAGTAAAGCGAAGGGCTGACATGCCGGCTAACATACCGAGGAGCATACTGACGAGCATCAAGCCGTGATGCAGCCAGATGCTGCGGGGATCGGCCATCGGCAATAGAGTCACCGGTAAGTGCGCGACAGTCATGCCGGCTTGCATGCCGAGAAGATCGAGTAACAAGGCGCGGCCACCGTAGCCATCCCGGCGGGCTTGCTGCAGGCAGCGCGCGGATTGCCAGGCGACGGGCACAGAGACGAGGAGCATACCGGCAGTCATCACCCCATAGGCTGTCCAGGTGCGCTGCACATGGCAGGCCGGACCTAGAGTTAGAGCGAGCAGCATGCCGAGTCCACCGGGTGCCGCCATCAGGAGGACCATGTCGAGATGAGGATCCCAGCGATCTCGAGTGAAGGCGAAGATGGCCAGGATCGTAACCAGGGCGATGGAAAAAGCGAGCCCCGTGGGCCATTTCGCCGTGGCATACAGAATGGCGACCTGTAAGCTGGCGCAGAAGGTGATAAAGACGGGGTTCATCCGCTCACTGGCTCCCAATCCATCAAGTGCATGGAATACAAGATGACGGTGAGGCTGGAGGCCATCATCAGGAGCGCCGAGGCGACGGGGGGCAACCAACCGGCGGCAGCGAAAGCAATGCCGATGACGTTGTAAGTGAGCGAGAAAGCAATGTTCCAGCGTACGACCTGGCGCGCCTTGCGGGCGATGACGATGGCCGCCGCAAGTTGGCTCCAATCGCGGTGGAGACAGATTAAGCCGCTCAGATCCTGCACTAACTCGGCGCTTTCCGGAGCGGCGCAGGAGACGTGGCTCCAAGCCATGGCTGCGGTATCGTTGAGTCCATCGCCGGCAAAGAGGACATGATGGCCTTGCGACTGTAACTCTTCGATGAGAGCGTGCTTTTGGGCTGGACTCTGACGGCTTAGCTGGTGAGAAATGGGGATGGCGGCGGCGCGCTCTGGAGAATCGCCGGTGGAGAGGAGAACGCGAATGCTGAGAGCTTCAAGGGCCTGGATGGAAGGGCTGATACCCTTCGCGGCTTTCTCAGTCAGTTCGATATTGGCGGCGAGTTGGCCTTCAACCTTGACGGCTAACTGCCGCCCTTGTCCGATACCGGCAAACAGCCGGCGGCCATCTTCGAATTCTGCTTCGATGCCAGCACCGGGCAAGAGGCGCACGGTTCGTAAGGGAGAACCTGGTTGCACTGGCTTATCGGTCCAGAGCGGGGCTAGCGCGCGGGCGAGGGCATGGCGGCTGGCTAGCTCCGCCTCGCGGAGTAAGTAACGAAGTTCTGCGGCGCGTGGTTGCCAAGCCGGACTGATCATCCAAGTAACAGCGTACTCCTCGGGCAAAGTCAAGGTTCCGGTTTTGTCGAAGACGACCGTGTCGATTTCGGCGAGCCGCTCCACGGCCTGGCCGGAACGAGCGGCAATGCCGAGTTCGCGAAGGCGGGCGATGGCGGTCCAAACGGCGAGGGGAGTGGCGAAGCCGAGGGCACAGGGGCACGCGATAACGGCCACCGAAAGGGCGATGTAAAGAGCTTGATCCCACACCATCCATTGGGCGTGCCAGAAGAAAGTGCCGACGGTGGCAGCGGTGACGAAGGGCACGAACCAGCGCAGCGCTTGCATCGCCAAGCGTTGTTCGTGGCCGGGACGAGCGAGTCCGGCTTCGATTAACGTACGAATCTGGTCAATCTGATTGCCACCGGCGGCAGCCATGGCAACGCCGTCGAGTGATCCGTCCAAAGGGAACGAGCCGGCGAGTAAGTGGTCACCGTTCGTCTTACTGACGGCTAAACTTTCACCGGTAAGTGAGGCTTCCTGAACATAGGCCGATCCCGCCACGATGCGGCAATCAACAGGGACGCTTTCGCCCGGGAGAATACGGACCTGATCGCCCGGCTGGATATCGGCAGCGGTGACCATTTCACCATTCACCCGGCGAGCCGTACGTTTCTCTGGAGCCCAATCGCGGAGTGACTCAAGAACACGCTGTTTACCGTAAGCGCCAATCTGCCGGCCGAGGGCGTAGATCACCAGGAGCATAGCCGCGACGTCGGCGTAACCGTTGCCGGTGCCGCGTACGAAGTACAAGACCGACGCCGCGATGCTACTGACAATGCCGATGAGGAAGAGTAACTCGATGGAGAGATGACGCCGGCGGAGAGACTGCCAGGAGGCTTCGATAAACTCTTTGCTGAGAAGAACGAACACCGGCAAGGCGATAAAGCAGGAAGTCAGTTCGAGGGCATAGCGTTCCTCCGGAGTAACATCGGAGCCATTGAGCGCCATGCTGAAAACCATGCCGTTCATGGCGAGGAACGCTCCCCCGCCAATCCGCCACCAGAGCGAGGCCGGGGCCTCGTCAATGCAGGAACAAGCCAAGGTCGCCGTAGGAGTGGAGCGCTCGGTGACGGGAGCGCTAGCGAGTAACATGCGTTTACTTCGCCCGCTCTGGCGCGACTGGAACTGGGACAGCCGGAGGAGAGGCGGTAAATTCGGCGAGGCTGGCGGCACGCCACTCGCTCTTGCCCGCCGTCTCTTTGCGCACCGTGGTCACTAACCCGATCGGGACCGGATCCGCGTTGTTACCCCAAGACGCGCGAACATAAGTAAGTACGGCGGCGATCTCTTCGTCCTCGCGAATCTCCCAAGCCGGCATTTGTGCGTTGTAAGTCTTGCCGTTCACCTGAAACTCGCCGTTTAAGCCCTTCAACAGGATGGCTACCAGACGGCGCTTGTCCCCCAAGACGATATCGGAGGCCGCCAGTGGAGGGTAAGTGCCAGCCACCCCGAGACCCGTAACTTGATGGCACTGCAAGCATGCGCCGAAGACTTCTTTACCCAGGATCATCGGATCCTGCGGCGGAGGAGTGGGAGGAATGCCGGCGATCGGCCGTTCCGACAGTCCATTGGCCGTCCAGTCGCCGCTATAGTAACCCAGATACCAACCGCCCGCCAAGAGGGCAAAGAAGCAGCAAAGAATGTAGGAGACGGGCGTCGGAGCAATGCCGTCACGCGGGTCCTGCATCTCGCGCATCGCCGCCATGTGTAAGGTGAACACCGGATCGGCTGGAGGTTGATCTTCCGGATTCTGTTGAGTTACATCGCTCATTGGTTCGCCTCCGGCAGAGGATAGGATTGATTCAGCCGTTTTAGATAGGCGATCAGAGCCCGGCCACGATCGGTTGGGGCGATATGAGTAACACCGCCCGGTTGAGCAGTTACTTTGACGGCATCCAGCGGAATCGATTCACCCGAGTGTATCTCGCGGAAGAGATAGTCGAACCTGGGCATGATGGAACCCGGCGAAGTGATTTGCGGATTATAGAGATGGAGGGCGTGCCAGGTAAGCGAAGGTTGCCGGGCCCCAATGTTAGCGAGGTCAGGCCCCATGCGCTGGGTGCCAAGCTGATGAGGACGATCGAGGAGATAGTCGCGCGGCACGCTACGGCGAGTGCCCCAGCCACGGCGGATGTCAGCGCCGTAACCCTTCATGCGCACATGCTGCGTATGACAGTAAATACAACCTTGATTGATGTAGATTTCGCGGCCCTTGGCTTGATCTCCGAAGTACGGCTCGGGATAGCGCGTGCCATCGAGCTTCACGACTGGCTTCAGCGTTTGAAACTGCCAGTTGGGAATGATGACAAGACCGGTGATGGATGAAGCAATCGTCAAGAAGATGCCGAAGGCAAGAACGAAGGTCCGGTTCATTTACTTGGTGCCTCCTTTTTCCTTGGCCATTAAGTCTTTCCAGCTACGCTTGCTGTCCAGCATAGTGGGCGTCTTCCAGGTGTACTTGTGCGGCGTAATAATACGGACGAAATTGATCAGGAACGCAATCGTGCCAGTGAGGAGGATCAATCCGCCTAGAGTCCGGAGGGCCAGATATGGGATCGTAAATCGAACGATATTGAGAAAGGGGATGGACGGATCGTTCATCATGAGACCCTGACGAATTCCGGCGTAACACATGGCGAAAACGTAAATTAGCATGCCGGCTAACGTACACCAGAAGTGAATGCGGATCAGCCGGGCGCTGCTCCATTCCCGGTCCATCAGGCGGGGCATGCCGTAGTACATCATGGCGAACATGAGAGGGGCAAAAAAACCGTACATGCCGAAATGCACATGGCCGATGGTGTAATGCGTAAAGTGCGTGACTTCCTGATGGCTGCGGAGCGCCTCGAGCGAGCCTTGGAAACTGGAGAGCGTATAGACCATAGAACCCATGACGGCAAAGCGCAGAGTGGGGCTGGTTTTGAGTAAGTGAAAACTACCTCTCATCGTCATATGGTGGTTGATGCCAATGGTGATGACGGGAATAAACATCATCATGCTGCCGACGACACCCAAGGTGATCGTCCAGGCGGGGAGAGGTCCGCCGGTGAGATGGTGAGTGCCAGCCCAGTTATAGAAAATTGCGTTGGACCAAAAACCAAGTAATGACAAGTGATAGCTATGAATGGGCTTGCCAATGACTTTGGGAATGAGGTAATAGGCGGCGGCGATGGCCGTGGGGGTGGCAAAGAGGCCGACGACGTTGTGCCCGTACCACCAATTGGCGATAGCTTGCGCGACGCCATCCACGGCACCTAGATTCGTGCAGGCTTCGGCGGAGAGAACGAGAATGGGGAACCAAACGGTGACCGCCATCAGGTACCACTGCGAAACGTAAGTATGCGTGGTGGCTTTTTTGAAGTACATCGTGAAGTTGGCGATGACGATAAAGACGTAAGGAACCACAAGGAGCGGCATCGCATAGAGGGGAAACTCCAGCGTTTCGACGCCGGTGGAGTGGCCCATGAGGACTCCGGCGGAACCGGCAACCAAGCCGATGTTGAATACAACTCCCCCAGCAAGGAGTAAGTTGCGGTAAGGTAAGCGGACTTGACAAAGCCGCGCTTGTAACCAGAGCAGGGTGCCCGAGGCGGCCAGGCCACCGAAGCCATAGATCGCTGTATCCCAGTGGACGGCGCGAATGCGCCCAAATGTAAGCCACTCGATGCCACCAAGAAATTCAGGCGAGTGTAACTTGATGGAACTGATGAGCCCGGCCAAACTGGCGAGGGTTAGCCAGAGTAAGCTGGTGCCCCAATAGAGAACGATCACGGGGCGGCTGGAACCATCCACTTCAATGCGGGCTTCCACCTCCGGCACCACAATCGGAGAGTTGGGTTGTGCAATCACCGGCGCTCCCCGGGGAAGTGGTCGGTCACCACGCCAATGGGCTCTTCGTCATCGAAAATCATGCGCGCGCCTTGGCGCAGATCGCGAAACTCGCCCTTGCGGATCGCCCAGGCCAGTAGCCACACCATGGTGATCCCGCTGATTAAGGCGAAGGACCAAATGAACATAAATACACCGAACATTGACTCAATCCTTTCCGTGGTTCTAGATACTCAAGACGGGGCAGGGGGACTCACGGACGATGTCATAGAGGCGCGACCAGAGGCGGCCGACGGGGTCCTGATCGTGGCCGCGGCCAGTGACGACTAAGTCTGCCGATTGCCGTGTCACTTCTTCAAGGAGACAGTTGGTGATGGGGCCTTCCATCACGGCGATGGAAGCCTCAATGAGGTATTCGCGCTTGAGGTCTTCGAGTCTGGCTTGCGCGCTATCCATCATTTGAGTTAGGTAGGGGCCGTAGTCAATGCCGGGTGAAGGCAGTTGAGATTCGACGGCATGCAGCAGGGATAGCTTGGCGCCAAAGGACTTCGCGATGGCAGCGGCGGCTTGGGCGATGGCTGGTGTTTCTTCGCCCAGGCTGACAGCGCAGACGATGGAGCGAACCGGCCCGGTGGCACTCGACAGAGCGTTGTGAGCACCGGTCCAGACAGGACAACTGAGGTCATGCAGCACTTTGGCAGTCGCGGAGCCTAGTAACAGGCGGCGAAGGACGCCGTGGCCTCGCGTCGGCATCATGATCAGGTCAGTGCCGTTGCGCTCTACTTCGCTGCGAATGGCCATCACCACATCGTCGACGACCACCACTTGACGAACCACTTCGCCAGGGAACATATCGAGGGCGAATTTAGCGAGCCGCTCCTTCTCGGCGGCTTCCATTACCTCCGGCACGATATAGCCGGCAGGCATCTGCTC
>JANLPT010000335.1:0-15690 GCA_031367405.1 Bryobacteraceae bacterium
GTGCGCTCCTCGACGATGGCGTAGTGTCCGAAGAGTTTGGCCAAGCCGACCAATAGGGGAACGCCGAAAAGCAGGACCACAAAAGTAATCGCGGCCGTCAGCAGAATCTCGATCATTTCGTCACCTCCTGATAGACGTCGCGGACCCGTTCAAATAGCCTCAGCCTCACATTGCGTAAGTAAGCGTCCAGCACGGCGGGCCCGGCCCGGTATAGCTCCGACAACTCCGCCGCCAATAGCTTAATCGGCTCCACTTCGGCCTGGGCTTTCAAGGTTTCGATCTCCACCGCGCGTTTCGACTGGACAATTTTCTGGTCGGCCGCCGCTTGAGCCAAGCTGATGTCGCTCGACACCTGGTTATGCGCGGTGTTGATCGCCGCCAAGGCCGATTCCACTTCGGCCGGCGGATCGATGCCGGTAATCAAGGAAGCATCGAGCACCACGCCGTAGCGGGCGGTGGCCGAACGGCATTCCTGGTCCATATATTCGTTTAAATCGCGAAGGTTTTTGCGGAGGTCATTGATCGAGATGCCCGTCATCTCCGCGCCTGGCAGCCCGATGGGCACGGCGGCGTCGGACTTCGCCTCAAAGTTCGCGATGCGCTGCCTAAGAACGGAAACAAAGTAGCCCATCACGTGGACCATGGGTTGCTTAATGCCAAAGAGGTAACCGTAGAGGTTGGCCTCGCTAACGTGGTATCGAATCTGGCCCGTCAGCCCAGTATTCAATTGATCCTTGGTGACCGCCTCCAACCGCGTGCCACCGCCGTTCGCGCTCGCATCTTCCCAATCCACGGCCATATTCTGAGTCACCGTGGCGATAGAGACCTTGTAAATCCGCTCCCACGGCATTTTGAGATAAGGCCCGCCCGGTGGAATCACGCGGACTTGCGGATAGGTGTAACGGGCTCGCTCTTCTTCCCGCAGGAAGGCGGCAACCGGATGGTCGAGCGTCGTCCCCGGGAGCCGTTCCGCCCGCCCGAAGACCGTCTTCACGGCGCGCTCGTTCTGATCGACCGTGTAGATGCCGAGGAGCGCCACCCGGAAAAACAACCAGACCAGGGTGCCAAGCAGTATGCCGATGAAGATGGCCATGGAGGCCAAGATAACACGCGACGGCGAGCAATGTGATATGTTTTCCCTATCGAGATGGAACGCAAGAAAGCCAGTGATTTTCCGCAAGAGCTATTGAACCTTTTTGACCGGTACGTCCATGGCGAGATTGACCGCCGGTCTTTCTTGGAGGGCGCACAGAAGTTTGCTGTCGGCGGCCTCACCGCGACCGCCATCTGGGAGAGCCTGCGGCCGAATTATGCGTGGGCGCAACAGGTGCCGGCCACCGACTCGCGCATCGTCGTCGAGCACGAGACCGTTGAATCGCCGCAAGGAAATGGCAGCATTAAGGGCTATTTGGCGCGTCCGGCAAAGGCTGCGGGCAAGCTGCCCGTCGTGCTGGTGGTGCATGAAAATCGCGGTTTGAATCCGTATATCGAGGATGTCGCACGACGCTTGGCGACGGCAAACTTCATCGCTTTCGCTCCCGATGGCTTAACCAGCGTCGGTGGCTTCCCGGGGGACAACGAGGAAGGCGGCAAGCTCTTCGCCAAAGTGGACCGGGCCAAAATGAACGAGGACTTCATCGCCTCCGCGCGTTGGCTGAAAGCGCGCAAAGATTCGAACGGTAAGTTAGGAGCGGTAGGATTCTGCTTCGGCGGCGGGGTGGCCAACACGCTGGCCGTGCGCCTGGGCGCAGATATCGCCGCCGCCGCGCCGTTCTATGGCGGGATGCCCCCAGCGGCGGAGGTGGCCAAAATCAAGGCCCCGTTGCTGATTCATCTGGCCGGGCTCGATACGCGCATCAACGCCCAGTTGCCGGCCTTCGAAGAGGCCCTTAAAGCAAACCACCTCACTTACACGGCGCACCTCTATGAGGGGGCCAACCATGGCTTCCACAACGACACCACGCCGCGTTACGACGAGGCGGCGGCCAAATTGGCTTGGCAGCGGACACTCGACTTTTTCAATAAGTTTTTGCGCGCATAGCTGATACACTGCGTTGATGCCCGATACCGTTCACCGCATTGGAGCCTCGCCCGGATTTGCCCGGCTGTTGGCCGCTAAGCGACGCTTCATCGTCCCGAGTTTTGTTTTCTTTGTCATTTACTACTTTGCCCTGCCGGTGAGTGTAAGTCAGTTCCCAGGCTTCATGCGGCAGCGCGCCGGCGGGGTGACTTTGGCCTATTGGTTTGCGCTTTCACAATTCATCATGGCCTGGACGCTGGCTTGGCTGTATGTGCGCCGCGCCACTTACTTCGATCTGGCGGCGAAGCAGCTATTGCGCGAAGAGGATGCGGCGCAGTGACGCTCGCGATCTTCGTCAGTTTCGTTCTGCTCACTTTGGGCATCACTTGGTGGAGTTCCGGAAAGAGCCAGGGCGCGGGAGCCTTCTTCGCCGCCGGACGCCGGATTACCGGATGGCAGAACGGTCTGGCGGTGGCCGGTGATTACATGTCCGCCGCGTCATTTCTGGGGATTGCCGGGCTGATTGCCTTCTATGGCTACGACGGCTTTATGTATTCGGTAGGCTGGCTGGTAGCTTATCTCACCGTCTTACTCGTCGTCGCAGAACCCTTGCGCAACATCGGAAAATACACGATGGCCGATATTTTGGCGTACCGGCTAAAGGCGCGGCCGGTGCGCGCGATGGCCGCACTCAGCACGCTGACGGTGAGCACTTTTTATATGATCGCCCAAATGGTGGGTGCCGGAACGCTGGTGTCGTTGCTATTGAAAGATTCGGGAGTTACATTTCAAGGCGCGGTGACCGGGGTGGGTCTGCTGATGGTGCTCTACGTGGTGTTCGGCGGCATGCTGGCGACCACTTGGGTGCAAATTGTGAAAGCGATCTTGTTAATGGGTGGCACGGTGCTGCTGAGTATCCTGGTACTGGCGCATTTCAACTTCTCGCTTACGCAATTCTTCGCGGCCATTTCCCATGTCAGCTTGACGGTGGACGGCGCGAAAGTGACGCGCGACTTCCTCGAACCGGGCTGGTATTACAAACCACCTTATGGCACCTGGAACTTACTCTCTTTAGGTCTCGCGCTCGTCTTCGGCACCGCTGGATTGCCGCATATCCTGGTGCGCTTCTACACTGTGCCGGATGCCGCGACCGCCCGAGTAAGTGTTGTTTGGGCGATGGCCATCATCGGCACGTTCTACATCATGACGACCTTTCTGGGCTTCGGCGCGGCGACCATTGTTGGCCCCGACTTCATCAAGAAAAGCGGCGGCATCAACATGAGCGCGCCTTTGCTGGCGCAAGCTTTGGGCGGCGACGCATTTTTCGCCTTCATCTGCGCGGTCGCCTTCGCGACGATTCTGGCGGTAGTGGCGGGTTTGACGATCACCGCCTCTACTTCTTTCGCCCATGACTTTTACGCGGGCTTTCTCTTTCGCGATGCGGAGTTGAGCCCGGAGACGGAAGTCCGCGTGGCCCGGGTGACGGCGTTGGTAGTGGGCATGCTGGCCATCGCCAGTGCGATCGCCTTAGGGCCGTCGGCGAATGTCGCATTTCTGGTGGGTTTGGCCTTCGCGGTGGCGGCATCGGCGAACCTGCCCGTAATCATTCTGACGCTCTACTGGAAACGTTTCAACACCATGGGCGCGGTGTGCGGATTAGGTGCCGGGCTCGCCAGTTCCATCCTGCTGATCCTGGTGGGCCCCAGCGTCAGGGGCGCGGCGCACGCCCTATTTCCTTTGGAAAATCCGGGCATTGTGAGTATTCCCGTGGGCTTTTTGGCCGCCATCATCGGAACGCTTCTGACGCGCGAGCCTGAGGCGGAGGCGAGGTTTGTCGAGATGCAGGTGCGGGCGCATACGGGCTTGGGGGCGGAAAAGGCGATGCCGCACTGAGGTGCCCAACTGGGTGCGGCTACTGGGCGACGACGCTGATTTGTCCGGAGGCGCGCGCCCTGAGCCGTAATGACTCGGGGGTGATCTCGACTGACGCCGACTCAAGTTGGTCGATTTTCCCCTCCAGTTTCAGCTCGCCCGTCCAGCCGGTGCGCATGGACTCTTCAATGCGGAACCGCTGGGCCGTCAAAAAGTCGCCCAAGTCGATGCTGGCCATGGCCGTGAATTGGCGGCGGTAGAGATCCTGCCGAAGCCAATTCGCGAGGCGGACCAGCATGCTATCGGTGGAGAGGGTGTAGCGGAGGTCTTCGAAGGTAAGGGTGCCGTCGTGAATGACGGGCCGCCCGCTTAAGCCGATGTGTCCTTTGAAGGAGCCGTCGACGGTGGCTTCCATGACGAGCCGATCGGCGTTGGGGGCGACGGAGACGGCGGTGATTGTCAAGCGGCGCTGGCCGGCGGTCTTGAAGATTTTGCCGGTCATGGCGGCTTGGAGACGCTGGTTCAGGTCTGGCCAGGAGAGGTCGAGGTCGAGATCGAGGCGGAAAAGCGGTGCGTCGCTTGAATCGGTGGCGACCAGGGGGGGCAGGGGAGCGACGACGGTGAGGGCCTCGCGCGCACCGCTGATCCTGGGCTGGCCCAACAGGCGCAGTCCGGTGCGGACTTCCCCGTTTTCGAGCTTCGGCCGATCGATGCTGACCGATTGGGGGTGCAGTTCGAGCCAGAGATGTTCGCCGAGGGCGATGGGCTCGTGGAGGCGGGTCCAGAGCGTTTTGGCGAGTCCGCGAAGGTCGGCGCGGGACTCGATTTGATGGTCCAGTTCGAGCGCGGCACGGTCGAGGCTGGCGTTGAAGACCTGACGCACCTGGGGGGTGATGTCGAAGCTGAGGCTTTCGCGTAACGCCTTGAGCCGGCAGGGCGCGGGCAGTTCGAGGATGGGCCGGCTGTGCGACTGGATGGCCCAGTTGGGGAGGAGTTCCAGCCGGGTTTCAACGCGCAAGACGGCCCCGGCGGAAGGCTCACAGAAGCTGATCGTTGTCCAGGCCAGACCGAGTTTGGTGGCGGACTGTCGCGCAACGCCGGGCACGCCCAACTCCACCCGGTATGCGACGGGCAGGCGCATCTCGATGCGGTCGCCCAGCGTTCGCCATTCGATGGGGAGGCGTCTCACCGAGAATCGAGTGGCGAGGGGGGCTTTGAGGCGTTGCCCAAAGGCCGAGCGTCCGAGGGCCTGCCATTCAGATTGGTGTCTCATGGGGATCCACGCTTCGGCTTCCCGAACGAAGCCATCGAGCGGAATGCGCACGGGCAGAACGACAGCGGAGAGTTCCGCCGCGTGGATCACCTGGCTTAGGGGCGGGCAGCTCAGTAGGACGAACAACCACAGTTTCAAACCAGGATGATCGCACAATCCGGGCTTTGGCACGACACGCTGGAGATAAGTCTATTTTAATCATGCAGTTACATTAAACTCACGGCCAGCAAATAAAGGCGATTTCACCCGGGGCCCATGATTCTAAGAGAGTTATAAACTAGTCGGACACGCATTCGGGAAGCATTCGCCGCACGTGAATACGGCGTTAGTTTTTGATTTTAAACGAGTTACCTGCAGAACCGCCGCGTGCTATTCCAGGACGTATTTATTCCAGGACGTATTGGAACTCGGCGATCACCGCCAGATCGTCGCCCTCGGTCAATTCCCAGGCGTCGAAATCAGGGTTCAGGGGTTCAAGCAGAATGCGCTCATGACGCCACTCGCCCTCGGCGCTCGTCACCTTCTCCGAACGGTAACGCTTCACCGTATACCGTTCCCCGCCCCCCGCCGCCCGATTCTCCACCAGCACCAGCCGCCCCTGCCGGCTGCCCGTCACGTTCGCTTCAAAGACGCACAAACTGCCATCGGGAATCAGGGGCAACATGCTTTTCCCCACCACAGTTGCCACGAATTGCCCCTTTTTCAAACGCTGACCCCGCACTTCGATCCAGCCTTCGGGCTCCACCAGTTGCTGGCCGCTGAAGTGTCCCGCCGCCGCGCGTAAGCCGAACAACGGCAGGTGCGTACGATATTCCCTTACCTCGGAAGAAACCTGCTCCCGGTAAAGACGCGCCAGGGTCGATTCGGGCCGCCCCATCACCACCCGCTCCCGTGCCGACAGCCGCAAACTATGCGAGCAATTCGCCTCCAGCCACTCGAGAAGCCGCGTCCCGCCCATCTCCTCCGCCTTGGCCGTCAGGTCGTCCGCCAGCGCCGTCACATAATCCAGCTCTTCTTCAGGAACGAACGAATCCCAGTCCTGCCGTAAACGAAAGCTTAATCGCCCATTCGAAGGCTGATGCAGCAACACGCCAATGGCCACCGGACGCTCGCCCGCCAACGCCAATTCCAGGGTCAGCGCTTCGCCGGATTCGAGTTGGTGTGCTGACTTCGTGGAGGGCATCAACGGCCAAAAACTCCTTACCTTGCCTTCGAGATACCGACAGGCTTATCGGCCAAACGAGCGCGGTCCGCTAGTTCCCGTTAGGGAAGATAACGGTAATACCCCTTGCGATGGCGGATGATCACCCCGGGCTGATTCACCTTAACTTCGATCTTGCGGAAGGCTTTCTTATCGTCCGTCGTCTCGGGTGCGTAGCGAATAATATATTGCGTGACGATCTCGCCCACCGTATCCGCCACCGCCCGGAACAGGCCCTGGGCGATCGCCGAAGCATACCCACCGGTGCCGACCTTCAACGCATAGTTGCCTTCGTCCGAAGGCGTCGACAGATAGCCGGAAACATCCTTATAGACGTTTTGCAAAGGCTGCACCACGCGCCCGCCGGTCTCCTCGGCCAGCCTCGTCAGATTCTTCTCGCCTTCCGAGGTGAACCCGAACGCGACGGTCGACACGCCGTAAACCGTCACCAGATTGCGCTGGGCCAGTTCCACCACTTCATCCAGACTCTTCTTGCTGGCGTTGTCGTGGCCATCGCCGATGATGATGACGACGCGGCGCGGCTCAATCGGCTCGCCCTTTACCAGGTTGCGGCTGGTGCAAGCCATGTACAACGCGTCATACATGGCCGAGCCCCCGCCGGGCTTCAGCTTGCGGATTTTGTCGAGCAGCTTATCGCTGTCGGTCGTCGTGTTGACCGCTAACTCGGCTTCGTTCGAGTAAGTGATCAGATAGCCGGCAAAGCGGGGATCGCCGGGCAATAAACTCAGCACCAGCTCTTGCGCGGCATCCAGAAACTTAGCCCAGTGCAGCCGCTGCGCGTTCGACATGTCCAGTAAGAAGCCGGCCACCACGGGCTGCTGACGCTCACGGTTAAAGTAGGTGATCTTCTGGGGACGGCCTTCATCCAGAATCGTGAAGTCGCCCTTGTCCAAATCGGAGACGAACCGGCCTTTTTCGTCCGTAACTGTGACGGGCACAATCACCTCGCTCACCGACACCTTCAGGGCGTCGACAACGGCTGGTATCGTTGGTGCCGGAATTTTTGCGACCGGTACCCTCTGCGGAGCTTGAGCGAGAGCCGCGGGAGTGGCCGCGAGCGTAGCCAAAAATGAGCGGCGTATCATAAGTTTCCTGCTTGATTATAGCCGCCCACTGGCCTCGCTGGCGAAATGTTACGCGAGGATGCCCTTGACGACCGCGCCGCCCACATCCGTCAGCCGGTAATCCCGTCCCGAATGCCGGTGCGTCAAACGGGTATGGTCGAGCCCCAGTTGGTGCAACAAGGTCGCGTGGAAGTCGTGGATATAGACTTTGTCCTCCACCGCCGCAAAACCAAAGTCATCGGTCGCGCCATGGATGTGCCCCCGCTTGAAGCCGCCGCCGGCCACCAGATAACTAAAGCCATGGTTATTGTGGTCGCGCCCATTTTGCGTCTTCACCAGGCCGCCCACTTCCACGGCGGGCGTCCGCCCGAACTCACCGCCGACAATGACGATGGTCTCCTCCAGGAGTCCGCTGGCCTTCAAATCGTCAATCAGGGCGGCGATCGGGGCGTCGGCCTGGGCGGCGAGTTTCTGGTGCAGCATGATGTCGTCGTGGTTATCCCACGGCTGGAAGTTGCCGAAATAAACCTGCACCATGCGCACGCCGCGCTCAATCAAGCGCCGCGCCACCAGCGTGCCGCGCCCAAAGTCCGAGTCGCCATAACGGGCGCGCGCCGCTTCCGGCTCCCGCGAAATATCGAAGGCCTCGGGTGCTTCCGATTGCATGCGGAAGGCGATCTCGGCCGCTTGAATACTCGCCTCAAATTGCGTGTCGTTGCCCTCGCGCTCAATTTGCAGCTCATTCAAGTGCCGCATTAAATCGATCTCACGCCGTTGCGCGGCGGGTTCCAGCTTGGCGTTGCGGATGAACTGGATGAGCTGTTTCGGATCTTTCTCAGTGGTGGGCAGGTAGGTGCCCTGATGCACGGCGGGCAGGAAGCCGGCGCTCCAATTCTGCGGGCCCAGCACGGGCAAGCCCGGGCACAACACCACAAAGCCGGGCAGGTTCTGGTTGAAGGTGCCCAGTCCGTAGGTGAGCCAGGAGCCCATGGATGGACGGCCGCTCAAGCGGTCGCCGGTGTTGAGCATCATCAGCGACGGCTCGTGGTTCGGACGGTCAGTATGCATGGAGCGAATCACGGTGAACTCGTCGATGCGCTCGCCGAGTTGCGGGAATATCTCGCTGACCGGGATGCCGCTTTGGCCGTATTGTTTAAACGTGAAGGGAGACTTGAGCAGGGTGCCCGTCTTGCGCTCGGTGCGTAGATTCGCCGTGGGCATGGGTTGGCCGTGATACTTGTCCAGCATCGGCTTGGGGTCGAAGGTATCGACTTGGGAGGGTCCGCCGTTTAAGAAAAGCCAGATGACGTGCTTGGCTCGGGGGGCGAAATGGGGTGCCTTTGCGGCCAGCGGATCTTGCGCGGCCAGCAGCGCGCGATAGCCCGTGAGGGCAAGTCCTGCGCCCATTGATTCCAGCATGCGGCGGCGCTTCATCGTTCCCTGCCCTCCGTCGGCAGTGTAACAGGATTTGTAACAGGATTTGTAACAGGGTTTTGTAAAAGGGTTACTGCGCCCGGACGGCGAGGGCAAAGAAAGCCGATACGCGCCCGCTGGTTACTGCGCCCGGACGACGAGGGCAAAGAAAGCCGATACGCGCCCGCTGGTTACTGCGCCCGGACGACGAGCGCAAAGAAAGCCGATACGCGCCCATCAATGGCCACGGTGGCCGGTGCGATTCCGTTCGGAGTGGCGGCGGAAATAGCGAAGGTGACCAGATGCAAGCCGTTCTGCGCCTGCACCTGTTGCGGCGTATGCTCGACGCCGCCCACATTGATGACGACGCGGCTGGCAGAAGCGCCATCGCCCAAGCCAACCACGGTCAGCACCAAGGTTTCACCAGGCCGGGCCGGACGGTTGGCGTCGATATTGGAGCCTAGTTGCGCGGCGGCGGCGATAATCTGCGGCGGCGGCGGATCGACAATAAAGAGAATGGGCAGGCTCGAATCGCTACCAGCCGTGACGCGCAACGGGAGCGGGCCCGCCGCTAGACCAAGGGGTACCAGGAAAGTGAGCGTGTTGCCACTCAACACCGCGCCGGCAATGGGCCGGTCGTTCAAAAAGACATTCAGCTGCCCGGAAACCGCCGGGCCGTTCAACTGCACGGTCGCTATGGCACCCGGCGCGGCACTGGCCACCGAGAGGCTCAACTGGCGAGGGTTGGCGGGCAAGATGGCGAATTGCACGGCCGGCAGCTGCTGCAATCCCGAGATCAACGTGACGTTGCTAATCCCCGGTGCCGCATTCGCCGCTACCAGGATATTGACGAGCAGCTTGTTGGGGGCCGTCACCCAAACGCGGCGCACCACGATGTCGCTGGAACCAAAACCGAGTGCGACCTGCCCATCGACAAAGTTGGTATTGAGGCCCGTGATCTCGACCATCGCTTCAGTCCCGGCGGGCAAGCCACCGGGGTTGATGGAAAAGCTACTCTCCGTGCCTTCCAGGGTCAAGGAGAGGGGATTGTTGCCCGTGAGGAAGAGCGAACTCTGTCCGTCGGGGTTGAGCGCGACTAACGCGGCGCGGTGGCCATTGGGGGCGGCGGGGGCCACCACGGTGAGGCGTTGAGTGCCTTCGTCGTAGCCGCGCGAGATGGCCGTGACGCCGTCTACCAGAATACGGGTGTCGGCCGATATGCTATTGCCGCCCACCAGGAGGAGACGCGTCCCGTTGTCGGTAGCGGGGTTGACACTCGAAATCTGGGGCGGCTGACGTTGCACCAGCCAGAAGGCCGAGGGTTGCACGTAGACTTCGGTGGCGGTCTGGAAGACGAGATGATTAGCCCCTTCATTGGCGAACGGGTTGAAGGCGAGGTCCATTTGGACGAAGCGGGCGTCGAGCGAGTAAGGCTTGGCGGACGAAACGTTGGCCGCGCCGCCCACCGCGCGCACTTGCAGCCCCGGGGCAAGTTGGTTGTTGGGGTTGAGTCCGCCGCCGGACACCAGGATGAAGTTGCGGCCGCCATTCGTATTGACGAAACCCGGTTGCACCGCCACCTGGCCAGGGAAGCTGTAAGTTTGCAGGCTGTGCAACGTGACGCTGTTGCGCCGCGTGACGTTGAAATTGATGTTATCCACGTTGGCGGCCGCGCGTACGGGCACGGGCGCGGCGAAGTTAAAGTCCCGGTTGTTGGGGTAGAACTGCGTGTCGAAGTAGCCGCCGAAATCGATGTTGCGGCGGTCGGCATCGAGGGCCGGAATCATGCCGCCGGGGAAGTCCTCGTTGCCTTGCGGCGGCGGCAGAGGTTGGGCGTAAACCAGATACTGACCGGGCGGAATACCGTCAATCCGATAGCTGCCATCCGGATTGGCCACCGCGCTCACCGCCGCGCCCGATGGCGACATGGCGACCACGGAGGCATAAGCCAGCCCCGCGCCCTGCACCGTCACGCGGCCCGAGATGCTGCCGAAGTTGGCGAGAAAGGTCCGCGTCGGGTAGAGGCCGGAGATGCCGGCGATGTCATCCGGTGCAAGCGGGCGCGACTTGGTGACGCCGCGAGTTCGCGAGGTCGACATCGCGCCGGACGTCATGCTGTGCTGCAGCCCCAAGGTATGGCCAAACTCATGCACCAAGGTGCCAAAGAAGCCTTCGCTGTAGGATGGGCACGGACACGGCGAGCTCTGGACGTTCGAGAAATTGCGCGGCAACGCCACCACCGAACGCAGAATCGGAATAAACGGCTGGGGAGAATTTACGCCGCCATCGTCGAAAAACTGCGGCCCCCCATAGGCCAGGGTGCCGGGCGGCAGATCGTCGAAAATCACTTCAATGGATGGCGCAGCTGCGGCGGCGGCGTTGGCCGTCCGGATGCCGCCAAAGGCCAGGCGCAGGTCAGAAGTATCGACATCGTTCCAGACCTTCGCGGCGAGCCGGATTTGGCTATGGAGCGAGGTAAGCGAGTCGCCGGCCAGCAATTGCGGCGTCGCATCGGAGATAAAAAACTGCACCGTACGGTTGGGCAAAGCGGCCAAATCGAATTTGCGCACCACCGGAATAAAGTTGCCGTTGCGCGTGTTGTAGGCGACGAAAGAGTAGTGCCCGGAAGCCAGCGTGGCGACCGCCAACAGCGCGCCGGTCAGCTTCGTTCTCACTGCTGAACGCTCCGGGCCAAGCGCGCCGCCATCAACTCACGCAGGTGCGCGACAGTCATTTGGACGCCCGCATCTTCTACCGGCTGCCCCATCCCGTCGAGCATCGTCACATCGGCCGTCGCGGTGCGGATGGCGGTTTGCGTGGCACCTGAGCCTTGCACCTCGAATTTGCCTTGCGAAAGACCCATAATTTGCGTGATGCCGCTCGATCCGGTCCACAGAAACAGTACGTATTCGGAGCCTACGCGAAACTGGGGCGCGCCGGCGATGGATTGCCGTACCCGGCCCACCTTACCGCCGGGAACCGAAATACGCGTCTGCGCTGCGGGCGTCCCTTTCATGGTTTCCAGAATCTGTACCGTACACTGCGTGTAGATCATCGAGCCCCGGTAGGTGCCTTCGCAACTGCCAATTCGGCCGCGAACGACCTGCGTCGCTTTGTCGATCAGCCCGTCAAAGCCTAACAGTTCGAGCGTGGTGGCCAACCCATTCCCGGCCGTCAAAGATGCCATCAAGGCACACAAAGTCGTAAATCTGGCAAAACGGAACATGCTTCGTCCCTGACTGATGCACTCGACGGGCCATTTCCAGCCAATGAAAACAAGCGGCTTAGCTCTCCGCAGGATGCTCAACTGTATCCCGGCGACACACGTTGTCACACCGGCCGCGCCCATATGGTAAACACGCAGACTTGATACGATGACTCGGTGAACCGACGTATTTTTCTCGCCACTGGCGCTGCCGCCCTCACCGGACTACCCCAAGGGCTAGCGGCAGCCAACGACCGTATTAACATGGGCTTCATCGGCTTAGGCGGTATGGGCACCGGCCGGCTGAAGGGTTTCCTGCGCCACCCGGACGTCAATGCCGTCGCCCTTTGCGATCTCGATTCCGGACATTTGGCGCAAGCGGCGGCGATCGTCAAGGAGAGCCGTGGGCAGTCGCCCACAGTTTACGCCGACTTCCGCAAATTGCTCGATTCCAAGGAAATCGACGCGGTCTGCATCGCCACACCCGACCATTGGCACGCCATGCCCACCGTCCAGGCCTGCCAAGCCGGCAAGGACGTCTTCGTCGAGAAGCCGCTGAGTTACTCCATCGGCGAAGGCCGCGCGATGGTGAAAGCCGCGCGCCGCTACGATCGGGTGACGCAGATGGGTAACCACATTCACAACGACCTGCCCAACTACCGGCGCGCCGTGGAGCTGATTCGGAGTGGCCTCATCGGCAAGGTGCAGCACGTCAATGTATGGAAGACATCGGAGACGAAGGGGCTTGGCGCGCCGCCGGACTCCGCGCCGCCGCCAGGCTTCGACTACGCGACATGGCTGGGTCCGGCACCCAAGCGCGCCTATAACCCTAACCGCAGCCACTTCAACTACCGCTTCTTCTGGGACTATTCAGGCGGCATGTTCATCGATTTCTGGTGCCACATTACCGACGTCGCTTACTGGGCGCTCGACTTGCGGGCACCCAAGAGTGTCGTGGCCACGGGCCGGCGCGAACTGGCGGAGGACAACG
The DNA here is from genome assembly GCA_031367405.1 of Bryobacteraceae bacterium. Lineage (GTDB taxonomy): Bacteria > Acidobacteriota > Terriglobia > Bryobacterales > Bryobacteraceae > JALHNI01. Next base: position 13,061 of record JANLPT010000335.1, read on the forward strand.
GCGAGACGCCCAACTTCATGGATTTGGTTTACGAATATCCTGGCTTGAACATGACGTGGAGCCTGTGTCCGCTGGCTCCGGCAGGCTTCGAAGACAAGGGGATTGGCTGCGTCTTTCAAGGCACAGCCGGCAGCCTTTTTGTCGATTACGGCTCGCACCAGTTATTCGTGAAGGGCAAGCCGGTGCTCGACTTCATCCGCCCGGAGCTGACGATTGCCAATTCGCCGGGCCATTTACGCGAGTTTTTAGATGCGGTGAAGTCACGCCAGCTGACGACTTGCGACATCGAGTACGGCCATCGGTTGACCAAGGCCGGACTCTTGGGCAACATCGCCTTCCGGACGGGCAGCCGCATTGTGTGGGACGACGAGCGGGAACAGATCGTGGGCAACTCCAACGCCAACAAGATGGTGACGTGCCGCTACCGGAAGCCCTGGAAGCTGTAGGTTTAGTGGTAGACTTTCAGTTGTCAGTCGAGTGTGGCGAAGTGGCGGAACTGGCAGACGCAGCAGACTCAAAATCTGCCGTACTTAACGTGCGTGTGGGTTCGACCCCCACCTTCGCCACCACCCTTTTTTGACTATTGCAGCGTGAAGTTGACATCGATCTGGGTCAACACTTCCACCGTCTCCCCGTTCAGCGTCGTCGGACGATAGCGCCATTGCCGCACCGCGTCCATCGCCGACGGAACGAGCAAAGGATGTCCGCTCGTCAACACTAAATTCTGAATGGTGCCATCGCGGGCGATCGCCGCTTGCAGCCGCACTGTGCCTTGGATCCGGGCCTGCTTGGCCAGCGGCGGATAGAGTGGCCGTACTTGATAGATCAGCTTGGCCGACTGTACATTGCCTCCCACTCGCACGGGCCCGCTTTTGACGGCTGGTTGGGCTACAGGCTTCGGTGCTAGCGGTGGAAAGGCAATCGGCGTCTGAGCCGCCATGGGCAACCCCAACGGAATGCCCACGTTAGCGCCATCGGCAAACGGCAAACCAACGTCGGTAATCACGGTGCCGGCGCGCGGAATGGCGGACGGAGTGGGCAGGTGGAAGATTCGCCGGAACGACGGAGCCGTCAATCGGGGAGTAAATGCCGATGCTGCTTCACGCACCACGCCGATGATCTTCATATGCGGCAGTTTGGGCGCATAGACGGGCACAGGCATGGACGGCATTTCGGTGAGCTGTTCCACATAGTAAAGCGGTAAAATCACCAATACTACGACGGCAAACGATTGCACAGCGAACGAAATGAAAAGCGGCGACCGGCGTCCGGGCGTCTCTAAGGCAAAGACGGAATCAAACATAACGAAGCTCCTTGGTGTGGCGTACACGGCCCGGCCTAACATGGACGCGATCCCGCCGTGCGCGCTGGAAGCGGATCATCTCCAAGCGGTCAAATGGCTAGACACCGGTAAATTCATTTAAGTTCCAGACTTACCGGAGCCCACTCGACTTCCCACCGATTCCGTCAGGGCGACCGGTAACTCAGTTTATGGCGCATTGGTTAGCGCAGCGTGACCGTACGCCGTGGTGAGAAATCTGGGACATTCTGGTTAGGCACTAACTCGGACGCGTTCCGCCATTCCGGAAGCAGAATGGGGCATTTTCGCTGTAAGTACTTAAAGGGGTGGACTTAAGAAAAATGAAAATCGTTTGACACCGATCTCCTTCCCTTCTACTTCGACAGTTTCTTGAGCGCTTCCGCTTCGAGAACCCGCGCCCCTTTGAGAATGCCCGTGAATGAGTAGTTGCCTTCGTGGCAGGCGTATTCGAAGATACGCTGGTCCGTCGTCGGCCAGACCACCTCACCACTCCATGGCTTCGCCCAAACCGCCGGATCCTCCACCGTGAACTGGTAGCTCAAAGTGTTGGCGTCCAGACGGGTGAATCGCTCGATGACATGGAGATCGCGGGAAGCCGAAAAGAGCCCCGGTGTGTCGTTGAAGTTGGTGGTATCTACCACCAGCGTGTCGCCTTCCCAGCGGCCCACCGAGTCGCCCAGCCACCGGCGCAGATCGGGCGGGTCATGTGCGGCGTTCATCCGGACGATGCGCGCGTCGTGGACCATTTCGTTCAGGATCAGAACGCGGTCCTTCGTTTGCACGATCTGCTTCAGATTGTTGTAGCCGGCGGGTAACATCGGCGGGCCGGCCGACGTACCGAAAGTCGCCAGGCAGCGTTCGGTAAGCGGACGGAGCTCGGGATCGTCGAACGGGCCGGGGCTCAGATGCTCGGTGATCCAGAACGCATCCCCGGGGGTGCGATTTCGCAGCGCGTTTCTGGCGGCAATGGCTTTGCCTTTGGGCGTCAACTGGGGCATGAGGCCGTCGGGTGGGTCGGTCATGATGGAGGTCCGCCACTTGCCGCGGATCTTCATGGGCTTCGAGCCGTTCTCGTACCAGAGCTGATTGTAGTTGCCGACGTCGCTGCCCTCGGCCGGTGCTGGGCGATCGGGGTCGCTGGCGCGATTGGCGGCGGCCACGGCGGCGGCCTTTTTCGTCGCCAACGCATCCGCTTCGGCACTGGTCAACTCAAGGCGCGTGCCGAACGCGACGGGGCGCGCCAGCGGCGTGATCGAGGCAATGTCGTAGACGCCGGAGAAGTCCGGCTTGCCTTCCGGTGTCCGGGGAC
>JANLPT010000364.1:0-15959 GCA_031367405.1 Bryobacteraceae bacterium
GATCATCCATCGCGACCTGAAGCCGGGCAACATCATTGTCACGCCCGAAGGCGTGGTGAAGGTCCTCGACTTCGGCCTCGCCAAGACCGCCGAAAAGTCCGCCGGGCCGACGACGGCCGACTCGCCCACACTCACCATGCGAGCCACCGAAGCCGGACTCATCCTGGGCACCGCCGGCTACATGTCACCCGAGCAAGCCGCCGGCAAACCAGTCGACCGCCGCGCCGACATCTGGAGCTTCGGCGTCGTGCTGCACGAGTTACTCACGGCCAAGCGACTCTTCCATGGCGAGACTGTCTCGCACACCCTGGCCGACGTCCTGCGCGCTGACGTCGACCTCACGAAAATCCCCGCCGGCCCCATCCGCGACCTCATTCGGCGCTGCCTCGACCGCAATCTGAAGAACCGTCTGCAACACATCGGCGAAGCCCGCATCGCCATCGAAAACTATCTTGCGAATCCCGGAGAAGCGAAGCCCGCACTGAAACCAACCAGCCGATGGCCCTGGGCGTTCGCGGCCGTGTGCTTGCTCGGAGCCATCGCCGGCTGGGGTCTCTTGCTCCGTAAATCCACCCAGCCAGTCAGCCCATTCAAACTCGAAATAAATCCGCCCGAAGGAGGCCGTTTCAGCCCAATCAACTTGGCCGGTGGCTCCGCCATTTCGCCCGACGGGCGAACGCTGGCTTTCGTCGCCACCAATGCCAAAGGCGAAACCTTGCTCCATCTGCGCTCCCTGGATTCGCTGGAGGCTCGTGCCGTCCCGGGAACTGAGGCGGCGGGGACACCCTTCTGGTCGCCGGACAGCAAGTCGCTGGCCTATGGGACGCGGGGAAAACTGATGCGATTCGACTTGGCCGGCGGCGCTGCCGTCGCACTGTGTGACGGCAGCCGGGCTCGTGGCGGGTCCTGGAATGAGGACGGTGTCATTCTATTCGTGGGCCAACAGACGGAACTGAATCGTATCCCCTCTGCGGGCGGAACGCCTTCGCCGGTTACGCGATTGAACCGGGAAGCTGGCGAGACGTCCCATTACTATCCGCAATTTCTGCCAGGCGGCAAGGAGTTTCTTTACCTGGTCCGCCCACAACGAACCGGACAAGATGGGCATCTTCGTCGGCTCGCTCGACGGAAAGCCCGCCACCTGGCTCCTGCAAACCGAATACAGGGCGGTTTATGACGCTGTAGCGGGACGGCTGCTCTACACTCAGGGGAACGGAACTTTGATGGCGCGGAGGCTGGAACTCGATCCGCCCCGCCTCACGGGGGATCCGGCGGTGGCGGCGGAGCAGGTTGGCCTTGTTTCTGGGAGCGGCTTTGTGAACGCTTCCGTTTCAGGCAACGGGGCACTGTTCTACGGTCGAAACGAAGATCTGTCAAAAGCACGTTTCGGTTGGCGGAACCGTCAGGGAAAGCTCGTGGAGACCCTGAGTCCGCCGGTGGCGAATGAGGGCCTGTTCTGGCTTTCTCCGGAAGGCCGCCGGGTTGCCCATCTGGCTGGGTCAGATATTTGGGTGCTGGACCTATTGCGGGGTGTCAGCAATCGGGTCACCTTTAGCAACGCTGCGTCGCCGGTATGGTCCCCCGACGGGAAGCACTTGTATTACCGCAATCCAAGCGGCATCTACCGGAAAGCGGCTGACGGCTCCGGCGAGGAGGAGTTGGTTCTCAAGGAGTCTAGCGCGGGTTTCCCGGTGAGCGCTTCGCCAGACGGGAAGCATTTGATTTTGGGCGTTACGGGGGTAGGGGATTCCGCCGACGTCCTGATCTTGCCGCTGAGTGGGGTGCGGAAGCCGGAAGCCTATCTGCAAACCAAGTATGTGGAATTCAGCGCACAGTTCTCGCCGGACGGGCGTTGGGTTACTTACTCTTCAAACGAATCGGGCCGGAATGAGGTTTACGTACAAGGCTTCCCGGATCGCCGGGGAAAGTGGCAGGTCTCCGCCGCCGGCGGCCGATTTTCGCATTGGCGCTCTGACGGGAGAGAGCTATTCTACCTGGGACTAGATGACACCTTGATGGCTGTAAGTGTGGAACTCCACCCGACGGGAATAAGTCTTGGCCGCGCTGAGCCGCTCTTTCATGTAGCGACGACACGGGGATTTGCGGTCACCCAACCCGGCCGCGACGGCCAGCGTTTCCTCGTCGCGGAGCCGGCAGATACCCTCCCCCCCGCTCGCCCCATGGTCGTCATCCAAAACTGGGCGGCGGGGCTGAAGTAATCCGCTAGAATACACTCTGTGGACTTCGACTGGGATCCGCGCAAGGCCAAGGAAAACGAGCGCAAACACGATGTATCCTTCCTCGAAGCCGCAACCGTGCTCGGTGATGCGCTCGGCGTAACGGTTCCGGATCCCGACCACTCCTTTGACGAGCTACGGTTCCTAACCGTGGGATTATCGAGTCAGAACAGACTGCTCATCGTCTCTTACGCAGAACGCGATAGAAACGTTAGAATCATTAGCGCGCGAAAGTTGACACGCAAGGAAAGAAAGGCCTATGAAACGACCCGCCAAAAGCACAACTGACGAATTGCGTCCGGAATACAACTTGACCGAGTTACTGAAAGGCGGCGTGGTGGGCAAGCATGCCAAGAGCTTCGCGGCCGGCACGAACCTGGTCTTAATCGAGCCAGAAATCCACCGTCAGTTCAAGACCGGCCAAGAGGTGAACGACGCGCTCCGGCTGGTCATCGAACTCCGCAGGATCGGCGGAACCCGGCGGCAAACCCGTCAGTAACTCAGCATGCCCCTCACCCCCGGCGACCATCTCGGACCTTACGAAATCCTCGGCCCTTGGGGGCGCGCGGGATGGGCGAGGTCTATCGGGCGCGGGATACGAAGGCTCAACCGCGACGTCGCCATCAAGGTGCTTCCCGCCGGTTTGGGCAACGACGCCGACTACCTGACGGAACGGGCGAAGTTCACGCCCAAAAGCCGATTATAAGAAACGGGAAGAATTTCTCGACTTCGGGGTGATAGCGGAACTACCTACGGACGGGGAAATCCCTGTCATCCTGGACAACTACCCGACGCGTAAGAACAACGACGGCTGGCTGGCCAAGTTCGGGGCGAGTGCAGTTCCCTTCACGCCGGCTTCGGCGAGTTGGCTGAACCAGATCGAGAGCGTGTTCAGCCTGCTGCAACGCCAGGCGCTGCGAGAACAAGGGTCAATTGCGCGAGGCAATCGAAGCTTTCATCAAGAGGCAGAACGAACACGCCAAGCCGACAAAAGGGATGATTACGAGTCCTTCAGCCCCGGTGAGGCCGGGAAAGGCCAGGGAAAAAAGTTGTATATGTTTCGCATCCAGTCAAGATGAGGTTCCGTAATCCCGAGTGAGACTGACTCAAAAGGAAAATTTAAATCTCATGAACAAACACAACTTCATTACTGTGCTCGGCGCAACGTTACTCACGGCTGCGGCCATTGCCAAGAACCCCATGGTGGGTGGTAAGGAGATGTTCCCCACTAAGAACATCGTCGAGAACGCCGTCAATTCGGCTGACCACACGACCCTGGTGGCGGCGGTGAAAGCCGCCGGTTTGGTGGACACGTTGACGAGCGCCGGGCCGTTTACTGTTTTCGCTCCGACTAACGATGCCTTTGCCAAGTTACCCGCCGGCACGGTGGATAGCCTGTTGAAGCCGGAGAACAAACCGGCGCTGACCAAGGTGCTTACTTATCATGTGGTGGCGGGTAAGATGTCGAGCGTCGAGATCAGGAAGGCCATCAGGATGGGCGGCGGCAAGGCTATGCTGAAGACGGTGGCCGGGGGCGACTTGACGGCGATGCTCGACGGTAACTCCATCGTCCTGACGGATGAAAAGGGTGGCATGTCGAGGGTGACCCAGGCTAATGTGATGCAGAGCAATGGCGTGATCCACGTGGTGGATAGCGTCATGTTGCCGAAGTAGTCTATTCGCTGTATGCGGGAGCCGCCGCAGTAGACGGCTCCCCGCTTATTTGTAGTAGAATCCTGCAATTTTCCGTAACACCATATTCGACTGCTGTTCGCCAGTAGAATCCTCAATTCATACACCGCAAATGTGGGGATAGACTTTGCCCTCCGGATCAAGTAAACCTAATGACTTAGCGGGAGGTTACGGGAATGGCGAAGTGCGGTGACAAGAGTGTGCAAGCGCTCAACAGCAGGGGTTACAACGTCGTGAAACTCCCTCGGGCGGGAATCGAGCCGATGGACATCCTCGGCAAAGATCATCAAGCCACGGAATGGCTGGGGCCCCTGGCCGATGTCTGGAAGACCACGGCGGCGTTGCCCACCGTCACCATCAACCCATCTATGGAGATTTCCGGACAGCAGACCAATTCGCTCGACCTGGCAGTGGGGTTGAAAATGCTCGGGAACGTGCTGGCGGCGTTTGGCGCGTCCACGCCGTCATTGGATTTGGGTTACAAAAATGCCCGGTCTTTGCAGTTCACGTATGGACAGGTGACGACGACGTCGGTGCGGCCGCTGCAGGCAGGCAATTATCTGGCGGCCGGAACGCTGAATAGTGCGAATCCGCTGGTGAAGCATTACATGCTGGAGGACGAGTCAGAGGCGTATCTAATTTTCGATGTATTGAAGTCGAACGAAATCTCCGTCATTGCCGCCGATGAGCACGGCGCGGAAGTGAAGGTGGATCTGGGGGTGATTCAGGGGCTCGTGGGTGCCAAGGTCGGGCTCGCGGCGGCAGGTAGTGGCGGCAATAAACTGACTTACACGGGCACCGCGCCGGTTACTTTTGCTTTTCGCGCTTTCGAGATCTCATTCGATCAAGGGGTTTGGCAGCTGCAAGGCGCTGGGGCCGGTGACCTATCGTTTGCCACTGCCGTGGGGGGAAAGGGCGAACCGGCGGGCGAGCCAATTTTGCTGCGGGCCAATGGGTTGATTAACATCAAGTGAATTCACCTGCTGCCCCAGGTGAATACACCGACCTCGAGATCTACATCCGGCCCGCCAAATCGGCGGTGACGGAGGATTCGTCGCGCCACGACATTGAAGCCAAGATCGATGGTGCCGGTTTGTGGCGCGACGAAGTGATTCTCGACGAAGCGGAATTGAGCCCGTTTGAGGATCAGCCTCAAGAATACGGGAAACGTCTGCACGCCCAACTCTTTGCCGGCCGCATCGCTGCGGCTTACGATCGGGCATTAGGAACGGGGGACCATAAGGTCCGGGTCCGCATTTTGCTCGATGCTATTCCGGATCGCCGCCACTGGTTTCGTTGGGAGCGGCTCTTCGTCGGCGATGAACCGATTTCCACGTCTCCGCTGACTCCTTTTTCCCGTTACTTGCTGGATGAAAGTACGACGCCGGCGATCCCTGACGATGGTATATTTCACTTAGTGGTGGCCCTAGCGAATCCGAGTAACTTGCCGCCGGGTCTGGCGGCGGTGGATGCGCAGGCAGAGCTGAAAGCCTGGGCGCTGGCATTCAAAGATATTAGCAATCGCTCGCTCTTCCGGCTGGTGATCTTGCCGGGCCGCGCCGTGCTGGACGCGGAACTCGTTGACTTACTCAAGGAAATCGAGGCCAAAGTAGTGAGTGGGCCGGTGACGTTCGACGCGATTAAATTAGAGTCACAATCCGCCGATGGATTGCACATCATCGCCCACGGCAAATTTATTCGCAAAGAGCAAAAAGGTTTCTTGTATGTGGAAGACCAGGACGGCCAGTTGGATCGGGCCGGCGATGAACGATTGGCCACGCTTCGCAATGGCAATCTGAAGCTGGTCTATTTACAAGCTTGCGAAAGTGGAGCGCGGGCTTCGGCAGATCCGAAAGAAGTGAGCATGGTGGGGGTGGCCGCGCGGCTGGTGGCGGCGGGGATTCCGGCCGTGGTGGCTATGCAGCAGCCGGTGGAAATGAATGACGCGCGGCTGATGACGCGGGCGTTCTATCAAAGCCTGGTGAAGGATGGCGCGGTGGATGTGGCGGTGAATGCCGGACGGCAGGCGGTGCAGAGCTTAGCGGGCGACCGGTGGTCGGTGCCGGCGCTGTACATGCGGCTGCGCGATGGCCGCTTGTGGCACGCCGATCCTTTTCGCGAAGCGCTCCGCCGTCAGGTGGCGCAGTGGGAACGCGACAACGACATGAAGACTCCGGTGCCGCTGCAGGCGACGAAAGATCAAGGATCCGGGTGCCTAGTGCGCGGCGGCACTTATGACGTCACTGAGTTGGCGCTGTCGCAACTGCGCGACGATCAGACGCGGATAATCGTGCTGGCAGGGGCGCGCGGCGCGGGCAAGACGGCGGTGCTTGACCGCGTGGCGTGGACCTTGGGGAATGAGTTTCTCCAGCAAGACGGGGCGCTTTTGCCAGTTCGTTTTGCGCTGGCTGACTTGGCCGGCCACGCCGATCTGCTGCGCTTTGCCGAGCAACGCCTGCGGACCCAAGCCGGCCCGGGTATGAACTTCGGCGATGACTTGGCCAACCAGTTGCAAGCGCGAAATATCGTCCTGATGGTGGACGGTGAGGAAGACGTGGTGGCCGCCCGTCGCGCCGATTTTCTGCAGGCGCTGGAGCGGCTGCCCGCCGGCGTTCGCATCTTACTTTCGGTGGACAACCTGGCGCTGGATGACTGGCTGTGGGACAAAGTACACGGGGGCCTGGCGAAGCGCCAGCCCTCCATTCTGCACATGGAGCCGATGGAGCGCGCGCTGGTGATGCGTTATCTGAACGATCTGGCGGCGAAGAACCAGCCTGTGGCGATCACCGGCAAAAGGCCGGACTCGCTGGCCGAAAGAATTCAGCGGAATCGTTGGTGGGATCTGACGAGCCAGGCTTGGATGCTGCGGCGGATCGTGCGTTATCGCGAGGTGGAGCTGAAGAATCGCGCGGGGCTTTTTGGCCGGGTGACGGCCGAGCGGATGGGCGAGTTGGAACTGGGCAATGTGACGCCCTCATGTGCCGAGCAGGCGCTGGCCGCCATCGCCTGGAAGCTGCAGCAGACCCAGGAACAGGCGCTCTGCGGCGGTCCGCTGTATGAGGTGCTGGCTGAGGCCCGGCGCGGGCGCGACTTTCCTCTGGCCGAGATCAAGACAGCGCTCATCCGCGATTGCGGTGTGCTGCGCCGCAGTGGTGAAGACGGGGTCCGGTTCACTTACGCGGGCTTTCAAGCCTATTACGCCGCGCTCTTTCTGTTACGCGCTCCGGATCGCGAGCGGAAGCTTGACGACATCGTGGCGACGCTGGGCAGCGTGCGCCATCTGCGGCTGTGGGAAGAGACGCTGGTGATTCTGGCCGGCCTGATGGATGACTTTGGGCCAGTGCTGGCGCGCATTCTGGCCGGTTCGTCCGCTGCCAGCGGCGACCAGGTTTATCTAGCCGCCAAGTGTTACCTCGAGATTCCGGATTCCCAACAAGGGCCGCAGCTACGTAACTTACGAGGTTTGTTAGTCGACACCCTGATTTGGCGTTCTCATCCTATCAACGACCGTCCAATTGCCGACCGCAAAAAAGCCGTGAAGTGGCTGACCGAAATCGATACGGGGGTGCCTCCGGAGCAGGACCGCGCGATTGAGCACTTAGTCAATCTGGCGTGTGACCCGATCAGCAAAGGTTGGGACGGCCAGGCGCGCTATGAGTTTTCCGGTATTAGAATCGAGGCGCTCAATGTGATGCTGGCGCGTCGCGATGCGGTGACAAAGTATGTGCTCGCCAACCGGCCCGATCTGGCACCGTTACTGAGAGCGACGGGCGAGTTGATTGACAATGACGACCCAGCGCCGATGATCCATGTGATGAACCGGGGCAATTCGCACGAGTCGCCGCTGGCCGTTTTCGCGCTGGGCCTGTCCGGACGCAGCGACGCCATCGATACGCTGGTGACGCCGAATCTGGTGCCCGGCATGAATCCTGAAGTACTGTGGGCGATCGCCGAAATGCTGCCTCGCCTCGATCCGCAGCAGACCCTCGACAAAGCTATCCGCCCGTTGTTGAACCAGGAGCCGGACTCGCGGGTGGTCTATATGATCAATAAGGTGGGCCGGGCGGAAAAGGATACGGGCGAGTATCTGGAACGCGGTTTAGCGAGCGGCAAACCGCGCGTGATCGGCCGCGCCATCCGGACGCTGGCGGATTTGGGCGACCCGGGAATGAAGGAGCCTTGCGAACTGATCATCAATGCGGATTGGACCGCGTTGCGGGCCACCGGCCGGGTGACGCTGGCCGACGATCCAGGCTGGGACGATACACAGTCTCTGCAACATGCCGCCTTAGAAGGTTTACGCACCGTAGGTGACAAAAAGACGATCGAGGTGCTGCAGAAAGCCTGGCTGAAGTTATCGCCAATTTTGAGCCAATTGAGTTACGACATCGCCGAAAAGATTTACTGGCGGCTGACCGAGCAAAAGAGCCGCGAACTTAGTCAGTCAGAAAGCCAATCAAATGCCATTCAAACCCATCCCTGGTACCAATGAACAATACGGGCTGCTGAGCTTCGACGCGAGCGGCAACGAGCGGACCGACGAAGGCGCCGGCCTGTTCTCGCAAGCCTTGCTGGAAAAAGCGAAGCAAGAACAGCCAACTAATATCTTCTTCTTTAGCCATGGCTGGAAGGGCGACGTGCCTGCGGCGGTTGACCAGTACAATCGCTGGATCGGCGCGATGGCGACCTTAAAGGCCGATCGCGAACGCATGGGCCCTGGCTTCAAGCCGATGTGGATCGGGCTGCATTGGCCGAGCCAGCCGTTCGGCGAAGAGACGCTGGCGGCGACCAGTTTCGATGTGGGCGGTGAAGAGACTCAGAAGCTGGTGGACGAAGCCGTAGCCCATTTTGGCGGGGGCGAGGCCGTGCGGCGTCCGCTGGAAATCATCTTCCGGGCGAGTGTCGACGACGCCGGTGCCACGGAGGTGCCTCCCGAGGTGAATCGCGCTTATCATGACTTGGCGCAAGCCATCGGCTTCAAGGCGGGGGGAGGCGCATCGGCCGCACCCGATGAGGACGGAGTCGCGCTCGATCCGCAAGGCGCACTGGAAGCGGCCAACATGACGGGTGCCTCCTTCGGCCTCGGCAGCAGCATCATGAATGGCATTCTGGGCGGCGTGCGCCAGCTTTCGTTTTGGACGATGAAGAGTCGCGCGCGCGCCGTGGGCGAGAACGGCATGCACCGGTTTATTACGACGCTGATGAACACGACCGGTGCCAAAATCCACCTGATGGGGCACAGCTTCGGCTGCATTGTCACTTCGTCAATTCTGGGCGGTTTAAACGGGCGCACGCCGCTGCCCCGGGCCGTCAATTCGGTGGCGTTGGTGCAGGGCGCGTTCTCGTTGTGGTCCTATGCCGATGCGGGCCGGGTGCCGGATTCGGCCAATGCGGGTTACTTCCACAACGTGATTCCCGCCCAAGCGGTGAGCGGACCCTTCATCACGACGCAATCGAAATTCGACACGGCGGTGGGCGTTTATTATCCCGCCGCGGTCTTCCTGGATCGCGACGTTTCCTTTGGCACGGTGGCGCTACCTAAGTCAGGCGCGGTGGGCGCTTTCGGCATCCAAGGCACGTCGTCGTCCGCCGGGCACTTACTCGACCAAGACGCGGATTACGCCTTTGAAAACGGCAAGATCTATAACCTCGACAGCGACGAATTCATCAAGAAGATGGATGGCGCGTCCGGCGCGCATAGTGACATTGACGGTAAGCAAGTGGCGCATGCACTGTGGCAGGCGGCGCTGGCTTCGCAAGAGAAGACGCATGTCTGAATTTGCCGATGAGCCGATGCCGTTGCCGTTCGGCGTAAAGGCTTCCGGTGAGCCGCTAAATGAAATGAAGGCCGAGGATTGGAAGGCCCTCGACGAAGCGCCCGCCGCCGTACTCGAGCGTGGGCGCGCGAAGAAGATGCTGGTCTTCGCCGAAGGCGTCGATCCGCTGGATTTGAAGAGCGCCGGCTGGGGCATTGTCTTTACGCGCGAAGCGGACCAGGCCGTAAAAGAAGCGCTCCAACCGCTGATTGACCATCGCCAAAAGCAGGTGAATGACGCCGCCTTGTTCCAGCTGTTCGACGGTGCGCGCGGGATTCGAATTGGCGAGTCAGCCCGCGGTTGGGTGACGCGCCATGGTGCCGATTTTATGGAAGTGGAGCCCTCCAACGGCGTGCCGCTGTACTTACTGTTAGTGGGCTCGCCCGACAAGATTTCTTTCGAGTTTCAGTACGCATTGGATAGTTACTGGAATGTGGGCCGATTGGACTTTGACACTCCAGCGGAGTATGCCACTTACGCGCGCAACTTGATCGCTTATGAGACGGCGGCCACGGTAGCTACGAAAAAGAAAGCCGTCCTATGGAACGTCAAAAATCCAGGCGACGCGGCCACGGGTTTGTTACATAACTTAGTGGCCAAGCCGCTGATCGACGGGCAGGGGACGATGAAGCCGTTGGGGCTAAAGGCTGGATTTGCGCTGGAGCCAGTTTTGGCTGAGGCGGCCACCAAAACGGCGCTGCTGGATATCTTAAAGGGCCCGGATGTACCGGCGTTGCTCTACACTGGCTCGCACGGGATGGCGTTTCCGGATGCCGATGAGGCGACGCGCCGCGAACGGCAGGGCGCGCTGTTATGCCAGGAATGGGCGCGTGGCGGTGCGCTCAGCGAAGCGCAGTATCTTACGGGTGCCGAAGTCCTCGCGCAAGCCAACGTCGCGGGCATGATCCACTTCTTATTCGCCTGTTACGGTGGCGGATGTCCGGCCGCCGACAATTATCAACGAGGTGCCGATCATCAGCCGGTGCCGCTGATAGCCCAACCTATAACGGCGCGGCTGCCCCAGGCGATGCTGCAGAGGGGCGCGCTGGCAGTGCTCGCCCATGTTGACCGCGCGTGGAGTTATGGTTTCCAAACCGCCACGGGCCGCGGGCAATTTCAAGGCTTCCGTTCGGTGATGGATCGTATCCTCAATGGCGAACGCATCGGCCAAGCGACTGACTCTTTCAATCAGCGCTGGGGCGCGCTTTCGAACGAGTTACTCGACCTGACACGCCGCCGCGAAGACGGCGACCCGATTCCCGATAGCGTGCTGGCGAATCGCTGGGTGGCGCGCAACGATGCGCGTAACTACATCATCCTGGGCGACCCGGCGGTCCGGTTGAGGGTGGAGGATATGGCAAGGTAGTAAAGTGTTAGCTTGGCTTCGCATCCGCGCCCGCTGGATTGACCGGTATGCCCCGGCACCTTCCTTCCTAAGGCTGCTGCCCATCTGACTGCTCATTGCCTGGGAATGGCTCGTGGCCTTGCTAGCCGGCTTTTGGATCGATGAGTGCGGCGCGTACTGGCTCGCCCATCATCTGCCCCAATTCACCCAAGCGTCGTTTGACTTCAAGGACCTCAGCGTGGTCTACGGGTACATCCTCAGTCTGTTCGCCTGGGGAGAGCCTCCCTGGATGGAAGTGATCGCCCGCTTGCCCTCGCTGCTGGCTGATATCTCATGCGCCGCAGTCCTCTACTCGCCTTCGGAACGAGTGAATGGCTGCGGCACTGGCTGGATGGCCGCTCTTCTTTACGCCATACTGCCGACCACCCTCAACTTTGCGACTGAGGCGCGCCCGTACGCCCTGGGTCAGCTCACTTTTGCGGTAGCGCTGTGGACCCTCGATGCCTGGTTCACGCGGAACAAGAACTGGATGTTGGCCGTGCATCTTTCCTGCATGGTGCTCTTGGTTTATCTACATCCCTTCTTCGCCCTCGCCTGGCCGCTCGGTTGGATCTTCGTGATGCTGGTCCATCCTGATTTTCGCCTACGCTACACGTTGGCCATGGTGGCGGCGACCACTCTCTTGGCACCGCTGGGCTATATGCTGACGCATCTCACGGTCCGCGTCAGTACGATTGCTTACGCGCCCGCTTCTCGGAGCGACCTGGATTCCGATGGCTCGCACCTGATTGACCTAGCTAATACGACTTAGCTAAACTCTAAGCATGGAAGTGAACGTCCACCAAGCCAAAACCCACCTCTCACGCCTCATCGAGAAGGCGCTCACGGGCGAAGAGGTCATCATCGCCAAAGCTGGCCGGCCCGTCGTCCGGTTGGTGGCCATCGTGCCCCAGGCGAAACGGGAATTGGGCAGCGCCGCCGGGCAGATCGTCTGGCAGGAGGGGTGGCATCTGCCGCTCTCCGGCGCCGAAATGGACGACTTCCTGGCGTGAAGATCTTGCTCGACACTCACGTCGTCCTGTGGGCCATCGCCGATCCGGCCCGCCTCTCCCCCCGCGCCCGAAACCTTCTCCTTGATGATGAACACGAGTTACTCTTCAGCGCCGCCAGCATCTGGGAGATTCAGCTGAAACGGCGCGCTGGCAAGCTCACCTTGCCCGACGATCCCGGTTTCCTACCGGGCCACCTCCGGCGCTTAGGCGTTCGCGCGACCATCGCCATCGCTCCGGAACACACCTACCGCATCGCCACACTTCCCCTCACCCACCGCGACCCGTTCGACTGCCTCCTGGCTGCCCAATGTCTGTCCGAAGGGCTGGCCCTCCTTTCCATCGACCCCGCCTTCGCCAGCCTCGGCGTCCCCGCCCTTTGGTGACTCGCGGGTTTTGGCCGTGTAAACCCGAAGGCAGAGTCTCCGACGCCCATCACGTCCGTTCCGCGACCAAGTAATTTCGTGGGGAAACCTCGCCACCGCCCGGGGTGGCGAGGTTTGTGTCGCCATGCTCGGATGTAGCATAACTCCTCGAATGTAGATCATCAGCTGCCCTCATCAGCTGGTAAATTAAGACCGCTTTCGAAGGTGCAGAGGGCTCATAGCAGACTGTCCCCCTCTTACTCCCCTCTTACTCCCTCTTACTGCCCCTCTTACTGCATACGCTCGCGACGACGTCAAAAGACGAAGCGGATTTGCGCCTGCAGCGTGCGCGGACCCTGGTAGCCGTTGGCGACACCCAAGCCCGCATTCTTCGGTTGCGAGCGCGAAGGAATCAGGGCTCCGCTCGCGTCGACGGGAAGATTCGTGACGGTCTGGTCAAGGGGGCTCACCAAGGCCAGTGTCGTGTTCCGTCCGGTGATCCGCGCCTCGTTGGGAGCGTTGAAGATGTCGAGCCGAAATTGTAACCGCCGCGATTCGCCGAGCCGCACTTCGCGCGCGATGGCGAAGTCGAGCGATTGGAAGTAACAACCGCGCAGATAGTCCGCGCTCGACTCAAGGCCGACGCTGCCCACCGAAGGTCCGGTGAAGGCGGCGGTATTGAACTGCCGGTAGGTGTCGGCGGCGCAGCCGGAGCCCGGGCTCGAGAGGATGCGCGCGCGTCCACCATAGTTCGGCGACCCGGTGATGTTCTGATTGCCGCCGCCCCCTTGATACGAGACGCCCAGGGTGTAGGCACCGCCAGTGGTGGCCGTCCAAACGCCAGAGAAGCGCCAATCGTTCGTCACCAACTTCAGCAGATGGGCGACCGTGGTGTCGTTTCGCTTGGTGCCGGGGATCTCCCAAACGAAATTGCCCTTGAAGTAGTGGCGATTCGGAACGAAGTTGCCCAGCAGGCGGTCCTGGTCCTTCTGGTCGGGGCGTTCGGAGAAAGTCCCATCGGGATTGTGTTGCAGGCGGGCACCAGTGCTACCCCGCTGGACTAGCAAAATGGTGTCATTGAGTCCGAAAGCCAAGCCGCGAGAAAAGCGGCGGGTGAGGGATAGTTCCAGCGTGTGGGCGGTGAGCCATCCGCGCGGGACAGCCTGCGAGATGCCGCTAAAGCCGCGGAAGGCTCGCATCTGATCGGTGGGAACCACGGCCGCGCCCGGCAAGGGGCTGGTCTGGGTGGGATCCTGGTTCCCGGGCAAGAACGCGGTGCCGAAATCGACGGCGTTGATGTCGACGTTTTCGACGAGGTTAGTCGCTCGCTCACCGGTGTAGGCGAAGTCGAGTACGGTCGACTTCGGCAGCATGAACTGGACGCCCGTGTTCCACTGCCAGGTGGCGGGGAGTCCGCTTTTGTAGCGATAGACCGAAAGCGACGGAGGAGCTTCCGTCGTCAAGCCACTGCTGAGAGACTGCAATCCGGCATAGCGCAGGGTGAGATTTTGGATAGTGGGCGGATTTTGGATCTGGCCGAAAATCGAGTTACCGGACGGCCGGTCGTAGAACAGGCCGCCGCCGCCGCGCAGCACGACGGTCTGGCGTCCGGTGACATCGAAGGCCATCCCGAAGCGCGGGGCCGCCCGCAGCAAGGGCCATTCGTAGGTGGTCTTGGCGATGCCGTTTCCGGAGAGGAAGAGGCCGTTGGTGGAACTACCTGTCCCGGGAACCAACGTGCCGATGGCGACGACGCTGGTGGGCCCGAGCAATTGTCCGGTGCGAGGATCGCGAGCCTGCCGGTTGGTGCCCGTGCAAGGCGATGCGCCAACGCATCCCGGCAAATAGAGCAGCGGGGCTTGCGCCGCGGTCCACTTTTCGGGCAGGAAGTTCGAGGCCTGCCCGAGCTTGTCGTACTGCGGCTGCTGGCGCACGAAGCGCACGCCAAAGTCGATGGTCACACGGTTCGACACCTTCCAGTTGTCCTGCACGTAGGCTTCGGTGTTGTCGTAGACGAGGCTGCCCTCCACGTAGCGGGAGAACTGGTTATACGAGGAGAAAATACCGAGCGCCGCATTGGCAAATCCGAAG
Source organism: Bryobacteraceae bacterium (assembly GCA_031367405.1). Lineage (GTDB taxonomy): Bacteria > Acidobacteriota > Terriglobia > Bryobacterales > Bryobacteraceae > JALHNI01. The sequence goes on from JANLPT010000364.1 coordinate 14,596, forward strand.
CCGGAATCCAGCGGATTGTTCGCATCGTTGCCGAAATTGATGGTACCGGCCCAACCTTGCCGCTGCTGCGCCTTGAAGCTGTGCGTGTTGTAGAAGCCCGTCTTCAGCGTATGCCGGCCGGTGATTTTCGTGAGGCTGATCGAAAGGTCCTGCGTGCGATTGATGTTCAGGTAGCCGGGGAATGGGAAGTTGGGCGGAGCGGAGCCGATCCGGCCACCCCAGTTGAAGGCCGGCACCAGCCGCAAGCGCGTGCCATCCCAGATGGACGGCTTCAGTGACTGGAGCGCTTGATAAGCGTAGTAATCCTTGTTGATGACGCCCGCGTTGGGGAACAGCGACGGCAGGGCCCCCAGCCCGGCCTTGTCAAGGTTCGCCTTCTCACTGGTCGGCAGGCCGGCTTCGCAGAAGGTGGGCCCGGTGCCACCCTGAGCGAGCACGCAGCCGGCCAACTCATTCTGCGAGCGGCCATAGGTACCCTCCATGAAAGTGGTCGGGTTGATGCTGTAGTTGACCGTGGTGGCCAACAGCGTGATGAACGGATGGTATTGCGTGGAATCGTTGAAGCCAGGTACGTTGCCAATAATGGTGGGGTTCTGCTGCTTCCAGCCGCTCATCTTGAACGAGCCGCGCAGCTTTTCCCAAGGTTGATAGTCGATGCGCACCACGGGCTGCTGCGACATCAGCGACTGGTTGGGACGCGTGCCTTCGTAGTTGTAAGGCACGCCGGGAATCGAGACGTTGGGCATGGGGAACAGATTGAGAATCTGCTGGCCGGTGGAGTAAAGCCGGCTCGGCGGAATCTTTCCCAGCACGCCGCCTTCCTGAAAGCAGCCCGACTGATTGGCCGCCGTACACGCCCCCGTCAGTAGCGGGTCCTTGATGTAAGGAAACGGGTTGCCGTTGTTGTCGATCGAACGCGAGAAGTCGCCGCCGCGCTCAAGGGCGGTAGGGAAGCGGTAGCGCACGATCGACCCGCCGGTGGTGCGTGGCGAGTATTCATGCGCATAGAAGAAGAACAGCTTGTTCTCGCGGCCTGGCCGACCAATCGGTCCGCCGATGGAATAGCCGAGATCCTTATCATCGATCTTCCCCTTCGGATCGCCGTTCAGCATGGTCGTCCGGCTGATCGCGTTCCACTTCGAACGGCGCATGACCATGTAGCCCGAGCCGTGAAACTGATTCGTACCGCTCTTGGTGACGGCGCTGATCTGCAAGCCGCTGGACCGGCCATACTCAGCCTGATAGTTCGACACCAGCATCTACACCTCGGAAATCGACTCTACATTCATCTGCAGCAGGATCCCGTTATTGCCGGTATCCATGGTCGAAACGCCGTCCATCATGATGTTGTTATTGCTGCCGCC
>JANLPT010000374.1:0-2469 GCA_031367405.1 Bryobacteraceae bacterium
ATGCGCGTCGTCCGCAGCGATTCCAAACTACGGCTCACCTGCGCTTGCGTCTGATTATCGAGCGCGCTGGTCGCCTCATCGAAAAGCAAGATGCGTGGCCGCGTCGCAATGGCGCGCGCAATCATCAGCCGCTGGCGTTGGCCGCCGGACAGGCCACCGCCGCCTTCACTGATCACCGTGTGCATGCCCATGGGCATCGCGCGAATGTCTTCTTCGAAGCCCGCTATGTGCGCCGCTTCCCAAGCATCGTCGAGTGTAACTAGCCGTGCGCCGGCAATGTTTTGGAAAATGTCGCCCGTTTGCAATTGCCCATTCTGTAACACCACGCCGATTTGCCGGCGCACCGCTTGCAGGTTCATGCCCGCCAGATCGCGGCCATCGAAATGGATGGCGCCGGACTCGAGTTGTTCGAAACCCAACAGTAACCGGAACAACGTGGATTTGCCGCAACCCGACGCGCCCACCAGGGCCACAAACTCGCCCGCGCGAATGCTGATCGACAAGTCCCGTAGCACCAGCGGCAGATCCTGGCGATAACGAAAAATGGCCCGGCTGATTTCGATATGACCCGTAAGTTCTCCGGGCGCCGACCGCCCCTCGGTTTTCTCGGGCAGTGTCTCCAGAATCGGGCGGGCGCGCTCAAACATGGGGACGATACCCAGCACCGAGACCACCGCCGAGCTAAGCCCCAAGGCGGCGGAGAGAAACTGAAAGAATGCCGCATGAAAGGCCAGGAAGGAACCCGTGGTGAGGCCCGCCGCTCCATTGGCCGTCGTGAGGGAATTCCAATAAAAGATCGCTCCGGAACAGAGCAAAGGAAACGTCGCGCTGAAGACAGACAGGCGATTCGAAAGCCTGCGCGCGCCCGTCGCCTGATGCTTTTGCCGGGAGAACTCCCGCGCCCAAATGGCGAATGCGCGGCGCTCCCGGCCAGTGACACGTAACTTAGCGATGCCGCTCACAAATTGCAGTAACATGCCGGAGATCTGACCCTGCAAAGCGGACAACTCCCGCAACCGGCCCATCTGCATAACACCGACCATCGTGGGCACGAGGAACGCCACCAGCGTCATTGCGGTTCCTAACACGGCCAACTGCCAACTGTAATAGAACATCAGCGCGAAGCTGAAAACCGAAAAAATGCCCGACAGAATCGAGTCCAGCGTAGATCCGGTAAGTTTTTGCCGGATCTGGCTAATGGCCAAACTACGCATCGCCAAATCGCCCGCCGTGTAGTCGCGGAAGAAGGGTACCGGCAGGCCGAGCAGCCGGTCCCACACGGCGGCCTGCATGGCCGCGTCCATGCGGCCTTCCATCCGCACCACGGCTAAGTTACGAGTAAGTTCAAACAGGGCCGAAGCCAAGGCGGCGATGGCGAGAAAGGCGGCGACGGAAATTAGACCGGTACGGTCAGCCCCGGGGATAATGCTATCGAATGTAAGTCCCATGGCGACGGGCAGCATCACTCCCAGCAGGCCGCTCGCGAGGCCCATGAGCCCGATCATCACCAGATCGGACGTCGCGCCGCGCAGCCCGAAGGTAAGTAAGTCCCATACGCCGAGCTTACGCGCGGGGAAGGGACGATAGAAGGTCCAGGCAAAGGGTACGAATGTGCTGGCTAGCGCCCGGTTGATCCGCGTCGAAGTCTTCTCCACCGGATCCCACAGGCGATAGCCACCGTTCCAAGCCGGCAGCGCGGCACCCACGCGCTCCCGGTCGTCCCAGTAGACTAATAAGGGGCCACACTGTTCCTTCCACCATTCCCCTTTGAGCGCAACGTTGCGCACCCGAAATCCAGAGACGGCGGCAATGCCGATCATGCTGCCATCGTTCTCCATCCCCTTGTAAGAACGAATGCGGATACCCATCGCCTTGCCCACGGCTTGCGCGGCGGGTGACAGCAAACATTCGGGGTCAATATCAAAGTCGAAATCTTCGAGCGCCGTCCCTTTCTGCAAAGGCGAAGCCATTTGACGTAGAGCCACGCCCACGGCCGCGGATTCCTGTCCCGCCGCTGCCTGCAAGCGTTCGCGCTCTTTCGTGTCCGCGTCGGAGCGCTCACTGGCCAGGGCATCCAGTAAGTCATGATGGAAGGCGTCTAGCTCCGATGGTAGATCCAGCGGCAGGCTGACCAACGCTTGGGTAAGTGCAGACCTCCATTTCTCAACGGCCTCGGCGCTGATGGTAGTCTCGGTTAGTTGCGTGCCGGGCAGCGGACACGCCAGTAAGCCAACGGTTTCCCCTGGACTAACTGCCACCATCGCCCCGCCTGCTTCCAGCCGTAAGACGTAGCGCCGCGCGCGAGGCATGCCGTTTTCGAGATCGACCAGAAACACGTCCACACCGCCGGTTAGGATGTGCCAAGCCTGGTCGCGTCCGGTGAGGAGGAACGGGGGAATCATCCTGATTGAATCAGATCGCTGTAGGGCCCGGGTACAGCGATCATCTCCTCATGCGTTCCGCGCTGCA
>JANLPT010000395.1:0-35355 GCA_031367405.1 Bryobacteraceae bacterium
TCGCCAGAAAATGTACGAGAGTGTGAAGCAGTTTCTCGAAGACAGCGTCTTCGACGAGGACCTGTGGAAGGAGTTCGCGCAGAAGCTGCATTACATCGCCGGAGACGTCAACGATCCGGCTTGCTATGCGGCGATCAAGACCAAGCTGGCGGAGGTGGAGACGGAGCATGCCACGGGCGGCAATATCCTCTATTATCTTTCGACGCAGCCGAGTTACTATGCGCCGGTGATCGAACAGCTAGGGGCGGCCGGTTTGGCACCCAAGTCGGCATCACCGGTGGGTACCGGCTACCGGCGGCTGGTGATTGAGAAACCGTTTGGGCATGACCTCGAAACCGCACGGGTGTTGAACGAAGTGGTCCAACGGGTTTTTCCCGAACACGACGTCTACCGGATCGATCATTACCTGGGCAAAGAGACGGTGCAAAACGTCTTTGCCTTCCGCTTCGGCAACGGTATCTTTGAGCCCCTCTGGGACCGGCGCTATGTCAACCACGTGCAGATTACCGCCGCCGAGTCAATTGGCGTCGGCACGCGCGGCGCGTTCTATCAGGAAACCGGCGCATTGCGCGATATGATCCAGGGCCATCTGTTACAGATCATGGCCACGGTGGCGATGGAGCCATCGGCCGTGTTTGAGCCCGACGCGGTGCGCGACGAGCGGGCGAAGTTACTGCGCTCCATCCGGATCATGAAGGATAGCGAGGTGCTGGAGAATGCGGTGCCGGGACAGTACGGGCCGGCGCGTATCGGGGGGGAAGATATCAAGGGGTTCCGGCAGGAAGACAAGGTGAGCCCCGGCGCTCAAACCGATACCTTCGCGTCTGCCACATTCTTCGTGGATAACTGGCGTTGGGCGGGCGTGCCATTCTACATCCGCAGCGGTAAACGGTTGCCGAAGCGAGTGACGGAGATCGCCATCCAGTTCAACGAAGCGCCGCACTCGGTTTTTAGCGGCGAGCCTTTGGGTACCTTCGGTGGACGGCCGAACATGCTGATCTTGCGGATTCAACCGGAAGAGGGTATTTCCTTGCGGTTTCTTTCGAAGCAACCGGGCACCGGCATGCGGCTGCGGCCGGTGTCGATGGACTTTAACTACGGCACCAGTTTTGGCGCGCGCACGCCGACCGCTTACGAGACTCTCCTGGTGGATGTGATGGCCGGCGACTCGACGCTTTACACCCGGCAGGACATGGTGGAAGCGAGCTGGAAGGTGGTGCAGCCGATCATGAATGTGTGGGGGAATACGAAGTTCGATTTCCCGAACTACGATGCGGGTAGTTGGGGTCCGCGGGCGGCGGAAGAGATGCTGGGCCGTCATGGTCATCAGTGGAGGACGCCGTAATGCCGGCCACGCTGCACGCCGACAAGTTACTCCATGAGTTAGCGAACGTTTGGGAAGAGCTGGGTAAGCAGGGCGTGGAGGATAAGAGCGGCGGGGTCTTGCGCGCCTGCGCGATGAACCTGCTGGTGTGTGTGGAAGGCGATGTGGAGGTGGGCGAAACCATCGCTGACTTGATGCATGAATTCCCCAGCCGGGTGATCGTTTTGCGGGTGAAGAAGACATCGACGCCGACGCTGGAAGGCCGGGCGATCGCGCAATGCTGGATGCCCTTCGGACGCCGCCAGCAAATTTGCTCCGAACAGATCGAGATTGTCGCCAGCCCGGACACGCTGCGCGACACGCCCAGCGTGATTCGCGGCCTCTGGGCCTCAGAATTGCCTGTCGTGATCTGGTTCCGGCATGCCGCCCTGCTGCGCTACCCGGAATTCGAGTCGCTGTTGCCGATGGCGCACAAGGTGATCGTGGACAGCCGGGATGCGGAAGATCCTGAGTGGACCATCAAGGAATTGCAAGTTCTGCAAAAAGCCGGGCACGGTGTGGGAGATTTGGCATGGGCGCGGATCACGCGCTGGCGCGAGAGCGTGGCACAGATGTTCGACCATCCGGCGTGTTCCGCCAAAGCTGCGGCGATCCAAAGCATCACCGTCACCCATGCGACGCTTTCGGCACCGACCACCGTGCGCTATCTGGCCGAGTGGGTCGCATTGTCGTTGGGGCACCCGGTCGCCATCGCCTATCAGCGGCTCAGTGTGGCCCGGGCTTGGGAGATTCACTCGCTGGAGCTACGGGGCGAAGGCTTCCTGGCGACCATTGTCCGGAAGGATGCCAGCCAAGTGGAAATTCGTTGGGATGGATTTACGGGGGCGCTGATGTTCCCCAAGCTGACCCCGTCGACGCTGCTGCTGGAGGAGTTTGAAGTGCTGGACCGCGATCCGATTTTCGAACGGGTATTAGCCAGACTATGAGCGTGAATTGGTATGCCTACTCGACGCCGGACGATGCGGCCGCGCACTGTGCCCAGCGGGTTCTGCGCGAACTGGAGACGGCGCTGGACGCCAAGCGGCCGGTGTCCTTGGCGGTATCGGGCGGCACCACGCCACGGTTGATGTTCGGGCATTTGGCGCGGACCCGATTTGACTGGCGCCAGGTGCATCTGTTCTTTGTCGATGAACGCTGTGTCGCCCGGGACGACGCCGAGAGTAACTACCGTATGTGCGAGGAGAGCTTCATCAAGCCGGCGCACTTCCCGCTGAGCCACGTCCATCGGATCAAAGGCGAGTTACGGCCCGATGATGCGGCGAGAATCTATGGCGAAGAAATCATCGACTTCTTTGAATTGGCACCCGGCGACTTACCTGCTTTCGACGTGATTCATCGCGGCATGGGGCCCGACGCGCATACGGCCAGCCTGTTTCCGGGCGAACCGCTGATTGACGATCGGGAAGGTATTTGCGCGGCGGTGTGGGTGCCGAAAATCGGCAAATACCGGATTACACTATTACCCGGCGTGTTACTCCATGCGCGGCATACCGTGGTGCTGGCGGCGGGGGCCGACAAGGCCGACCCTCTCTTTGACGTCTTCAATGCGGAGCATGAACCATTGAAGTATCCTTCGCAGATCGACACGCCGCATGGCCGTAACGTGGCTTGGTATCTGGACCGCGCGGCGGCGGCCAGGCTGGATTGATGCGGATCGCCGTCCTGTGCTGGCTGGCATGCACTCTCTCTGGGCCCATGGCCGCACAGGTGACGCTCGAGTATATTGCGCACGCGGCCTTTGTGCTGGAGGCGGCCAACGGCCAGCGGCTCGTCATCGATCCTTACAATAGCGAGCGTTGGCTGGGCTATACCTTTCCCGAGAGCATCACAGCGGACTTTGTGTTGGTGACGCATCCGCACTATGACCACGACGCAAGTTACTACTTTCGCGCGCCCGTGATTCGCGACGCGGGCGAATTTACGCTGGGGCCGTTTCGCGTGACGGGCGTCGCCACGAAGCATGCGGGCGGCTTTGGCGCGGAGTTTAGTTACAAGAGCACGGTGTTTGTCGTCGAGACCGGGGGAGTGCGGGTGGCGCATTTTGGCGATGCCGGGCCGCTGGATGCTGAGCAACTGAAACGGCTGGGCCGCGTGGATGCCGTCCTGCTGCCGATCGATGGCGACGAGCATATTTTGAAGCAACCGCAGATTGACGAGATCCGGCGGCAGTTGAAGCCCGCCATTGTGGTGCCGATGCATTATCAGATTCCCGAGTTATCCGACTTACCGGCATCATTGGGCCCCATTGCGCCGTGGCTCGACCAACAAGCGAATGTCTTGCGCCTGCGCACGAATCGATGGCCCATCGGGGCGCGCGACTTACGCTCGCCGGGGCAAGTGTGGGCCTTTCCGCATTCGCCTGAGGTACGCCCGTGGCCGGTTCGTTGGCAGCAGGCTTGGAAACGGCGTAACGCGGCGATGGAGATACGCGGGCAAGATCGTGCCGAAGCCGTACGATTGCTGGAGAGTGCGCACGGCCTGGCCCCCGAAGTCAGCGTGATTGCGTTTGACTATGCCTCCATGCTGCCGGCCGCGCGGGCGATCGAGGTACTAACGCGGTCCTTGTCGGCGGGTGGCCGGCATGACTGGGAGTACACCGAACGATCGCACTTACTGCTGGCTGAATTACTCGCGGCACAAGGCCGGGGCGTCGAAGCGGCAGAGCATTGCCAGATGGTGCTGGCCTCCACCGAACGAATTGACCTGCGCCGGCGGGCGGCGGCCCTGGCCGCCAAGTTTCTGCGCGAATAAACGCTATCATCGATTTCGTGACTTCATCAGACCGTTCGTTCGTCGGCCATCCGCGCGGGCTAGCTACACTCTTCTTCACCGAGATGTGGGAACGCTTCAGCTATTACGGCATGCGGGCGATCCTGATTCTGTACTTGACCGCCAAGGTGGACGTGGGCGGGCTGAACCTGGACGTCGCTACCGCCGGAGCCATTTACGGCATCTTCACCAGCTGCGCCTATTTGACAGGCATCGCCGGCGGCTGGGTGGCGGACCGTTTCCTGGGCCAGCGCAAAGCCATCATGTTGGGCGGTCTGCTGATCGCTATGGGTAACTTCGGCATGATGGCGCCCGGCTTAGTGTGGACCATTCTGTCACTCACCCTGATCGCTTGGGGTACCGGCTTCCTGAAGACCAACTGCACCACCTTAGTGGGCGCACTCTATCCCGCCGGTGACACTCGCCGCGACGCCGGATTTTCGATCTATTACATGGGCATCAATCTGGGTGCCATGGTGGGGCCGCTGATCTGCGGCTTGCTGGGCCAAAGATACAACTACTGGTGGGCCTTCTTGAGCGCCGGGCTCTTTATGCTGGCCGGTTTAGCGCAATTTAGCCTAACCGGTGTCTATCTGGGAGACAAGGGTTTGGCCCCAGCGGAACCGCCCAAATCGAAGGATTGGGCCCAACTGCGCTGGGCTGGACTTTCGCTCGCAGCCTTGGTGGCATTGGTCGCCATCGCCCGCCCGAGCATCGGCGTTTTCGCCAATGGCTTTGGCGTGTTGCTCCTGCTCGCCACCATCGTCATCTTCACATCCCTGATTTTCTTTAGCGACCTTACGACGGTGGAGAAGCGGCGCATTCAACTGATCTTTGTGCTGTTTTGCGCATCTTGCCTCTTCTGGTCGAGCTTTGAGCAAGCGGGTTCAACCCTCAATCTATTCGCTGATCGCAGCTCCGACAATCGTATCTTCGGGATCGCCTTTCCGTCCAGCTTTTACCAGGCGCTCAACTCGCTATTCCTGCTCGGCATGGCACCGCTCTTTACGTGGCTTTGGCTCAAGATGGGTTCACGGGAGCCCTCGCTGCCGGCTAAGTTCGCCTGGAGCTTGTTGCTCGTGGCGGCCGGCTTTGTGGTGATGGCTTTCGCGGCTTCGGCCGCTGGGGCCACGGGGAAAGTGGGGCCGGAGTGGCTGACCTTCGTTTACTTCCTGCACTCGGCCGCAGAACTCTGTTTAAGCCCGGTAGGTTTGAGCGCCATGACTAAGTTGGCCCCGGCGCGCATCGGCGGCTTAATGATGGGCGTGTGGTTCCTCTCCATCGGCGTGGGTAACTTCATGGGCGGGCGCGTGGCCTCCTTTTATGAGGCCTTTCCCCTTCCCCAGCTATTCGGTTTGGTCGCCGCGTTCGGCATCGTATTTGGGCTGATCTTGTTCGTGGTAGCCAAGCCGGTGGCCCGCCTGATGGGCGCGGCCAAATAGCCGGGCCCTGCCCCTGACTGCGTGATCGTTCTCTTTCGCTGAATGTGTTGGCCAAGCTGACTAGCCTGACTAGCCCACGGCGTTAGCCGTGGGGCACATTCCGAAGCTGTTCGTGCCTGCGGCTAAACTCACGAGCATGCCTCACGGAAAGCGGCGACTTACTCTGATACGAAGGCGATGTGACTCAGGGTAAGCTAGAAGTCACCCGGGTTCTGGCCGTCGCCAAGGGTGGCCGACGCCGGTGGACGGCAGCTGGAAGGATTAAGGGATGAAACTCATCTGGTTATGGCCGCTGCTGACTTTCGCGCAGCAGCCCTACGATAAAATCGTGACTCCGCAGGCGATCACCAAACAGGGTATTTGGAAGACGCACCTGGCCGCCGGCAAGCTTTATTTTGAGATTCCGAAGCAAGAGTTCGGCAAGGAATATCTCGTCACAGGCAGTCTGACAGACGTGCCTTCCGGGATCAGCTTTTCTGGAAGCTACCTCAGCCGGCGGCGGATTCGCTGGGAACGGCGAGGATCGCAGGTATTTCTGAAAGCGATGGCCAGTTCGGCTCTGGAGCCATCCGGACCACTGGCATTGCGGGTGCGCGCCGCAAACAGCGAGCCGATCGTCGCGGCCTTCAAAGTAGAGGCCGAAGGCGCGGAAGACGCGGCGGTGATCGACGTGTCACCGCTCTTTTTGAGCGATGTCGCGGAGTTTTCAGCGAAGCGTGCGTTAAGTGCCAAAGGTTACGATGCCACGCGGTCTTATATTGATCACGCCCTGGCCTTCCCGCGCAACGTCACGGTGGAAGCGGTGCTCACTTACTCCGGACTTGAGCACGAAGGTGAGGATGTGCCCTCCGCGACCACCAGGGTGGTCTATTCGTTTCTCAAGTTACCCGATGAGCCGATGACGCCCCGGCTGGCCGATGCGCGCATCGGATCCATGGGCCAGGAGCTTGATGACTTCGGTCAGGACGGCAAGCGGCCTTATAAGTTGCAATATCAGGCTCGCTGGCGGCTCGACCGGCCGCTCGAAATTTGGATCGACCCCGCCACGCCGCTCGTCTGGCGGCCTTATGTGAAGCGAGCGATTGAAAGTTGGAACCCCGCGTTTGCCCAGTGCGGGCGTCCCCAGGCGATCATCGCCCGTCAAGGTCCGTCGCCGCAGGAAGACCCGGATTGGAGCGCCGGCGATGCCCGCCACACCACGGTGATCTGGCAGCCCCGGCCCGAGACGCTCGCCTTTGCGGGCCCCGACATCGATCCACGCACGGGCGAAATCCTGGCGGCGAGGATTCAGTTCTACCACGGCATCCTGACGCGGATGAGCGCCAACTACTTTGTCCAAGCCGCGCCGCTCGACCAGCGGGCGCGGCGGTTTCCGTTGCCGGAGGACATTGTGGGCCGTCTGATCGAATACGTGGTCACGCATGAAGTGGGCCACGCGCTCGGATTTCCGCATAACATGAAGGCCAGCGCGACTTACCCGATTGCGAAGATCCGTGATCGCGAATGGGTGAAGCAGAATGGCTTCGCGCCGTCGATCCTCGACTATTCACGGTTCAACTACGTGGCCCAGCCGGAGGACAAGATGGATCCGGCGGACCTGTTTCCGGTGATCGGCCCTTATGACCGCTATGCGCTGTGCTATGCCTACCAGACCGATTTGGGCGACCGCGAGGCGTACCTAAAGAAGCAGGAGACGGTGCCCTGGTTTCGGACGGAGATGAACGAAATTGGCGATCCCGGCGAACTAACGGAATCGGTGGGCGACATCGATTCGGTCGCCGCCAGCACACTGGGGATGAAGAACCTGAAGCGCGTGCTGGAAATGCTGCCGGTGGCCACGGACGACAATCGCTGGCTGGCGGAGCTATATGGCCGTGCGGTGGGGCAATGGACGAATGAGATGACGCATGTGGCGGCCATCGTGGGCGGCGCCGATGGGCAGGAGTTGCCGGGCCGGGTGCGCTTTACGGCCGTGGCGAGGGCGCGTCAGAAAGACGCGATGCGCTTTCTGGCTGAGTATGCTTGGCCCACGCCAGAATTTCTTTTGCGCGACGATGTCTTGCGCAGAATCGAGCCGCAAGGTGCCCTGGAGCGCATTGGCGAAGCGCATTGGTGGATATTGCGAACCCTGCTCGATGCGCGGCGCCTCACCCGGTTGGTGGAATACAAGCTCTATCCCGTGGATGAGTTTCTCACGGACCTGCGCCAGGGCGTGTGGGCGTCATCCACCGACGCCCATCGCATGGCTTTGCAGCGGCAATACGTTGAGCTGATCAGCCAGCGTCTGCATCTGGCCCCATACGCCACCGTCCGGCCGTATCTGCGGGCGGAGTTGAAGGCTATTGATGGGATGCTGGCCAGCCAGACCGGGGCCCACGCGGCAGACGCCCGGGCCATGCTCGCGCGTGCGCTGGATCCGGCCTTTACGCCAGTGCCCGCGAAGGAACCTGAAGCCCCGCTGCGATTCCCGCTGCGGTAGTGATTCGGCGAAAGATAGAAATCCCGTCGCTGGCTCCGCCACGAGCCACTTACTCCGTGCGTGGCTGAGAAAGGCTACTCAGCCGCGCACGCAGTAAGCGGCTATTGCGGGATGTTCTTACTCCGCTGCCAGTCCGTAAATCGACCGCCCTCGGCGGCTAATTTCGCTAACAGCGGTGCCGGCGCCCAACCGAACTTCTCCATGCGCTCAACCACCTTGGCGAGCCCAACCGTATCGGCATAGAACATGGGGCCGCCGCGCCAGGCGGGGAAGCCGTAGCCCATTACGTAGATCATGTCGATGTCAACCGAGCGCAGCGCAAAGCCTTCTTCCAAAATATACGCCCCCTCATTGACGAGGGCATAAACGGTGCGCGTGACTATCTCCTCGGCCGAAATTCCTCTCACCGTAATTCCGGCCCCGCGGCGTACCTCTTCAATAAGCTTGTTGACGAAATGGTCGGGCTGCGGACGGCGGGCAGCGTCGTAGGTGTACCAGCCGCGGCCAGTCTTTTGGCCGTAGCGGCCATCGGCCACCAGACGGTCTTCAATGACGGGTGCGCGCACGCCTTCGAATCGCGCGGGATTCTCCTGGCGCACGCGCCAGCCGACATCCAAACCAGCCAAATCGCCGGTCGCCAGCGGACCCATGGCCATGCCGAAGTTATAGAGCGCCGCATCCACTTGCTGCGGCGTCGCACCTTCCTGCACCAGGAACTCCGCCTCCCGGCGATAAGGGCCAAACATGCGATTGCCGACGAAGCCGAAGCAATTGCCGACCATCACGCCGGTCTTTTTGAGTTGCTTCGCGAGCGCCATGGCGGTGGCTTGCACCGTGGGCAGCGTCTTTGAGCCGCGCACGATTTCCAGCAATCGCATGATGTTAGCGGGGCTGAAGAAGTGGGTGCCAATCACCCATTCGGGACGTTTAGTGGCCGAGGCGATGGCATCGATATCCATGGTGGAGGTATTGGTGGCTAAGATACAGCCGGGCCGGGCAACGGCATCGATCTCCGCAAAAACGCTCTGTTTCAAGGCCATATTCTCGAAGACGGCTTCGGTGACTAAGTCGACGCTTTCAAAACCATCGTAAGTCAGCGTGCCGGTGATGAGGGCCAAGCGGCTCGCCATTTCGGCTTCGGTGAGACGGCCTTTTTGAACGGTGGAGGCGTAATTCTTGCGGATGGTGGCCAGGCCGCGTTCAAGGGCCTCGGGCGTGGTTTCTTTCAGGAGCACCGGTAGGCCTGCGTTGGCATAGACCATCGCAATACCCGCGCCCATGGTGCCCGCGCCGACCACGGCCACCGACTTGATGGGCAACACCGGGGTGTCCTTGTCTAACCCCGGGATTTTAGAAACAGCGCGCTCGCCGAAGAAGCTGTGGATCATGCCCTTGCTTTGATCGGAGAAAAGACATTGCTTGAAATACTCGGCCTCATGCGCGCAGCCCTGGGTAAAGTCATAGAAGAGAGCGGCCTCAATCGCGTCGATGGCCCGTGTCTCCGCGAGTAAGCTGCGGCCGCGCTTTTCCAACTTAGCGCGCGCCTCGGCGATGGCCCCGTTGTCGACTAACTTCTCATTGCGGTCGCGGACCTTCGCGACATCCTGGCCAATTTTATCGCGGGCAAAGGCAACGGCACCGGTAAGCAGGTCGCCCATGATGACGTCATCCAGGATGCCGCAGTCGAGAGCGGCGGTGGCGGTGATGGGTGCGCCGTAGACACACATGTCGAGGGCAATGGGCAGGCCCGCGAGACGAGGGAGACGTTGGGTGCCGGCGGCACCGGGAATGATGCCGAGCTTCACTTCGGGTTGGCCGACTTTGGCGGACGCCACGGCGACGCGGTAGTGGCCTGCCATGGCGGTTTCGAGTCCTCCGCCAAGGGCGGTGCCGTGGATGGCCATAGTGACGGGCTTGGCGGAATCTTCAATGATGAGAAGAACCTCGGCGAGGCCAATGGAAGCGTCCTTTTTTCCGCTGGTAATCTTGCCGAACTCTTTAATGTCGGCACCGGCGATAAAGGTGCGTCCGCCGCCGATGAGCACGATGGCCTGAATGGCGGGGTCGGCATTGAATTCGACAATGGCGGCGGCGATGCCCTCGGGAACTCCCGGGCTGAGCGCATTGACGGGCGGGTTGTTAATCGTTATGATGCCAATTTCGCCATCGCGGCTGCGGACGACAAGGGCGGGGGCAGTTTGTAGGTCACTCATCAACAAAAGCGTAGCATGCGCTGTTTTCGCGATGACGATGGCTGCCCGTTGGTTAGTATCTGGCGGCTGGATGGTACTGGCGGTAGTGTTACCACATACGAATGGAGGGAACGCGATGAAGGAACTTCTATTTGTCTATGGCACGCTGCGGCGCGGTACACAACGAGGGGGGTTCGCCGCCCGCTTAGAAGCGGAGGCAGCGTGGCTGGGTGCGGCACGGGTGAGAGGCAGGCTGTATCAGGTGAATCCGGACTATCCGGGCATGGCCAAGCCAGCGGATGACGATGATTGGGTGGCGGGAGAAGTGTGGGAATTTGGCAGCCCTGACTTATGGCTCGCGTTGGATGCTTATGAGGGCGATGAGTATGTGCGGGTGAGGTGGACGGTAACCATGGGGAGTGGCGAGGAACGAGAGGCGTGGGTGTATCTTTACGCTTCCAAAATCACGACGGCCATGGCCATGCTTAAGGTATGAGTGAGCGATAGGTGAACGTGACACACGCCGAGCCCGGCGGCATGCCGGGCGGCGTGGCCGTGAAGCTGAAGGGTGGGCCGGCCAGAAGGCAGATTGGCCACTTCAAGATCGATAAAACGAATGCCCCCGCTCCATCCCACACCGAGCGCTTTCATACCCGCTTCCTTGGCGGCGAAGCGGGCGGCATAACACTCAAAACGGTTCGCTTTGCTGGTGACATAAGCAATCTCGCCGGGGGTGTAAATGCGCTGGATAAAACGTTCGCCAAAGCGGGCAATCGATTGCTGGATGCGATCGACTTCGGCGAGGTCCGTGCCGATGCCGAGAATCCTGGCGCTGAGCCGGTCAATCAAAAGAGGGTCCACGAAATAGATTCAAGTGGCGGGACTGGGTAAATAAGTAGCCGTGCCCTAGAAAAGGGCACGGCCACCGGTACGGACAATTTACTTCGGGTTATTCTTGCGGAACTCTTCCCAACGACGCTTTTGCGCGGCGGCGATCGCCTTGCGGGCAGCGGGGCTGAGTTTACGGCGGCCAGGTTTACCAGGCTTCGGAGCCTTAGGTTCTTTCGGCGCTTTCGTCTTATTCTTGCTACCGGGCTTGCGTCCACGGCGCTTCTGCGCGGGGGCGGCTACAGCGGCGGCGGGGGCCGCAGCACCTTCGGGCTCCGGCTCACCGGCAATCGCCGCGCGAACCGAAGCAATCTGCGCATCCAGGCGCTGCCGTGACATCTGTAAGCCCTCAAGCAGAGCGCTTAAAAGCGACGGGTCGCTTGGCAATCCTACATTCTTAGCCATATGATTTTATTCTCCATCAACTCAATTTCTCTCGCCAAGTACCGGAACCGCTTCCTGCCGGTTAAAGTTTCGGAACTTGTTTTCGGACCAGACGAGAATTAATTGGAGTGTATCAAAATAACTTGGCTGCGTCATACATAAAAGTAACCGGCCCGTCGTTAATTAAGTGGACTTTCATGTCCGCCTGGAATACTCCGGTGCCCACGAGGACGCCGGATGCTTCCAACTGCCGCACGAAATAGGCGTAAAGAGCCCGGGCCACTTCGGGCGGCGCGGCACGATCGAAGCTAGGGCGGCGGCCTTTGCGCAGGTCGCCATAAAGAGTAAATTGGCTGACGACTAAGACGCCGCCTTGCACGTCCTGGACGCTGAGATTCATTTTTCCCTCTTCGTCGGGAAATATTCTCAAACCGAGAGTCTTGTTGACCAGATAATCGGCGTCTTTTTCCGAATCGCCCGTGCCGACGGCAATCAGCAAGAGTAAGCCCCGGCCGATGGCACCAGTCACTTGGCCCTCCACCTCGACGCGCGCTTCGAGAACCCGTTGCAAAACAATGCGCATCTATTGCCGCAGGCCCCGTTTCAGCTCCATTTTCATCCATTCGGTGAGCGGTTCCAACCGATGCAGTGACTCTAGCGGGACACTCATTTTACGCCGCCAGTTAGGGTATTCGGCGGTGCTCCCCGGAAGGTTCTGCTGGTGTTCCTCACCGGTAATTTCCTCCTGATTGAGGATAAAGACAGCCGACTTGGCTGATGACAGAAAGTGAAATACACGCTTGACTAACAGGTCTCCGCCAGGTAGCGCTGACGACTCTTCCAGTTGGAGGGCGACGCGCAATTGCGCCAATGCCGCGCGCCGTTCCTGCCATTGACGGCCATAGGATAATTCATCGGGCAATAGACCGGCGGCCCGGCGGGCCTCGATATCGGCACCCGTCAGGAAGCCGGAAAGAGTAGGCAAATCGTGAGTGGTCACCGAGGCGGCGGCCAATAGGGGATAGTCCTCAGGCGGGCGAAACTGTTGACCGTCCCGTTCAAAAATGAATAAGCGATAACCTAGAATGCCAAATTGATCCAGCAACTCGCGCATGAAGGGCGTCACCGTGCCCAAATCCTCGCCGATCACCAGAAACTGATGGCGGACGCTCTCCAAGGCAATGATGCGGAGGAGCGCGGCGGCGTCATTACGGACATAGGCACCTTGTCGCGCGGAGAGTTGACCGGGAATCCAGTAAAGGCGAAAGAAACGCATTACGTGGTCAAACCGCAGGGCCCCGCCAGACTGCGCATTGGCCCGGATCAGATCGCGAAAAGAAGCATAGCCGTCTTCGCCGGCGTAAGTCGGGCTAGGCGGCGGAAAGGCCCAATCCTGACCCTCGGGAGAGAAGCCGTCGGGCGGAGAACCAACGCGAACGCCGGCCGCAAAAGCACCCGGCTCATACCAGACATCGAACCCATAGCGATCACTGGCTAAGGCCAAGTCATGATAGAGACCCAGGGCCATCCCGGCCTCAAGCAGTTGCCGCTGCACTTCGCTCAGCTGGTGCTCCAGCACCCACTGTAGATATAGGTGAAAGCGAACGGCTCGCCGATGAGTGACCGTGAACTCACGCACGGCTGACGAGTGGGGATCTTGATACGCCGTTGGCCATTCGGTAAATAGCCAGATATCAGGCCGTTCGCGATGAACGGCTTCATCGAGAGCGCAGAAGGTAGCGAAGGCGCGCCGCCGGCCGGCATCGGCCTCCTGGCAGTAGTCATCGAAAGCTTGGCGGCGTGGCGAGGATTCCCGCTCCAATTGGCGATGGGCCAAGCGTAAAATGAGTTTCTTGAGACGCCAGATGCGCTCATATTCGACATACTCGGACTGCCGGAGTTCGGCAAGCTCAGTTTGTACCAAGGGCGACCGCGTGAGCGATTGCGCCCAGGTGCTCCGCACGTAATCAGGCACGGAGTCGACATCGATATAGAGTGGATTGCGAAAGTGGGCGCTGACGGGCAGGTACGGGCTGGTATTGAAAGGTTGGCGATTGTGTATGGCGTGCAGAGGATTCAGCCCGATGAAACTGAGGCCCAGCGATTGGTAAGCCCAACGGCCAAAGTTAAGCAAGTCAGTGGTGTCGCCAACACCCCAATTGCGCGCGGAGCGTAAGCCGTAAAGACTAATCGCGATGCCGGCCGTGCGTAAGTGGTCCGGCATCCAAGCCCGTTCCGGACCGGCAATCAAAGCCATTGACGCGACCGCATCGCCAACGCGCACAGTGAGTTGGTGATAGCCCAATGGCAGTGAGATGAACAGTGGAATTTGCAGCCGGACGAAGCGCTGGCCCCGCAGTTCCGCTTCGGCTAAAGTTTGCAAGGAGCCGCACGAGAATTCGCGCCGCTCCAGGCGTCCATCTTCGAGGCGAAGGACGATTTCGACGCGCTGCGAGAGCCAAGCCGCCGGTAAATGGAGAGTAAGTTCACCCGGCGCAGGTTTGATGCCGGTGACGACGGTGGGTGGCACCAGGCGATTCCAGTTTTGCCAAAGACGGATTTCTTCGGCATCGTTCAAGGCCTGAAGCGAGGAGGCTTGCAGACCGAGCGCGCCGAGAATTCCCTGCTGCACTTCGGCACTGGTTTCGTGACTTTGGCCCCAGTTATCGAGGTAAGAAGGCTCGAGGCCATGAACTTGAGCGGCGTGCCGGAGGGCGGCTTCGAGGGTGAGGGCGGGTTCGGAACGGATGAGCTCTCGCAAGCCTCAAGTTTATCTTGCGGAAGCGTTTCATGGGAGACTGGAAATGACCATGGAAAACCGCATTCAACTTGGCCCCGCACCGGAAGATCTATTCGCCCGGATCGATCAAGCGGGCTTGGGCGCTGACCCCGGCGAAGGCATTATCACCACCACCGTCGATTCGGCCATCAATTGGGCGCGCAAGAATTCGATCTGGCCGATGTCGTTTGGTTTGGCCTGTTGTGCGATTGAGATGATGTCGATGAATGCTTCGCGCTATGACGCAGCGCGCTTTGGTGCCGAGGTGTTTCGCGGCTCACCTCGCCAATCGGACTTGATGGTGGTGGCCGGCCGCGTCTCGAATAAGATGGCCCCGATTGTCCGGCACCTCTATCAGCAAATGCCCGAGCCGAAGTGGGTAATCTCGATGGGTGCCTGCGCCACCTCCACGGGCGTGTTTAGCAACTATGCGTTGATCCCGGTAAATCAAGTGATCCCGGTGGACGTGTATGTGCCGGGCTGTCCGCCGCGCCCCGAGCAACTGATTCATGCGCTGATGATGCTGCAGAAAAAGATTCAGGGCGAGACCGGCACGTTGATGAAGGTTTTGAACCTGGACTAGGCTCTATAATGCGGAGGAATGCGCTCCTTCCTCATTTCGCTCACCCTGTGCGGCCTGTGCGGCCAAACCACTGACTGGGCTCACTATGGCGGTTCCACTGACAACGACCGGTACTCCGCGCTCAAGCAAATCAACCGGGGCAACGTCAGCAAGTTGCGGGTGGCTTGGACTTACGACACGGGCGACGCCTTCCCCGGCTCCGAAATGCAATGCCATCCCCTGATTGTGGACGGTGTGATGTATGCCACCACTCCGAAGCTCCGCGCGGTAGCGGTGGATGCGGTGACGGGCAAGGAGAAGTGGCGCTTCGATCCGCACGATGGGCGGGAAAAGATCGGGCACTCGCGCGCGCGGGGCGTCACTTACTGGGCCGACGGCGCGGATCGCCGCATTTTCTTTACGGCGCGGCATTGGCTCTACGCTTTGAACGCCGGCACCGGGCAACCGATCGCGAGTTTTGGCGTGGAAGGCAAAGTGGACTTACGGGAGGGCCTGGGGCGTCCGGCGCGTGAGATGACGATTACGTCGACGACGCCGGGAGCAGTTTTTCGCGACCTGCTGATTATGAGCGTGTTGGTGAGCGAGGGGTTGCCTTCATCGCCGGGACACATCCGGGCGTTCGACATGCGGACGGGCAAGGTGAGGTGGGTGTTTCATACGATCCCGCAGCCCGGCGAGCCCGGCTACGAGACCTGGCCGCCCCATGCCTATGAATATAGTGGCGGCGCGAATAACTGGGCCGGGATGACGGTGGACGTGAAGCGCGGCCTGGTTTTTGCAGGCACGGGCTCGGCGGCCTTCGACTTTTACGGGGCCAATCGCGCGGGCGACAATCTTTATGCCAATAGCCTGCTGGCCCTGGACGCGGCAACCGGCAAGCGCGTGTGGCACTTTCAAGCCGTGAAGCACGACGTATGGGATCGTGACTTCCCTGCGCCGCCCAACTTAGTTACGTTGCGGCGCGATGGCAAGCCGGTGGAGGCGGTGGCGCAGATCACGAAGTCCGGCCACGTGTTTGTCTTTGACCGTGCGACGGGCAAGCCACTCTTCCCGATTGAGCAAGTAACGGTGCCGGCGAATGGGGTTGACGGCGAAGCGCTCTCGCCCACGCAGCCATTGCCAACGCTGCCGCCAGCATTCGCGCGCCAACGCTTGACGGCCGATATGCTCACGCGCCGCACGCCGGAAGCCCATGCGGCGGCGTTACAACGGTTCAAACAAGTAAGGTCGAATGGGCAGTTTGAGCCGCCAAGCAAGGAAGGCACGGTGATCTTCCCTGGCTTTGACGGCGGTGGTGAATGGGGCGGCGCGGCGTTCGACGCGAGCACGGGGTTGTTATACGCCAACGCCAATGAGATGGCCTGGATCCTGCGGCTGGTGGAGCGCAATACGGGTGCCCCGCCGAGTGGACGGGTGCTGTATCAATCGAACTGCGCGAGTTGTCATCGCGAGGATCTGACGGGCGCGCCGCCGCAATTCCCTTCGTTGATCAAGGCCGCCGATCGTTACACGATGGGCGAAGCGCAGACGCTAATCCGCGAGGGACGGGGCCGGATGCCGGGCTTTTCGAATTTGTCAGCGGCGGCCAATCGGACGATCGCGCTTTATGTGCTGAGCGGCGTGGATCAAAGCGTCGCGGTAACCAATGACAAGCCAGATCCGATTGACCAGAAATACACCCACGACGGCTATAACAAGTTTCTTGACCCCGATGGCTATCCGGCGATCTCGCCGCCGTGGGGGACATTGAGTGCGATTGACCTGAACAAGGGCCGCATTGCCTGGCAGATTCCCTTCGGCGAGTATCCTGAGTTAGCCACGGCCGGCATGAAGAATACCGGCACCGAGAACTATGGCGGGCCAGTGGTGACGGCGGGCGGCGTGCTCTTCATCGGGGCCACCAACTACGATAAGAAGTTCCACGCCTTCGACAAACGCACCGGCAAGCTATTGTGGGAAACTACCTTGCCGAATGCGGGCAATGCCACGCCCAGCATCTATCAGGTGAGGGGCAAGCAATATATTGTCATCGCTGCGGGGGGCGGCAAGGCGGGGCCCACGTCTTCCGGGGGCAAGTATGTGGCGTTTTCGCTGCCAGATTAAGAGGCGCTAACATAGGTTCGTGAAGCGTCTCCTCATCCTGGTTTTGCCCTGCCTCTTATCCGGGCAGGACGACCGTACCGTAGCCGAGTGGGTGTTGCGGGCCAACGGGCGCGTGCGCGTGGTGGGCAACGCGGCCATCATCTCCGGGATTGAGGGTTTGCCTCGCACGCCATTCCGGCTGGAGGCGATCGACTTAGTGGGCACCACCGTCCCGTCCACTGAGCTGAAGCGTCTGGCCACCGCTACCGAATTACGCGAGTTACAACTTGCTTCGCCGATCTTTACGACAGGCGCGGGCGACAAGCTCGACGCCAACCTTGAGCTGAAGGCGATCGCGTCGCTCACCAAGCTCGAGAAACTAGATTTTAGCTTGCACTTTCTGTTCAATACGAACGTGCAAGACAAGGGCTTACAGCAGTTCGCCAACGTCACTTCGTTGCGGGAGATGCGGTTGACGCAAACACAGGTGAGAGGCTCCGGGTTGGCGTCATTTGTGAACCTTGAACGGCTCGACTTGAGTTACTCATCGCTCGACGATGCGGGGGCGGAAAGCCTGGCGGGGCTGAAGCGGCTGAAGACTTTGGCGGCTCGCGATGTCTTGTTGACGGACAAGGGGATGGTCCACTTGGCCGGGCTGACAGCTCTCGAAGAGCTCGACCTAGCCGGGGCCAAGATTACAGACGCCGGTGTGCGGCACTTAGCGCAGCTGAAGAATCTGCGCCGCCTGAATTTGCTGGGTGCGCCGGTAACCGACGAAGGCGTGGCGGTGCTGGCCGGCTTAACGAAATTGGAAGAGCTCAACCTCTATCGCGCGCCAATAACGAATGCCGGTTTGGTAAAGTTGGCGGCCTTAAAGCAGCTGCGCGATCTGGATGTGCGTTACTCGCGCGTGTCGCGATCGGGCATTGATACCTTGCGCGATGCGCGTCCGGAGTGCCGGGTGATCTTTCTGGATGCGGCCCCTCGCCGGGATGCGGGCCTGCGGACGAGCCGTCCGGCGGCGGCGACTGAGGCTGCGGTGATGGCTTGGATCAGCAAGCTGGGCGGTCGTGCCGAGGGTGACATAGTGGACTTGACTTCCACCCCCATCACTGACCCGCAGCTCGCCTATCTGGCCCCGCTGGGCAAGTTACGCAAGCTGATTCTGAACTCCACGGAAGTGGGCGACCTAGGCGCAGGTGCGCTCGTGAAACTGTCATCGCTTGAGCGCCTTGAACTGAACCATACTCTATTAACGGATCAAGGCATTGCTCAACTCGCGGCGCTGCCTCGTTTGCGCCGCCTGTCACTGAACCACACACCGGTACTGGGCATCGGGCTTAGTAAGTTGCAACAGTTGGAACATCTGGAACTCTCGAATAGCCAAGTGAACGACGATGGGATGATCGCCATCGGGAAGTTAACCGGCCTGCGATCGTTACGGCTCGCCTACATTGAAGCGTCTGACGCGGGCCTGGAACCACTGCGCAATCTCACTGCTCTGAAGGATCTAGACCTCACCTCCACCGATCTAAGCGACACCGGACTCGCCGCCGTCGCGAGCCTCACAGGACTTGAGCAACTGGCGCTAAATTATGGCCGTTTCACTGACAAAAGCTTCCTTTTGCTGGCCAAACTGACTCATTTGAAGCGTCTGGAAGCCGTGCGTACGCGGGTCACCGATCAAGGCCTGGCCGCCCTCACCGCACTCACGCAACTACGCATTCTGAATCTAGATTACACGGCCATCACCGATGCCGGACTGTCGAGCCTGCCGATGGTGGAAGTGCTCAGCTTAGACACGGGTAACATCACCGACCAGGGCATGTTGACCTTGTCAAAGATGATATCGCTCAAGTCGCTCAATCTGTATCACACGCTGGTGACTGATGCCGGTCTGGCGCGGCTGAAACAAGCGTTGCCGAATTGCACGGTGATCTATGATCGTGAGTCCGCCCTGCCGGCGCGGAGGAAGAGCTAATGCTATCCGTCGCAGTATTGGTGAGTGTCTTAGCGATTGACGGTGACTGGGTGGCACGCTTGGGCGGTACGGCGACGCGAGGTCCGCAGGGGGAGATTGTCGGCTTGGAGTTGCGCGGCAGTTGGGTGGGTGACGCGGACTTAAGATCGATCGCCTCGCTGGCCGCGCTGAAGTCGCTGGACCTTTCGCATACCCTAATTACCGATATTGGCTTTCAGGCACTCAAGTCTGCGCCGGCTATTGAGGAGCTTAACCTTTATTATGCCGAGCAGGTGGGCGATGGTGTGCCCACCGTCATCAAGGGATGGAAGAAACTCAAGAAGCTAAATATGCGGGGCACCAAAATTACTGATTTAGGCGTAGCGCAACTAGTAGGGCATCCGGCACTCGAGTGGATCGATGTGGGCTATTCGCTATTTACGGACAATGGCTTCGATCCGTTGGTGTCCATTCCGCGCTTAAAGCACGCTGCGGTGGGGGGCAATAAACTCACCGATGCCGGGTTGAACGCGCTGCGATTATTGCCCGCACTCGAGTCGCTCGACGTCAGCGGTTCGCAACGGACTGACTCTGGAATGTGGTTCGCGGCGATGACAGATCGCGGCATGGAGACCATCGCTCTGTTGCCGAAGCTACAAAGCTTGAACCTGCGGGGGAGTAAGATCAGCGATGTAGGCGCTGAGCAACTCACAAAACTGCCGGCACTGACGCGGCTCGACTTGGCGCAAACCAATTTAGCCATGCGCGGCATCGCCAGCTTGCCGAAGCAACTGAAGTCGCTATCGCTGTGGCAGTGCGCCAAAGTGGATGATACGGCGGTGGAGGCGTTGAGTAAGCTAACCACGCTCACCTGGCTCGATATTGAGGGGACGGAAATCAGCGAAAGCGGCGCGGCACGTTTGCGGGCGGCCTTGCCGGATTGCCAAGTGAAACGCTAGGCCCGTAGGACTGCAGTGACGGCAGTACTAAGCGAGGGGCCGCGTGAAGTCGCTGAAGTTTGCGTATGGCGCATTCCGGCGCTTGACGGCATGATAAGGGTGGCCATGATAAATCTGCGGAAACGGAAACGGTTGCTGATCAGGGGTGGGCACTATCGCCTGGAGAGCGGCCAGGGTGGCGGCGTGTTGAGCGGGTTTGGGGATGGTGACTTTATCCGGCTCCGCGATGAGTTAGGCAACGAGTGGTGTGGCGCGGCCGAACGGCAGTACGACGATTCCATCCGCTTCCGCTTTCGCGATGCGCAAGGCCACTATGCGACCGGCGTGGGAGATAACTTCGGCATCACATTGCGGGACGATCAGGGACGCACGTGGCGTGGTTTTGTGGATTAGTTTTAAGGATTAATTGTAACTGGATTTAAGGAAGCGGATCCCATCAGCGGCCAAGGTGTCCATGTCTTTCTCAATGTCGCGCCAGATGCGGGCGGCGGCGGAGATTTCTTTCAAGGCCGAACCGAAGCTCTCAATGGTGAGCCAGCCGTCATAGTTCACGTCGTGGAGGGCTTGGAAAACACCGGTCCAGTCGACGTGCCCTGAGCCGGGGGTGCCGCGATCATTCTCGCAAGTGTGTACATGCTTCAGGTACGGCCCAACCGTCCGGTAGCCTTCGGCAATACTCTTCTCTTCAATGTTGGCGTGGAAGGTATCGAACAGGATGCCGATGCGGGGATGATGGATGGCTTCGCAGAAGGCAACCGCATCGGAGGCGGTATTCAAGAAGTAAGTCTCAAAACGATTGAGCGGCTCAAGTGCCAACGTGATGCGATGGGCATCGAGGGTAGGGGCCAATTCCTGAAAGAATTCAACGGACCGCTTCCACTCGTCGGCGGTGCGGCGCACGCCAGTGAAGTGGCCGAGGGGGGCATACATGGGTCCGGCGAGCATTTCGCCGCCGGCTTCGGCCAGGGCTTTGATGCAGGCCCGGAAGTAGTCGAGTGTGTGGCGGCGGACGCCGGCGTCGGCACTGAGGGGATTATTCTCCAGCGACGCAATGCCGACGGCCGTCAGGCCGAGGCCCTTTTCCAAACAGGCCTGATGGAGAGCCGCCGACGGAAAGGCTGGCGGATCGACCAAAAGAATCTCGACGCCGTCATAGCCCCAAGCCTTAGCCTTGTCGAGAATCGGGAGGTCAGCGGCAGTAAAGTTTGCCGTCCACAGCATGGTGTTGATGCCAAATCGCATGTTGATCATTTTAACGCGCCAGACATTGCTCGACGCGAAGGAGTTCGGCTAAGCTCCAGGCTTGGGCCGGCGCACCGGCGGCGCGATGCGGAGCGTCGCCGTCATAGATTTCCGCTAGGTGGCCCAGGCAACCAACGGCGGTCTCCTGACGCCAGCGCTTTACAAGCGCTTCCACCGCCGGACGGCTCTCCGGCCGCAGACGCAGGCACGCCGTCAGATAGGGGCCTAATAACCAAGGCCAAACGGTGCCTTGATGATAGGCGGCGTCGCGCTCGGCGGGTCCACCTTGATAACGTCCCTGGTATGCAGGGTCGTGGGGCGATAGCGTCCGTAAGCCAACGGGAGTGAGTAAGTCAGCTTCGATAACAGCAAGTATCGCTTCGCCTTGTTGTGCCGTCACACACAGATACGGTAACGATAAGGCCAGTAACTGGTTAGGGCGAAGTGAGTGATCGCCAACGCAATCGGATAAGTAGCGGCCGTTCCAGAATTTCGCTTGAAACGCGGCCTTCGCCGATTCGAGCGCTGGGTCATTTAGATACGCTAATGCATTGAGCCACAGGGCGTTGATCTCCACGGCTTTGCCATTTCTCGGCGTCACCGGAATGCCGTTCACACGGGCATCCATCCAGGTAAGGCTGGTCGTGGCGTCTCCCGCCGACAGTAGGCCGTCGTCCGGGTCCACTTGAATGCCATAAAGGGTGCCTCGACGCAGCCAGCCGACGATCTCTTCGACGGCGGCTTTTAAGCCGTCCACCGGACCGCCCGCCGCTTGTAACTCCACGACGGCCGCTATGAGCCAGAGCGTCGCATCGGCCGAGTTATATTCCGGCGTCTCGCCCGCGTCCGGAAAGCGATTCGGAATCAACCCCTGGTATAAGTGGGCAAGAAAAGCGTCGATGATGGCGCGGGCTTTTTGCAGTTGCCCGCGACCGATGACGAGGCCGGGCAAAGCGATCATCGTGTCGCGGCCCCAATCGGTGAACCAGGGATAGCCGGCGATCAGGGTGGGCTGGCCATCCGTTCTGACGGCGTTGAAATCGCTTGCCGGATGATGGCCGCGCCCGGAACGGGCCACTCTCCAGGCTTCGAGATCCAGGGTAAGGTTTGGCTCGAGCGTAGCGACCAGGGCGACGGGCCGCCCTGGTTCGAGGCAGAAGACGTAATGGCCAGGAGTGTAGAGGTCCTCCTGAAAGTCGAAGCCACGATCGCGCTCGATGAGGTATTCGAAGTTGCGCCACCAATCAGGTTCGGGCTCGAAGACGCCATCGACAGCGTGCAGCCGGCAGCCCGTGGGGGCCTCGCCTTGACGACGGAGACTATGATAGTCGCGCCCGGCCAGAAAGGGTCGCGCGACGAGTTGGCAAGCTTGGCTGGCGGTGTACTCGATGACGGCGATGTTGCGGCCCTCCACCAAATAGAGCGACTTCTCGAGCCGGATGCCCGCCGCCTCGTAGGTCCAGCGCGGATGGGGGGCGACTTGAAACTCGACCAACTGCCGGTAGCCTTCGGGGTGTACCAATCCCGGAAACTGATTGGTGCCCAACGGCAGCCCGTTCAGTTCCTCGTCCACCTTCGCCAAGCACACCTGCCGGCCGGCAGACGCGGCATCCGCCACCAGATAGCCGTGATAACGCCGCGTGTTCGCCCCGCTGACGGTGCCCATAGCGAAGGTGCCGGTGCCATTGGTTTCGAGCCACTCGAGAAGTGAGGCGCGCTGGTAATCGTGGCAGATATTTGCGTTAATGCGCATCATTTTCCCTATGAATTGGCAACCCGCAAACAGCCGCAGGATTAGTCGTGGCGGATGATAGCGATGGTGACGTTGTCGTTAGCGCCGGCGCTCTTGGCGGCATCGATCAGACGCGTGATTTGCAGGTCCATGACGACGGGCTGCGTGAGAATCTCCCGGATCGCCTCGTCATCGACAATGCCGTGCAGGCCATCGGAGCACAGCAAAACGACGTCGCCCGGGGCAAAGTCAATTTCGTTCGTGCGAATCGCCACGTTCTCCGCCGTACCGATCGCCTGGGTGAGGACATTTCGATTGGCGTAGCGCTTGATCTGCTCGTCGGTCAGGCCGAGATTGTGGCGTAATTCGTTCACCAGGCTTTGGTCGTAGGATAGTTGCGTGAGTTGGTCATGCCGCAAAAGGTAGGCGCGGCTATCGCCGACATTGGCGATGGCGAGGCGCGATCCACTCCAGCAGGCGGCGACGATGGTGGTACCCATTCCATTGCACTCATGGGTCTGGCGGGCGTGCATCCAGACGCGGCGATTGGCCTCGGTGATGGCGGCTTCGAGCGCGGCGACCGCCCCATTCGCACCCGGAACACGCAGCATTTCCGCCACGCAATCAGCGGTCATCTGGGCCGCGACTTCGCCACAGGCGGCACCGCCCATTCCGTCGGCGACCAAGGCGAGCCCGAGGTCATCGGCGATCAAAAATCGATCTTCGTTGTTGGTCCGGACCAAGCCAACGTCGGTACGTCCGGCCACATAAACTGGCATTCTCGCTTTACTTTAGCACCTACGAAACCCGTTTTCCCTGTGGGCACGTCTTAGGATAGAAGGGATGCCATTTGTTTACCAATGCCGGTTGCGTTTCGCCGATACGGATGCGAGCGGCCGCATTCACAATTCGGCCATTTTTCGGTATTTCGAAGCGGCGGAGTCGGAATTCCTGCGCGCCGCCCGAATGCCCTATTCGCATTTGGAAACGTTGGGGGTGAAGTATCCTCGTGTGCGCGTGGAAGCCGAATTCCTCGGCCCCCTCGTCGGAGACGACCTGCTGGATATCGCGGTTCATGTCGAACGGCTGGGTGCCCGATCCTTCACGCTGGCTTTTCTGGTGGAGGTGAGCGGCAACCTGCGCGCTCGTGGCAAAATTGTGATTTGCTGCATGGACCCGGTCAGCGAACGCTCCTGCCCCATCCCCGATTCATTGGCTGAAATTCTCCAACAACATGCTTAAAACACTGCTTCCATTTTTTGTTGCCGGATTGCTCATCGCGCAAGACAAGCCGGAAGGTACCTCGCTGCTCGGCACGCCCTTGCGTTCGGAGAAAGACGCGGACGGCAAAATCGCTGCCGCCGACGCCGAATTGGCGAAGACTCCGGACAAGATCGAGGCCATGCTAAAAGCCGGCCAGGCGCGCGACGCGTTCTTGCAGTTCAACGCCTCCATCGCCATCTACACCAAGGCCATCCAGGCGTTTCCCAACGATCCGCGCCCCTACCGTTGGCGAGGCCACCGGCAGATCTCGTTGCGCAAGTTCGACCTGGCCATCGTCGATTTAGAGAAAGCCCGTTCCCTGGCACCCTCGTCCTTCGAAGCCGCCTATTATTTGGGTCTGGCCTACTACTTTTCCCAGCGCTACGGCGACGCGGCGAATGAATTCGCACGTTGCGTCAACATGGCCGGCAAGCCTGACGAATTCGCCAAGAGTCTGCCCACCGGGATGGTGGGCTGCGCGACGCTGCCGCAGACACCGCAGTTTCTGGTAGGGATGGCCGACTGGCACTATCGCGCGCTGAGGCGCGCTGGACGTAGCGGCGAAGGCAAAGAACTGCTCACCAGCATCAAGGACGGCCTGCAATTGCGCTCGAACGAAAGCAATTACCGTGACCTGCGTTACTTCCAAGGCAAGTTGAGCGAAAAGGAGTTACTCGACGTGACCGGGATTTCGTACACCAACGCTGCATCGGCAGTGGCCCTCAATCACCTTCTGGGCGGCAAGGCGGGCGAGGGGTGCACCCTACTCAGGAAGCTAACGCGCGACTCAAACTGGTCAGCCTTCGGCGTCATCGCCGCCGAGGTGGAAGTCGCCAAAGAGAGCCGCGCGGTGTGCGCGTTATTCAAGTGAGCGCTGAGCTGTGGCCAGTCCGCTAAACTGGAAGGCAATGGGTAGCGCGCAAGCAAAAGCACTGGTAAATTTCGCCGAACATAAGCTCGCCAATGGTCTGCGGGTGATTCTGGTGGAGGACCATAGCGCGCCCACGGTCTCGGTCTCCTTAGCCTACGATGTCGGCTCGCGCGATGAGCGCCCCGGCGAATCAGGCTTCGCCCATCTGTTCGAACATATGATGTTCCAGGGCTCGGAAAATGTGGGCAAGGGGGAGCATTTCCTCTTGATCCAGAACAATGGCGGGTCAATGAATGGGACCACCAGTTCCGAGCGCACCAATTATTACCAGACCCTGCCAGCCAACCAACTTGACCTCGCCCTATTCCTCGAAGCCGATCGCATGAAAGCGCTGGCCGTCACGTCGGCGAACTTCGAGAATCAACGCGGCACCGTGATTGAGGAGCGCAAGCAGAATTACGATAACCGGCCTTACGGGCGCTCCTCGGAGATGCTGCCGGAACTGGTCTTCGATAATTTCGCCAACGCCCACTCCACCATCGGCTCCTTAGCCGACCTCGAAGCCTTCACCTTCGAACAAGCCGTCAATTTCCACCGCGCTTACTACACCCCGAATAACTGTGTGATCGCGGTGGTGGGCGACGTGACGAAAGAACATGCGCTCGAGCGAGTAGACCATTTCTTTGGCGCGATTCCCCAGGGGGTGCGCCCCGCCGCGCCCGACGTGAGCGAAGCGGCACCGACGGTCGAACGCCGCCAGACCACCATTGACCCGCTGGCCCGCTTGGCCCGCATCGACATCGCCTATCGAATCCCCGCCGCCAATCAATCGGACTTTCATGCGCTGCAACTGCTGACCATGGTGCTCTCCGGTGGCCAGTCTTCGCGCCTCTACCAGGAAGTCGTCTTGAAGCAGGAGGCCCTCTCCGCCGGTGCGTTCGTCCAGGAACGGCGCGGCCCGGGTATGTTAGTGGCCGCTGCATTCGGACCCGACGAAGCCAAGTCCGAAGCCGCCCTGTTGCGCGAGATCGACCGCGTTCGCGATCAGCCTGTCGAGGCCTGGGAACTCGAAAAGGCCCAGCTCACCTTGCGCCGCCAGACAAGCCAGCAGTTGCTGAGTACCGTCACGCGCGCCAACCTGCTGGCCATCTATGCCGTCTTCTACCAGGACGCGGATTTCCTGAACCGGCGTCTCGATCTGCTGGACCAAGTTACCGCCGAAGACCTGCAGCGCGTGGCGCGCCATTACCTGGACGCCAGCCGCCGCCGCACGCTACTCACTCTACCTCCCGCCCCAGAAAAGGCCGCCTGACGTGTTCCCCGCGCTCACCCTCATCTTCATGTCCACTCTTACGCAAGATCCCGCCAACGATAAAGACACGCCACTTTCGCAAGTGGAGCGCAAAAATCGCGCGCCCGTTTCGCCCGAAATGTTGCGCGTGACACTGCCGAAGCCTTTCGAAACGCGCCTCGACAATGGCCTCACCGTGATGATCCTCGAAGACCATCGCACGCCCGTGGTCACCGCCGAACTGACGATCTATGGGGCCGGGGAGCAGTTCGTTCCGGTGAAGGAGGCGGGCGTCGCCAACTTCGCGGCGCAGCTGCTGAATAAAGGCACCAAAGGCAAAAGCGGCCGCCAAATCGCCGAAGAGATTGAGCGCTTGGGTGCCACTTTGCAGGTGCATGCTTCCTACGGCGGCGAGTCAACCAGCTTGCAGCTGACGGCGCTGAAAGAAACCTTCGATCGCGCGCTGAGAGCGGCGGCCGATGTCCTGGTGAATCCAACATTTCCCGAAGACGAAATTGCGCGTCTGCGCGAACGGGAACTGGCCGCATTGCCGCAAATGCTGATGTCGCCGGAGTATCTGGTGTCGGCGAAGTTCGGTACGGCGCTCTATGGCGAACATCCGATGGCGGTGGAAGGCCCCACGGCCGCCACCCTGGCTCAGTTGAACCGCGCCCAATTGGTGAAATGGCATCGCGAACGCTACGCTCCGCAAAACGCGATTCTGATGATCGCGGGCGACGTCGGCACGCATGCGTTAATGTCGCGCATCAAGCTGCTGTCGTTCGTCTGGACGCGCCAGGCATTCGAACCTCACTTGACGGCAATTCCCGCCGCGTCGACGGCCCGTCGCGTCGTCGTCATCAACCGCCCGGGAAGCGTGCAAACGACACTGCGCATGGGCAATCTGGCGATTGACCGCCGCCATGGAGACTACTTCGCGCTCACCATCGCCAATCGCATTCTGGGCGGCGGCAGTTCCGGCCGGCTCTTCTTAAATCTGCGCGAAGAGAAGGGCTACACCTACGGCATTTATAGCCAGTTGCAGGCGCGCCGCCAAGCCGGCCCCTGGCAAATCAGCGGCGACCTAAAAGCTGACTCCACGGGCGACGCCATGCGCGAGATTCTTCGCGAGATCGAACGCCTGCGCGAAGAGCCCGTGCCCGCCGCTGAACTCGAAGAAGCCAAACGTTCCATCGTCGCCAGCTTCGCCTTGTCCCTGGAGCAGCCTTCGCGCATCATGCAGTACGCCGCCGACCGTTTTCGCTATCAATTCGACGCC
Source organism: Bryobacteraceae bacterium (assembly GCA_031367405.1). GTDB lineage: Bacteria > Acidobacteriota > Terriglobia > Bryobacterales > Bryobacteraceae > JALHNI01. The sequence goes on from JANLPT010000395.1 coordinate 27,580, forward strand.
GACTACTGGGACCATTACCCGGCACAGCTCGCCGCCGTGACGCCGGACGATGTGCGCCGTGTCGCCCGGCAATACCTAAACCCCGGTGCTTTGCAGATCGTCGCCGTGGGCGACGCCGCGCTCTTGAAAGGGGCGTTGTCGGAGTGGGGCGAGGTGGAAGTGGAAGAGGCCGAGGCGACTAGCGCCGCTCCGGTGAAGCCATGAAGGTGATCATTGACGGCATCACGCTCCATCTGGCGCATCCCGACGAGATCGCCGTTAAGTGGGTTGGCCAGGACGAGAGTTTGCGGCAATTGCTCGCGTCCTGGCTCGTGATCCACGAAGCCGATCTGCCAATGAATCCGCGGCTGCTCGGTAAACCTGGCGTGGGCAAGACCACCCTCGCCTACGCGGCGGCCAAAAGCCTTGACCGCGAAGTCTACATCCTGCAAGCCACCGTGGACACGCGTCCCGAAGACCTGATTGTGACGCCGGTGATCGAAGGCGAAGGCCGGCTCCGCTATGTCGCTTCGCCGCTGGTGAGCGCGATGATCCGCGGCGGCGTCTGCATTCTGGATGAAGGCAACCGCATGAGCGAAAAGAGCTGGGCCTCGCTCGCTCCGCTGCTTGACAATCGCCGCTACGTTGAAAGCATTGTGGCCGGCTTGAAGATCAAAGCCCACCCCAACTTCCGCATCGTCGCGACGATGAACGACGACGCGTCCACGTTCGATCTGCCCGAGTACATCCATTCCCGCCTGCAGCCGCAGATTCTGATCGACTTCCCCGAGCGCGACGAAGAGCTCGCCATCCTGCGTGAGAATCTGCCGTTCGCCGAAACTTACATTCTCGAGTACGTGACGGACTTCCTGCAGCAAGCGCACTCCGCCGAAGAGCGCTATACCGTTCGCGACGGCATCAACGTCGCCCGCTACGCGATGAAGCTGAAACACTCCGCCACCTCACCGCTCGACGAGCGCATCGCGCTCGAGCTCTCCATTCACGAAATTCTCGGTGACGAGGCCTTGCGCTATGTCCGACGCAAGTCCTCTTGACGCCGGCGGACTCACCCGCGGCGCTTTCACTTACTTTCCCGTCGCCCCCGGACGCGTAGAGTTCGCCCAAGCCGTCCGCGCTCAAATTCTAAAGGACTCCCCCGCCGTCGTCGCCGTCGAACTGCCCGTCACCATTGAAGCCGCCTTCCTCAAAGCGATTGACCGTTTGCCCGCCATGTCGGCCATCGTCTACCCGGACGAGTTAGACGACGAGCACAACATCTACGTGATGGTGGAGCCGGCCGACCCTTTTACCGAAGCCGTCCGCACGGCACGCGAAATCGGCGCACAAGTGGTCTTCATCGATCCTGCCATCGGCGAACGGCCCCACCTCCCTGACGATTACCCCGACCCTTACGCGATCCATTATCTGGGCCTCCGAAAGTACCTCGAACTCTATCGCCTGGAGCCGCAACCGCGCAATGACGAGACCGATCTGCACGCCTCCCGCATGGCCTGGAAGCTGCAAGGTGCCGACCCTTTTGCCCGCACCCTGATCGTCCTGTCGCTCAACTTACTTGACCCTTTACTCGATGCGATGGAACAGCCGCAGCCCGCGCCCAGCCGCCTGATGAGCCCGCCGCCCGTCACGTTGATCAACCCGCATCCCGATTGCCTGGCCGAGGTCTGCGTCGAGTATCCCTATCTGCAATTCCACTACGAGCAGCAGCGCTCGGCACCCTCTGACGATCCCGGGGTGCCCGATCGCGGCAAGGTGCAGCTCGCCCTGCTGCGTGAAGCGGAGGCCGCCTATCACACCAATACGGGCGACAAAGTGGAGCACTGGCACCGCCGCTACCTGGCACGTTACACGCGCAATCTCGCGGCGGTAAGTGGCTATCTGGTGGCCAGCCTTTATGAGCTGACGGTGGCCGCCCGCTCCATCGTCGATGACAACTATGGCTGGGAAGTCTGGAACCTGGCCAATCGCTTTCCGCCGCAACAGGATCGCGCGGAGATCGAGACGGTGAACTTGGCGGCCAGCGAAATTTGGATCAACACGCGTAAAGTGCGCTTGCGCCGCCGCCTGCCTCGCGCCAAACAGCGCCGCAAGCCGCCCAGCTTGAAGATGCGCAAAAAGGAGAGCCATCCGGGTGAATGGGCCAAGCAGCTCAATGGCAACTCTATCTGCTCCTACCCGCCCGAGGACCTGGTGATTGAGACCTACGGCCGCTTCTTGAAGGCCAAGGCCAAGCGCATGCTGGCCGACGAAAGCGAAAGGGTACTTCCGTTCACCAGCAGTCTGCTCGATGGCATCGACATCCGCGAAACCATCCGCCATTGGCACGAGCGCAAGCTCTACGTCCGGGAAACGCGCCGCGCTTCGGGCGACGTGGGCGCCGTCGTTGTCATCTTCGACGAAGACCTCGAGAGCCGCTACAACTACATGACCACTTGGCTCGGTGAGCATCAGAACGAAAGCGACATGGCCTTCTACGCCACCCAGCCCTTCGACCATCTGGTGGGCCCCGGCATTGGCCGCGCCGAATACGGCGGCTTTCTGATGACCCTGCCCGCCGGCCGCATGTTCGACGTGTGGGCCGACCCCGACTACGACTTCGCCGAAACCAAAAGCGAACGCCTGCTGATGGCCGCGCTCGATTATGCAATGGACCGCCATGTGGTCTACGTCGCGGCCAAGCCCCCGCGCACCGTCTTTCGCTCCATCGCCGCGCAACTGGGCCGTAAGTTGATCTATTTGCCCATTGGCCAGTTGAATCCCACGAAGCTCAAAAAGGTCCGCGTGGTGCATGTTCTCGATGGCCATGAGCGCCGTCCCGAGGCGAAGGACTATTTGTGGTGATACAACTAGTCGCATGCGCCGCCGTGACTTACTCTGTGACTTACTCGCTCTCCCCCTTACCCTTCACGCTCAGAACGCCACGTTCTTAACCGGCTTAACCGGCACGGCCAGCCTGCCCGCCGCGCCACTCGAGTTAAGGGCCGGGCCGTTGTCCTTAGTGTTTGACCCCGGGCTCGGCCTGGTCCGCTACATCCGCTTCGGTGAGCACGAAGTGTTGCGCGGCATCTACGCCGCCGTGCGCGATAAAAATTGGGGCACCGTCGCTCCGAAAATCTCTAACCTCAAAACCATTACGTCGCCCGATAGCTTCCGCTTGGACTTTGACGTTACCTGCCAAGAGCGCGACATCGACTTTGCGTGGCACGGCACAGTTATCGGAGAAGCGAGCGGCAAACTCCAGTTCGACTTCCAAGGCCAGGCCCGCCGCACCTTCGAGCGCAACCGGATCGGTTTCTGCGTGCTGCACCCTTTAGCTGAATGCGCCGGTAAACCCTGCCAGGCAGAATTGGCCGACGGCTCGGTAATTAAGGGTGAGTTCCCTTCGCGCATCGCGCCCACCCAGCCCTTCATCAACCTACGCGCCGTATCGCATCGGCTGCCCGATGGCACGAACGTCGAGGTCCGTTTCGCGGGCGACGTCTTTGAGATGGAGGACCATCGCAATTGGACCGACGGCAACTTCAAAACCTATTGCACGGCCCTCGCGCTTCCTTTCCCGGTGACGGTGAAGCAAGGCACGCGCATCGAACAGTCAGTGATCGTCAAGGTGACGGCGAAAGGAACGCCGGCGAAGGCCCCGTCGCGCGGCTTCGTGGAACTAAGTACCTGTCGGGGTGCCGGTAGGTTGCCTACCATCGGCTTCGGCCTCGCGGCCGCTGAACAGCCACTCGGTCCCCGCGAGACGGCCCTCCTCAGAGTCCTCAAACCTGCCCACCTTCGCGTCGATCTCCACCTTGCCTCGCCGCAGTGGCGCGAGCTTCTCGCCCGTGCGAGTAAAGAAGCCCAAGCCCTCAACGCCGCCCTGGAAATCGCGGTCATGTTAGGCGACAACCCCGAAGCCGAACTAAAGGCCCTCGCCCAACAAAACCTCAAGCCGGCGCGCTGGCTCATTTTTCGTACCGGTGAGGCTTCCACCAAAGCCGCCACCATTGAACTCGCCAGCCGGATCCTGCCCGGCTTCCTCGGTTCCGGCACCAACCAATATTTCACTGAGCTCAATCGCGAGCGGCCTACCCTCACCCATCTCCGTTGCGTCGCCTACTCGCTCAATCCGCAAGTCCACGCTTTCGACAACCAAAGCCTGGTGGAGAACCTCGCCCCTCAAGGTGACCAGGTAAGGTCCGCCCGCAAGTTCTGCGGCACCAAGCCGATCGTTGTGACGCCGGTCACCCTGCGCCCTCGGTTCAATCCTCAGCAGCGCGGGCCGGAACCGCCGCCCACCCCCGGCCGCCTTCCCTCACGCATTGACTATCGTCAGGCATCGCTCTTCGCCGCCGCGTGGACGCTCGGCAGCCTCAAGTATTTATGCGAGGCCGACGCCAACAGCGTCACTTACTATGAGACCCACGGTTGGGGCGGATTGTTGATGCCCGGCGCGTCGCCGCTGCCCGATCTGTTTCGCTCGCAACCCGGCATGGTCTTTCCGATGTACCACGTCTTCGCCGACCTCGCCGAATTTGCGGGCGGCACCTATCGGGAACTCGGCACCGATTCGCCCCTCGACGCGATCAGCCTGGGCCTCACGCTGCGCCATCGCCGCCGCACCATCGTCGCCAATCTAACGGCCGCACCCCGCATCGTCCGCATCCCGGCCTCCAACCAAATGGCCATCCGCACCCTCGACGAACGCACCTTCACCCTCGCCACTACCGATCCGGTCCGCTTCCGCCAGACTCAACAAACACTAACGACCAGCGACGGCACGCTCGATCTACCGCTAGGTCCGTATGCCGTCGTGACGCTGGATGTGACGCTCGATCATTAGCTAACTGGGCTAATGACAAACCACTTGCCGGATAAAACTAATGGTGGCAGGATCGCCTTACGGACGAATTCTAGTGAAATACTCACTCGCCTTCTTCTTCATCCCCGCACGCAGTTCCCGCAAAGTCGATCCACAACTCACTCACGAACGCATCATCAGCATCGTGCCTATGGTTGGCACCGGGACAGTAAAAGACCCTCTATTCCGGCTTAGTCGGCCTCACCGGCCTCACCAACGGCGAACTTAGCGACGACGGCCGTTTCGCCTTGGTCGAATTCGCTGCTTAAAAGTAGAACTTCAGCGCAAATTGAATCTGCCGCGCCGGAAACGTCGACCGGATGGTGCCAAACGCCGCACTGGCGCGGTCAGTATTCGGCAGACCCAGATTCGTGGTGTTGAACAAGTTGAAGAACTCGGCGCGGAATTGTAGCCGCATCGATTCACGAGGCAGCGCGAAGGACTTGAACATGCCGAGGTCCAACTGATTTAGGGCCAAGGCGCGCGCGGAATTTCGGGGCGCGTTGCCAAAGGGCTGGCTGGGGTCAGTCGGTAAGGTCACGTTGGCCGGGTTAAAAAAGCCGTTTGTGATGTCCGGAGAGTTCTGCGCGTAGATGTCGCCGGTGACGTTGGGACGATAGACCTCGCCACCCCGGAACCCAGAGAGGTTGCCGACCACCTGGAACGCTGCGGGAATCGATCCAGCCCACGCGCGCAGATTCAGCGGCGGTGCCGTCAGAAAAGTATTGACGCCGGAGATTTCCCAGCCGCCGATGACGGCGTCCATGGCCCGCGAAGCGCTGCCCCGGTACTTCCGGCCCGCGCCGAAGGGCAGTTGATAGACGAAGCTAAAGATATTCGTGACCCGTTGGTCGTAATTGGACGGGCCGCGCTCCGCCTCCAGATTACGCACATTCTGCGGACTCGCATCATTGCCGCCGCTCGTGTCGAGTGACTGGGCTGCCGTGTCGATCGCCTTGCTCACCGTGAACGAATTCAGGAATTGCAGGCCACCGCTAAAGCGCCGTTCCACTTTCACCTGCAGCGCATTGTAAGTGGAGTAGGCCGCCGGATTGAACCAGGTGATCGCGGCGAACTGCGGAATCGGGCGGCGCGCCTGCAGGCTCAGGTTCGCCGTCGCCGAGGGCTGCGGCGTGGCTTGGTTGTAATCGGCAATCACCGGAATGTTGCTGCCGTAGTTGCCCACGTAAGCGACATCGACGATCAGGTTTCGCATTACCTCCCGTTGTACCGAAGCAAAGTAACTCTGGATCATGGCCGTCTTGAGGTCCCGGGGAATATAGGTGATATTCGAGAGCAGGGGATTGAAGTTCTTCGGGTCCGTCAAGCCCAACGGATAGCCTTGTTGGGTGGTGCGGAAGCCAGCGTCCTGAGGATTATTCTGGTTTACTGTCGCGATCACCACTTGCGGCCCATTAATTCCAAGTAAGTCAGCCGAGCCTACGCGATTCTGGTGAGCGTAGCTGATGCCGTAGCCGCCGCGAATCACCGTTTTGGGCGTCAGGCTGTAAGCCAAGCCCAGCCGGGGCCCAAAGTTATTGCGGTCGGAGTTCACCAACGTCCGGTCGTACAGACTGCCGCCCTTCGCCTTCACGATGGAGTTAGTAGATGGGTCGTAGTTAGAAAGGACGTTATCCTTCTCCCAACGCGGGGTGACGTATTCGTAGCGCAGTCCCATGTTCAAGGTCAACTTACTATTCACCCGGAAGTCGTCCTGCAGATACATAAAGTTCATGTGCTGGCGATAATTGCCCACCACGTAATTGGCGAGCGAGTATTGGCTGCGGAGTCCGAACATGAAGTCGGCTAGTGAGTAACTGCTATTGTCCGCCGGCACCGCGCAACCGGTAGCGAGGCCTAACTGTGGGCAGGTGGGGCGGCTGAACAGACCGGCATACGCATCGCGGCCATACAGCGGATTGATGTCGTTCACCTCGGTGCTAATGGTTTGGAACTCGTACCCGGCCTTCAGCGAATGGCGCCCCATCAGTCGCGACACGTTCAGTTTGTAATCGTAGTTAGTCGGATTCTGGAACTGCGGATTCGTCGCCTGCCGCCCCAATTGGCTCAGGCCGGTGATCGTCGTGGCCGTCAAGCCGCCGGTAAGTTCCGGGGTGGTCGGCAGTCCCGTGATTCCGTAAAGCGCCTCCATGCTCAGGCCCCCGCTCAACGGCGGGAACTTGCCGGCTCTCGTCCGGCTCACGCCGAAGCGAGCTTCGATGACGGTCTTCGGATTCAGCGTCCAGGTAAAGCCCGCGCCCACTTGCTGATTCAGCACGCGGGTAAAGCCGTTGCTGTTGCCGCCCGAGAGTCCCGGGATATCGGGCTGCGTGAAGATGTTCGACTTACGTTGGCTCCACCGCACGAAGCCCGACATATTCTGGTTAATCTGGCCATCGATCTTGGCATCGTACTTATCGTTGAAATTGCGATTCGGAGTTAGCTGCTGATAGTTGTTCGACCGCGTCGCGGCCCCACCGGTATTGGGCGCGGGCAGATCGCCCAGTACTCTACGGGCAAACGAAGTCACCGCCGCCGCCGGGATCGGCGTGCCTGCGGGAAACACGTTGCCCGTTTGCGGATTCACTACCGTCACCGGCAGCGTCAGCCGCAGATCATTGGGCGAAGGCAGGCTCGAAAAGTTGAGCGTCTTGTCGATGCGGCGAAAGGCTTCGTAGTCGCCGAAGAAAAAGAGGCGGTTGCGGATCAGCCGTCCGCCAATGGTCATTCCGTATTGGTTCTGCTGCAGTACCGGCTTCTTGAAAGTAGCGGGGCGCGCGCCAAAAACGTAGCCGATCGCATTCAAATCCGTATTGCGGAGAAACTCATACGCCGTCCCGTGGAAAGCGTTCGTACCGCTCTTCATGGCCACATCGATCGTCCCGCCGCCCGAACGTCCGTACTCGGCGCTGTAGTTATTAGTAATTACCTTAAAC
>JANLPT010000387.1:0-10671 GCA_031367405.1 Bryobacteraceae bacterium
TTCGATTCACGACGGCATGATCGACGACTCCGATGTCTTCTCGATCCTCGTCGATGCGACGCGCCCGGGCCGCATTTACTCCAGCGCCTGCTCCGGCATTTACTCCAGCAAGGATGATGGCGCGATTTGGCAAAAAGCGGAGGGCATTCCCGCCGACAATCGCCGCACCCACGTCATTGCCCAGGATCGCGAATATCCTCATCTGCTTTATGCCGGCACCACTGCCGGCCTGTGGAAGTCAGCCGACTCCGGCGCATCCTGGAAGAAGCTGCATCCGGCCACCGTGAACTCTTTGGCCGTCGATCCGCGCGATGGGCGCATCATGTACTTGGCCACCGATGGGGGCGGCGTGCTCAAGACCATGGATGCCGGGCGCTCCTGGCTGGCGAAGAATCGGGGTCTCGTCAATCGCCGCGTCACCTCCTTGAGCGCTTCCGGCACCGCGCTTTATGCCACCACCACGTATGAGGGCGATTACGGCGGCGTCTTCGTCAGCAAAAACGGTGGGCGTGTCTGGACGCTTTTGGCGGATCAGCATCGCTTGCGCGGTGAGAATATTTTGCGCTTGCGTGTGCGCGGTGCGGAAATGATCGCGACGACGTTCAATGGGCGATTGGCTTCACAGGATGCCGGTAAGACCTGGGCGTTTAAGCCCATTAAAGGGCCTCAACTCGCCAATGTCATGGTGCGCGGCCAGACGCCGTTCGATCTGGCGCGATCAGCTTTGGTTCCGGGTGTGCGTTTGGCGGCGACCGTGAATGGCTTGGAGCGTAGTACGGACAGCGGAAGGTCCTGGACCCATATTACAAAAGGTCTCCCCGCAGGCTTCGTGCGTGCGGTGGCGTTTGGCTCTAAAAATGCTGGCGAATGTTACGCGGTGCAGTATTCGCGGCTCTACCGCTCCTTAGACTCTGGCCAAACTTGGGAATTTCTCTCGGGTGGAGACTCGACGATGCTCCTGGTTTCGCTCTTTGTTCAGGGGACCACAGTTTACGCGCTCAGCGAGGACCGCGGAGTCTTTCGCCGTCAAGCCGTGCAATAATATGGAGTTAGTAGCCTAAGACTATGAAGAAAAATCTAATCCCCCTGCTCGTTACGCTTTTCGCGATCCTGCCTTGGTTTGCCTCAGCGCAGCCGAAACTGTACGATACCGGCGAAGTGGGCAAATACGAATTCAACGTTTTCGGTGGCGGCACATTTTTCCGCCAGCAGACACAGTCCCCGAAGATCAAGCTGGATGACGGTGGTACCGTCGGCATCCGCTTCACCCAGAACTACTGGCGCTATATAGGGATTGAAGAGGCGTTCCGCCTTCATGGTACGAACAACCCGATTTATAACAATCCCGCGACGGGCGGCACGAGCTCTTTCGGGGCCCGCAATCGCGGCTTTACCATTTCGCCGGTCTTCCACTTCACTCCGCGCGAAGATCGCTTCCGGCCTTTCTTGAAGGCGGGCTTAGGGATGAACTGGCTCGGCCCCACGGATGAGGCACGCCGTCAGCTTTCGGCCGTTCGCAACCCGTTTGGGCAGGCGATCAACCTCGATAGCCACATTTCGCCGCTCTTCACGTACGGCGCGGGCATCAAGTACAAAATCTCTGACCGCCTTGGCTTCCGTGTCGATGGCGATGGCTCAGTAGCGCGCGCGCCGGCCTTCGGTATTCCGGCTGTCGGCCCACCCAACGCGATTCTGGTGGGCAACCGCGGCATGTTGAATGGATCCAGCATCACAGCGGGCGTTAACGTTTACATGGGCAAACTGTATGACGTTTCGCTCGGCGACTTCACCGTTGGGCAGATGGAGTCCAGTTCGACGAGCGTCTTTGATGGCGACGCATTGAATTTCAAAGTTCCCGCGTCGAGCACTCTCGAAGGGGTAAAGCCGAAATGGAACTGGTTCTTCGACGGCAAGCCGGTGGCCGGTTTGGCCGGCGGCGTTGGCGGCGGTGCTGACTCCGAAACGTTCGGACTCAAGGCTCCCACGAAGCCCGGCACTTACGAAGTGAAAGCCATCGTCGAAGCCGACCAGACCGGCGTTACCAAGCGCCGCATGAAAAATTTCCTCAAGAAAAATCCGATTACCGCCACCGAGCGTAAAGCCAGTTTCACAGTGAAGCCATGGGCGACGCCGACCCTCCAAGCCAGTGTCAATCCGCCCACCATCTCCGCGCCGATGCCGCCGGCCGGCACTTCGCCGGGGACGCCGATTTCGGTGGCCAGCGCCGGCACGGCAAGGGTGAGTGTCTCCAGTGGCGCGTTCGAACGTCCGCGTGATTTGGTTTATACTTTCACCGCTTCTGAAGGCCGCCTCACCCCGGGCAACACGGCCAGCGGCACGGTTTCACAGCCGAATCCGCAAACGCTCATCGTCACCTTGAAGGACGTCAAGCCCGGCGACACGCCCAACGTCACGGCCATCTACACGCCAGAAGGCGTCACGGTGCCCGCCGGCAGCTCGAAGAATATCGACTTTACGATGAAGGTGGTGGACTCGCACGGTACTGAGGCCTCGGACACCGGGCGAATTACGATATCGGTGCCGAATCCGCCGCCGCCGCCTCCGCCCCCGCCCAGCTTGCAGCCGCTGCAACTCGACGACCTGATCTTCGGCTACGCCCGTGGCCGCGTAAACAACTGCGACAAGCGGGTCCTTGATGCCGCCTACGAACGTCTGGTGGCCAACAGCGATTATGACCTCGTCCTGGTCGGCCACATCGACGAACGCGAAGCCAAGATTCGCGCGGTTCGTCCGCGCCGGAATGCGCCGCCCGCGAAGTCGATTGAGCAGCAACGGGTGCTCAACGCCGCCGCTTATCTCACGGCCGGTATCCAGCCTTGCAAAAACCTCGATGCCTCTCGCATCAAGGTGATGTACGCGGGTACCGATCAAACCAACGAATCGAAGGCGCTGCTTTGCGCCACTTCCACTACGGAACGCGCGACTGACCGCATTCGCAAGAATGATGCCAGTGCCAAGAACCGCCGGGTGGAAGTCTGGCTGGTTCCGCACCCGGGCAAGGGCCCGATGCCGGCTGGCTTAAACTTGCAGGATCTGGCTCCGGCGGATCTGCCCAAGGGTTGCCCGCAATAAACTGCGGCGCACTTTAGCGAATGAGAATAGCCCGGGTTTCGGCCCGGGCTATTTTTATTGAGTCGGTTAATTTGGGTAGGCTAATAGGTACCGATGAACGTCAGCGTAATTCTTCCCGCCGCCGGCTTTGGCACCCGTATGGGTGGCGCCAACCGCAAACAGTTTTTGCACCTCGACGGCGTACCCGTCTTGGTGCGGACCATTCGTAAGTTCGCCGCCGCGCCCGCCGTGGGCGAAATCATTGTGGCCGTGCGCCCGGAGGATCAAGCGGCCGTCGAGGAAATGTTGGCTAAAGAAACCACCGGTAAGCCGGTGCGCATCGTGCAGGGGGGCATCTCACGGCAAGAGTCAGTGGAGAACGCGTTGAAAGCGATCAGCCCGGACGTGGAACTGGTCGCCGTGCATGACGCCGTGCGTCCCTTTGTCGATCTCGAAACCATCCAGAAGGTGATCGACGAAGCGGCGCGCACCGGCGCGGCCATCGTCGGTATTGTACCCGTGGATACCGTGAAGCAGGTACACCTGCACAAGATCCGCGCCACCATCCCGCGGGAACGCCTCATCCTCACGCAAACGCCGCAAGTCTTCCGGCGCGACCTTTTACTCGAAGCCTTTGCCCGCGCCCGCGCCGACCAGTTTATAGGCACCGACGAATCCTCTTTGGTGGAGAGGCTCGATCAAGTGGAAGTGAGCGTCATCCCCGGCAGCGATCGCAACATCAAGATCACCAAACCGCATGACCTTAAACTGGCCGAACTCTTTCTGAGCGAAGAGCAAAGCTAAGATGCGCATTGGCCAGGGTTGGGACAACCACCGCATCAAGGCCGGCCGCCCGCTCGTCCTGGGCGGCGTCACCATCCCTTGCGATTTCGGCCTGGACGGCCACTCCGATGCTGACATCCTGCTGCACGCCATCACCGACGCCTTGCTGGGCTCGGTGGCCTTGGGCGACATCGGCATGCACTTCCCCGATACTGACCCGCAATGGCACGGTGCTTCGAGCGGGCAATTCGTGCGGCACGCCAAAGCGCTCGTCGAGCAACGCGGCTATTCGCTGGTGAACGTCGATTGCACCGTCATTTTGGAGCGGCCGAAGCTGAAAGATTTCCGCAGCGCGATTCGCGACAATGTGGCGCACTTACTCGGCTTGTCCCCGGACGATGTCAACGTCAAGTTCAAGACGTCCGAGCTCGTAGGTCCGGTGGGCGAAGGGCGATCGGCGGAGGCGCAAGCGGTGGTGCTCATCGCTCGTACCGAGGGCTGATATGCTCAATTCTCTCTTCGAAAAGAAGCTGCTCTTGTGGGTAAATACGGTGAGCTGGTTTTTCGGTTCCCTCGCGGTTTTGCTGCTGATCCGCTGGATTTTCTTCCGGTTCCTACGGCGTCGCGATGACAGCGGTGGCACTTTCCTCGGCATCGTCTATGACACCGTGCGGTGGCCCTCGATTTTTTGGTCCCTGGCCGGTGCCCTCGAGATCGGCTTGCGCTTCGCCCAGTTAACTGAGCGGCAAGATCAATTAATTGCCACTTGGGTCGTCGTCTTCCTGATCGTCAGCATGACGCTGGTGGTGGCGAACGTTTTCGTCCGCTTGTTAGTTCTTTACGGTAGCCTCCGCAACTTACAATTCGTGGTATCCGGCCTTTCGAGGGCGATGACGCAAGTTATTATTTACAGCTTCGGCTTACTCATCCTACTGGGTTATTTGGGCATTAGTATTACCCCGGCTCTCACCGCGCTCGGCGTCGGCGGCTTGGCGGTGGCTCTGGCCTTGCAAGAAACGTTGGGTAACTTCTTTGCCGGTGTCTTGATCCTGATCGAAAGCCCGATTCAAGTAGGTGATTTCATCAAGCTTTCATCCGGTGAAGAAGGTACGGTCAGCGACATCGGCTGGCGCACCACACGCATGATCATGGGCGTCAATAACAGCATCGTCATCCCCAATAGCAAGATCACCTCCAGCATCCTCATCAACCATAGTCTGCCCACGCGCATGATGATCACGGAGATTGAAATTCCGGTGGCTCACACGGCAGACTTGGAACTGGTGGCCCGCCTGGCCAATGAAGCGGCCGCCGAGGCCATTGAGGCAGGGGAAGGTGTGCTCGCCGATCCGCCGCCGGCCCTGCAGTTTGACCCGGGTCCTTTGCCTACCCATTTGCAATTCAAGCTACTCGTAGCGGTCGCCGATCGCTTGCAAGCTGGCCCGGTCCGCAGCGCGGTGCGCTTGCGCCTGGTAAAGAAGTTACAAGCTAACAACGTCCCCTTCCCCCCGGCCGACCGCCCCATCCCCCTTCCCGCCCCCGACCGCCCCTAAACAAAACGTCCCCTTCCCGTTGGCCGACAGCCTCCTTAAAAAACAATTCTAGTTAAAGCGCGAACAAATCATCCCCTCCCTGACGGTCAGGGTTCGTCAACAAACACCCCTGACTCCTACCGGAACCGGTACAAATGCCGCGTCCCTACCGGAACGCCGAGTAACTTCAGATAAATAAATAGCTGATGCGCATGATGATTGACGTGCTTCCAGTTGGTCAACAGCACCGCCAGGAAAGGTTCGCCTTCCGGCACAAAGTAAGCCGGAATTATGCGCTCCAGGTCCGCATCCTTCGTCATTGCAAAACCTTCGCGCAGTTGGGCGCGATAAGCCGCAATCACCCGCCGGTTTCGGCCGATCCGTAAACCGGCCGTCTCCGCTTGCTGCCAATCGAGCGACGGATGCAACCGGGCGAAGCACGCACACACCCCTCCGCAACTCTCTGCCAAGTGCCCGCCCAGTTCCTCCATCGTGAAGGGCAAATCACCCGGCCAATTCGGCCGCCAATCCCCCCCACCCGGCGGCGCAAGCGCCAGCATCTCCTCCACCAAAGCGAAGTCCTCATCGATCCGGGCGAACAGGACCTGCGTCATTCAGCCGCCGCCTCCCGAAAAGCCGCGCAAACCAGCACCGGCAAGCGCGGATACTTCGGGTAGCGCGCATCCTGCGCCGCATACTGGCACAACAAAAATTCACTCCCCCGGCCGGAGCGAATTGTCCGCACCCAAACACACGTCTCGCAAAGGCCAGTGAACTGAGGCACACTCATATTCTATGGAATGTGTAACGGCCAGCGATGCCTCACTCCTGGTGCGCTTTGGCGACCACATCTCGGTTGAACTGAATCGTCAGGTTATTTCGCTCTTCCGCTTTCTGCACAGAGCCAATCCGCCCTGGCTCGTCAACCTCCATCCCGCCTATGCCACCCTGCTCATTGACTTCAACCCGCTTACCGTCACCCATGCCGAAGTGGAAGACTTCGTGCGCCTGCAACCCATCACCTACTTTGTCCCTATCGGACGCCGCATCGACGTTCCGGTGCGCTACAAAGGCCCGGACCTAGCCTTCGTCGCCGAAACGCATCGGCTCAGCTCCGCCCAAGTGATCGACTTACATTCCAACGCTGAGTATCTCGTCGCCTTTCTGGGCTTCGCGCCGGGCTTTGCGTATCTGCTGGGCTTGCCCGCCCAACTGGCGACGCCGCGCCTCGATCGCCCGCGCCTGCAAGTGCCGGCCGGCAGCGTGGGGATTGCTGGCCACCAAACCGGCATCTATCCCGCCGCCTCGCCCGGCGGCTGGCGCCTCATCGGCGAAACCGATCTCGCCCTGCACGCCGAGTGGGCCATGCCCGGCGATCGCGTCAGGTTTGTCCCTGTATGATTAAGATCGTCCGCGCGGGTGCCAGCACTCGACTCGTCGACGGCGTGGGCTCGCCCAGGCGTGCGCACTGGGGGGTCTCCATTGGCGGTGCGGCTGATCGCGATTCGCTCGCCCACGCGAACTCGCTGGTGGGCAATCCGCTCACCGCCACGGCCATTGAGATGACCTTACTTGGCGCGACCATCGGTTTCCTCGCGCCGGTCAGGTTTGCGCTCTCTGGCGCACCCTTCGCCGCAACTCTCAATGACCTCTGCATCGCCCACCATCAAGCTCTTGACGCCCAAGCCGGCGATATCCTCCGCCTCCAATCCAGTGCCCACGGAATCCGCGCCTACTGCGCCATCCGCGGTGCGCTCCTGCTGGACATCCATCGTCCCCTGCAGGCCGGCGATACTCTGACGGCGGCCAATCTGCCGTTCGTCCAAAACCACGCCCGCCCGCCCGTCATCGGCGACGGCCACTTACGCGTCACCCACGGGCATGCATTTACCGGACACTTGCTGCAAGGCGAGTTCACCGTCTCGCCCACCTCCAACCGGCAAGCCATCTTTCTCGACGGGCCCGCCATCGCCGCACGTTCCGGTAACATGATCACCGAAGGAGTCCCGCTGGGCGCTATCCAACTGCCGCCTTCCGGACAAGCCATGATTCTCTTTGTCGACCAACAGACTACCGGCGGCTACCCGGTGATCGCCACCGTCATCTACCGCGATATTCCGAAGCTGGGCCAACTGCGGCCGCAGCAACCGGTGCGCTTCACTTACGTCACATTCGAAGAAGCCGCCCGGCTGAACCGATGAAATATATCGACCTCAACGCCGACCTCGGCGAATCAATCGCCGTGATGGCCGATGGCACCCAAGAGCAGCTGCTGCGCCACATCACGTCGGCCAACATCGCTTGCGGCGGCCATGCCGGCGACGCTGCCAGCATGCGCGTCACACTCGAACAGTGCCGCCATCGTCAAGTGGCCATCGGTGCCCATCCGAGCTACCCGGATCGCGCCAATTTCGGTCGCGCGGACCTCGCCATCGCCTCCGCCGACCTAGCCGCATCGATCACCGCGCAAGTGGAGGCCCTCATCAAAATCGCCAATGAGCTCGGTGTCACCGTCACGCATTTGAAGCCCCACGGCGCACTCTACAACGCCGCCGCCCAGGACGCCCAAATCGCGCAAACCATCGTCGAGGCCGTACGACGGCACCCGCAACTCATCCTTTACGGCCTGCGCGGATCAATCATGTTAGAGGTCTTTCGCGCTGCCGGTTTCCGCACCGCGAGCGAAGTCTTCGCCGACCGCGCCTACCAGCCCGATGGCACTTTGAGGCCCCGCCACCTCCCCGGAGCCGTTCTCACCGATCCCCAACAAATCGCCGCTAACGTCATCGCCTTAACCCCTCAAGCGGAAACTATCTGCATCCACTCCGACACCCCCCACGCCATCGAAATCGCCCAAGCGGTCCGCGCGGCCCTCACCGCCCACGGCTTCACCCTAAGCCCCATATAATAAAAGCCAAATGTTACGCCGGGTCATCATCGTAGGGGGAGTCGTTGCCACCGCCGTCGCCGGCGCAATCTCCTACCTGACTGTCCAAGTGCGCCTCACCGCCGAACTGGACGAAAAACAGCCTGCCGACTTGATCCTCGTGCTTGGTGCCGCCGAATACCGCGGCCGTCCATCGCCCGTCCTCAAAAGCCGCCTCGACCATGCCCTCGATCTCTATCGCCAAGGTTTCGCCCCGCGCATTCTCACCACCGGCGGCTCGGGCGGCGACCCTGACTTTACCGAAGGAGAAGTGGGCCGCAACTATCTCGTCCGCAAGGGCGTACCGAGCGAAGCCATTCTCGTCGAACCCGAAGCCGAAACCACCTTTCAAAGCGTCCTGGCGGCCGGCGAAATCATGCGCCGCATGAATCTGCGTTCCTGCGTGCTGGTGAGCGATGGCTATCATCTATTGCGTTCCAAGCGTATGCTGGAAGAGCGCGGACTCATCGTTTACGGCTCACCCCGGCGCGGACAGAAGTCCACCCCCACCCGCGAATGGTGGCTCTCCTTCCGGCAAGCCGTCGGCCTCATGCTGTGGTCCGCCCACCTCCGCTGGTAGTAGGGCAGGGCTTTCCTAAACTCCCGCTTGTGGGATGGGGCCCCCGGCCCGTGTTCTTCACCGCCGACCCCAAAAACGCGATCCGCCCAGAAAAAATCGTTGGCATTTGCTCCATTCTCCAACTTCTTGAGAAGAAAATGACAATTCTCGCCGTCTTACCGAGCGTTATACTAGAGGCGAAAGAGTTTCCTATGCACCCCTACGCGAAGTTCGGCATTCTGATCCTGATCATCGTCGCGACCCTCGGCTGGCTGGCTGTCGGAGGCGTCAACGAGACCAAAACTTACTACAAAACCATCGAAGAAATGTCGGCGATGGGCAACGAGGCCCAAGTGAAGCGCCTTCGCGTCGGTGGCGACGTCGAAGTGATCGAGCGCAACGGCCAACAAGTGAAGTTCCGCATGATCCAAAAAGAAAAAGGCAAGAATCTCACCCTGAATGTCGTCTATAACGGTAAGGACCCTCTGCCGGACACTTTTCGCGTCGGTGCCCAATGTCTTGCCGATGGCAAGATGGGTGCCAACGGTGTGTTTCAGGCCAGCCGGATCCAGGCCAAGTGCGCGTCGAAGTATGAAGCGAAGCCAGGCGTCAAGCCCGGCAACACCAACAGCTACGCCAAGCCGGCCACTATCTAGAATAAGGACTTACAACCAACCATGGAAAATTTCGGCGGGCTGTGCCTGATCCTCGCCTTCTGTTTAGGCGTTTATTCGATTTTCGCGTCCGTCGTGGGCTCCTGGAAACAGAAACCTTTTCTGCTCGTCAGTGCCCAACGCGCGGTCTATAGCGTCTGGGTTCTGGTGACGACCGCCTCCGGCCTGCTCATCTACGCCCTGATGACCGACGACTTCCGCCTGCAATACGTCTGGGGCCACTCCAATAAAGCCATGGCCACAGTTTATAAGTTCACCGCTTGGTGGGGTGGGCAGGAAGGCTCGTTACTCTTCTGGAGTTTCATCCTCTCCACTTACACGGCCGTCGTTGTATTTACCACGCGTAAGAAACACGAATATCGCACCATGATGCCGTGGATCACCTCGGTGTTGATGGTGACGCTCGTGTTCTTCCTGATGTTAGTCGCCTTCGTCGAGCATCCGTTCAAGATACTCGCGATTGGTCGCGCTGCCACGCCCATGGACGATGGCCGCGGCCTCGATCCGCTGCTTCAATACTGGACGATGGTCATCCATCCGCCTTTCCTTTATCTCGGCTATGTCGGCTTCGTGGTCCCCTTCGCTTTCGCGATGGGTTCGCTGATCACCAAGCAGCCGGGCGATGGCTGGATCCACACGACGCGCCGTTGGGCACTCGTCACCTGGGCCTTCCAATCCACCGGTATCTTACTCGGCGCGGGCTGGGCTTACGCCGTCCTCGGTTGGGGCGGTTACTGGGGCTGGGACCCCGTCGAGAACGCTTCTCTCCTCCCCTGGATCACCTCCACCTCCTTCCTTCATTCCGTCATGATGCAAGAGAAAAAGGGCATGATGAAGGTCTGGAACATGGTCCTCGTCTCAGCCACTTTCTTCCTGTGTATCTTGGGTACCTTCCTCACTCGCTCCGGCATTGTAAGTTCCGTTCACGCCTTCGCCCAATCCTCGCTCGGTAACTACTTTGTCGTCTTCCTCGCCGTCGGCATCGGTGCCACCACTTGGCTGATCTTGAATCGTCTGCCTTACTTAAAGAGCGAAACCCAGCTTGAGAGCGTGCTCTCGCGCGAGTCCAGCTTCCTCTTTAATAACCTAATTCTTCTCGCCAGTTGCTTCGCGATTCTTTGGGGC
>JANLPT010000006.1:0-21850 GCA_031367405.1 Bryobacteraceae bacterium
CGTGACCTGGCCGGCGTGAAGAAGTGTCTGCTGCATGCGGTTTGGCAGGCGCAAGGGCAAGGTTGCGCGCCCGGCGCGATTGGCGTTTGCATCGGCAGCGATCGCGGCCACGGCTATGTTCTCGCGAAGGAGCAACTGTTCCGTACGCTGGATGATACGAATCCGGTGGAGGTACTGGCGCAACTCGAGGCTTCGGTGATGGAAGAGGCGAACCTGTTAGGCGTGGGTGCGATGGGCTTCGGCGGTAAAGCGTCCTTGATCGGGTGCAAGGTGATGGCCGCGAATCGCCTGCCGGCCAGCTTCTTCGTCTCGGTGGCCTACGATTGCTGGGCTTTTCGCCGGCTGGGCGTGATTCTGAATGCCGGAACGGGCGCGATTGACCAATGGCTTTACCGCGATCCGGCCGCATCGGTGAAGCGCATGGCCGAGGGCGAAGGCTTCGCTTTGACGGGCAACGAAGTGGTGCTCGAAGCGCCGGTGAGTGAGGAGGCCGTTCGCGGGTTGAAGGTGGGCGATGTGGTGTTGATCCGGGGCACCATGTTTACCGGGCGCGATGCGGTGCATGCTTACTTGATGAAGAATCCGCCGCCCGTGGATCTGCGGGGGGCGGTGCTGTATCACTGCGGTCCGGTGATGTTGAAGCAGGGCGACGAATGGCAGGTGAAGGCGGCTGGCCCGACGACGAGCGCGCGCGAAGAGCCGTATCAAGCGACGGTGATTCAGAAATATGGGGTCCGCGTGGTGATTGGTAAAGGCGGCATGGGCGCAACCACGTTGGCCGCACTGAAAGAGTATGGCGCGGTGTATCTGAATGCCATCGGCGGCGCAGCGCAGTTCTATGCGCGCACGGTGCGAAAAGTGAAGGGGGTGAGCCTGATGGAGTTCGGCATTCCCGAAGCCATGTGGGAGCTGGATGTCTACGATTTCGCGGCGATTGTCACCATGGACGCGCATGGCAACTCGTTGCATGCCGATATCGAAACCACCACCGGCAAACAACTTGCGTTGGTGGGTGCCGGTTCGTGATATACCCAATAAGATTCCATGAGTAAAAGAACTTCTATCGGCTCCTGGGCCTACACCATTGGCCCCTACGGAGCGAACCCCATCGACTTCGACACCGTCTGCGACAAGCTGAAAGCCTTGGGCTTTGACGGCTTGGAGTTGGGCGCGTTTCCGCCCCATCCGAATCCGGGCAATCCGAATGGTCCGGATGACGCTTGGCCGGGTGCATTGTCCACCAAGACGCAACGCCAGGAACTGAAGGCGAAGATGGCGGAGCGTGGATTGGGTTTCTCCGGCATTGCGGCGAACCTGTGGGGCGAGAAGCTGATCAATACCGCCGACCAGACCAAGTATATTGCCGAATTCAAACGCAATTGCGAATTCGCCGTGGATACGGGAATTGGTGGCGTGCGGGTGGACACGGTGCAGCCGCCGACGATCCATCGCGAAGTGGACTATGCTACCGCGATAGGCCGCGTCACGAAGACTTGGCAGACTTGCGCCGACATCGCCGCCGGCCATGGACTCAATATGACGTGGGAGTTTGAGCCCGGATTCGCTTTCAATAAGCCTTCAGACATTGTCCGTATTCATGACGCGGTAAACCGGCCTAATTTTGGCTTACTCTATGATACTTGCCATGGCCAAATGGTCGGCGTGGTGGGGGCCCGGCAGGAGGGCGAACCCGAGGTGTACGCCTCGCAAACGGACTTTCTGCACCGGCTGGCCGGGCGAATTAACCATATCCACTTAATTGACTCCGATGACTCTTGCCATAAGGATGCCACCGGGGCCGATGAGACGTCAGCGCACCCGCCGTTCGGGCTGGGCCATTTGAATTTTCATGTGTTAGTGCCGGAGTTACTCAAGGCGTCGAACGTGCCGCACGATTGGTGGACCATCGACCTATGTTTCTGGCCCGACGCCTGGGCGGCCACGGAGCGTTGTAAGACTTATCTCGACAAGTTAGTAGAGTGGTACGGATGAAAGAGTTACGGATTGGCATGATCGGTTATGGCTTCATGGGCCGGGCCCATTCGAACGCCTACAAACGGCTGAACGATTTCTTTCCGGTCGCGCACCGGCCGGTGCTGAAGGC
Organism: Bryobacteraceae bacterium; assembly: GCA_031367405.1. Classification (GTDB taxonomy): domain Bacteria; phylum Acidobacteriota; class Terriglobia; order Bryobacterales; family Bryobacteraceae; genus JALHNI01. The sequence continues at coordinate 2,105 of JANLPT010000006.1, forward strand.
CGTCGCGGCGCGCAACGCGGAAAAGGCGAAGGGATTCGCCGAAAACTGGGGCTACGAGCGCATGGAGACCGACTGGAAGAAGGTGGTGGAGGCGAAGGACATCGACCTGGTCGATATTTGCTCGCCCAACGACACGCACTTCGATATCGCGATGGCGGCGGCGAAGAACGGCAAGATGATTTGCTGTGAGAAGCCGCTGGCGATGACGGCGAAAGAAGCGGAGAAAATGGTGGCGGCGGTGGCCAAGTATCAGGTCCCCAATATGGCGTGGTATAACTACCGCCGGGTGCCGGCGATCGCGCTGGCCAAGCAGATCATCGACGAGGGCCGCATCGGGCGAAGTTTCCACTATCGGGCAACTTACTTACAGGATTGGACAATCGCGACAGACGTGCCGCAGGGCGGGCCGGGGTTGTGGCGGTTAGACGCGGCCGTGGCGGGTTCGGGAGTTACTGGCGACTTACTCGCGCATTCCATCGATACGGCGATGTGGCTCAACGGGCCTATTTCTCGCGTAACGGCCAAGACCGAGACGTTCGTGAAGGAACGGAAGCATGTGGTGAGCGGCAAGGTGCAAAAGGTGACGATCGACGACGCCTGTATGTTCCTGGCCGAGTTTGCCAATGGGTCAATCGGCACGTTTGAGTCGACGCGCTATGCGCGCGGCCGTAAGAACTTTAATACCTTCGAAATGAACGGTGCCGATGGGAGCTTGTACTTCGATCTGGAAGAGCCGGAGTACTTACAATACTTCGAGTATCTGCAACAGCAAAGCGGTAAGAAAGTGGAGAGCCATCTGACGGGTTGGCGTAAGATCCATACAACTAACTCCGAGCATCCTTATATGAAGCATTACTGGGTGCCGGGCACGTGTATTGGTTATGAGCACACGTTTCTCAATGCGCTGGCCGACTTCGTGATGGGCATCGAGAGCGGCAAGCCGACGCAGCCAGACTTTAAGAATGCGCTGCAGACGCAGCGGGTTTGCGAGGCGGTGCTGAAGTCAGCGGGGAACGGCAGGTGGGAGAAGACCGGGGTGGACCCGAAGGCGCTGGGCTAGCCATACGATGTGAGTATGGGCGTATGGTAAATTTAGGGTATGAAGACGACCTTGGAAATTCCTGACGCCCTGTTCCACGAAGCGAAAGAGTATGCGGCAGCACGCGGGATTCCCTTTCGGGAAATGGTGGAAGTGAGCTTGCGGAGCCATCTTGAGGCGATTCCTGCGCCCCCCAAGCCATTCAAGGTGAGAAAAGTGAAGCCTTGGCATAGCGAGGCGCTAGTCGACCCGAGCGACTGGCCATCTATCCGCGCCATCCTCTACGAAGGACGGGGAGTGTGATTGCGGTCGACAGCAACATTCTGATTTATGCTGCGCACTCCAACTCCCCGTGGCACGAGGAAGCGGAAACATGCCTTATCCAGCTCGCAGAAAGTGATTCGCCCTGGGCGATCCCATGGCCTTGCATCCACGAGTGCCTCGGGGTCATTACGAACCCTCGAGCCTACAAGCCGTCGATGACGATTAGCGATGCACTGGACCAGATCGAGCGATGGATGGAGAGTCCTTCGCTTCGCGTAATAGGGGAATCAATTGGCTATTGGCAGCGGCTTCGGCTCCTGATGCAATCAGGACAGATAGTCGGCCCCATGGTTCACGATGCGAAGATTGCGTCGATCTGCCTGCATCATGGGGTCGATGTACTTTGGTCGGCGGATCGGGACTTTCTGCGTTTTCCGCAACTGAAAACGATAAATCCCCTGGTTAAGCGGTAAGAAACCTTCGCATGCGGGCGGCGGCTTCGTTGAGGTTTTCGAGGGAGTTGGCCATCGAGAACCGCAGATAGCCTTCGCCGTAGGCTCCGAAGGACGTGCCGGAGAGGCAGGCGACGCCGCCTTTTTCGAGTAACGCATCGGCGAGAGCTTTACTTTTCCAGCCGGTGCCGGAAATGTTGGGGAAGGCGTAGAAGGCTCCTTCGGGGACCTGGCAGCGGACGCCGGGAATCGTGTTCAGTTCGCGGACGAACAGGTCACGGCGGGTGTGGAATTCGCGGACCATCTTCGCCGCGTCGTCCTGGGGACCGGTGATGGCGGCAAGTCCGGCGCGTTGGGTGAAACTGGCGGTGCAGGAGTTCGAGTTCACCATCAGCATGTTGACGGCGTCGGCCATCCATTTGGGCATGACGCCATAGCCGAGCCGCCAACCGGTCATGGCGTAGATCTTCGAAAAACCATCGAGAATGATGGTGCGTTCGGCCATGCCGGGAACGCTGGCAATGGAAAGAGGCTTCTCGCCGTAGTAGATGCGTGAGTAGATTTCGTCGGAGAGGATGACGATGTCGCGTTCGCGGATAAGCTCGGCGATGGCGCGGATATCGTCCGCCGGGATGACGCCGCCGGTGGGGTTCTGCGGCGAGTTCAGGATCAGCATTTTGGTCTTCGAGGTAATGCGATCTTTGAGGACATTCAAGTCAAAGCTGAAGCTGCGCTCTTCGATGAGCGGTACGGGGACGGGCGTGCCGCCGGCGAACTTGATCATGCTCTCGTAGATGGGGAAGCCAGGGTTGGGGTAAAGCACTTCGTCACCGGGTTCCACAAAGGCGAGGATCGGGAAGAAGATGACCGGCTTGCCGCCGGGGACGACGCAGACGTTTTCCGCCGTCGCGACGATGCCGCGCGTTTCGCTGACGTGGGCAGCGAGGGCGGCGCGAAGTTCAGGATCACCGGGCGTGGGGCCGTAATGGGTGTAGCCAGCGTCGAGCGCGGCCTTGCCAGCCTCAACGATGTGAGCGGGCGTTTCAAAGTCCGGCTCGCCGATTTCGAGGTGGATGATGTGCTTACCCTGCGCTTCGAGGGCGCGGGCTTTTTGGAGGACGTCAAAAGCGCCTTCGCCGCTTAGGAGCGCCATGCGTTGGGCGAGTTTCATGCGGACCTCCGGAAGATCATGACGCCATCTTTTTCGGTGGCCAATTCGACGGAGTCGCCGATGACGACGCGGTCACCCTCAGTACGTCCGGTGACGCGGCGGCCGCCGGCGAGGTCGACCATGACAAGCTGGTAGGGGGCTAGGCCGGCCAGCGCGGGAGGTGCCATGTGGACGACGGTTTCGGTATAGACGATGCCTAGCATGAGAGCTTCAGAGGATTTCAGCTTTGGCCGGGAGGCTGAAGTAGGCGTCGGTGGCTCCGGTATTGACCTTCACCTCGTCGGCGAACATCTCGAACTGCTTCTCGCCATTGCGCTGACGAGAGTAGACCAGGGGCCACTTGATGCCGCTGCCGACGTCTTTGAACTTGTCGAAGAGCGCTACCTCTTCGTCGTTGTCGCCACGGAGTTTGTTGCGGCGAACGAAGCGCTGCTTCATCGGGAATTTTGTGGAGCGATGAAAGTAAACCGTGGTCACGACGTTGTCGGAATCGGTGAAATTGACGATTTCCATGGGCTGATAGTCGACGACGTCGGAGGCTTGATGCTCGATGATGAGCCCCGGTTCGCCGAGGCGTTGACGCAGCATGTAGAGGATATTCCGGCGCGTCGAGTCACGGTAGCGCCCGGAGACTTCGGCGTCTAACTCCTTGGCCCCGCGATAGGTGACATCGTACGCTTTGTCTTCCAGGTAAAGGAAATAGGCTTGGTCGAACTCCTTGTCTTTCGCTTTGCGGGCGAAGCTTTGGCGTTCACGTTGGCCGAAGAAGTTGGCGACGGGTGGTTCGGGGCGCAGCAGGTAGCGCGTGGAGATGCGGGCGCGGGAGAGTCCGGTCATGCGGGCGTTGTGGAAGGAGTAGGCGCGGCCGTTTTCGACGCGGTCCTGCATGGCAAGGAAGGCGGGTCCGCCGAGGGCGGCTAGGGCATCGTCGACGACTTGCTTGCCGCGCTCTTCAATTTTGGAGAGCTTTTGGGCGAGGAGGGGCGCGGCGGCTAGTCCGGCGAGCAGTTGGCGGCGGTTTAACATGCTGGGGGGGCTCCTAGTGAGGTCAGGGACAGGCCAGGAGGCCTGTCCTACGGCTTTTTCGATAGTTCTTCGAGGGTGAGGCCGGTGTTGGCTTTCATTTCGGAGACGGTGGCGTCGCTGACTTGCTTGCCGCCTTGGGTGACGATCGATTTGAAGGGAAATTTCAAGCCGCCGCCGATTTCGCGGAAGTCTGAATAAGCCGTCTCAATCACCACGGGACCCTGCGGACTGGTGACTTGCATCACGCTCATTTTCGGCATCCCAGTGGCCTCGTCAACCACTAACTTGGCCATTAACTGACCTTCGGCGATTTCAATCGTACCCTCGCCAGCATAGTTGACGGTGCGCCCGGCCACTTGGTTGCTACGAAGTAAGTTGAACAGCTCGGCGAAGAGCTGTTGCTTAATCTGCGCGGCCATGGGCCCGGCCAGCGGTTGCTCGCCTTGAGGCATCTTCATCCAGCCCTCGTTGCCGTCGAAAAAGGAGGTGATCTTGCCGAATGGCAATGTCACGTCCTGGCGGAGCATACCGGGCTGCACCCATTGATTCTTCTGATTGACGGCCATGCCGTTAGCCATCTTCGAATCGACAACTTGGACGTAATCTTTGAGCCCAACGAGACTCTTCGCGCCACCGATGGACTCGATCGCCTTATCGATCAATTGTCGTCCCTTCGCCATCGAACCACTGTCGCTCTTGGCTTTTTCCTGCTTGGGCTGCGGGATCGAGATATCGAGCTTCTCTACCGGCATGCCAAGAGCCTTGAGGTCCTTGCCACCGAACTTCTTGGGGTCGCCCACCGCCACGACGGTGAAATTTTCGGGCTTCACATACTGTTTGGCGACGCGGAGAACGTCGGCTTTGCTGACCGCCTCGACGCCCTTTTTATACTGGAGCAGAAAGTCAGCCGGGTAACCCCAATATTCGTACGAAACCATGCGGCCCAGCGTCTTCGCGGGCGAATCGAAATTGAAAACAAAGCTATTGAGCGCGGTGTTCTTGGCGGTGGATAATTCCTGGTCAGTTACTTCCAGATTGCGTAACTTCGAGACCTCTTCCTGGATGGCCGAAAGAGCCTCAATGGTAGACTTTGACTCGATGCTGCCGCCGATGGAGAAGGCACCGGGATGGTCGTAGTTAGCGCCCCAATTCGAGTAGATGGAGTAAGCCGCGCCCATTTCGGAGCGGACCTTACGCACTAACCGGCTGGGGAAGCCGCCGCCGAGGATAGCCGACATCACTTCCAGGGCCGGATAGTCTTTGTCGTTCAGCTTGCCGCTTAAGTGACCGATGCGGACAAAAGTTTGCGTGACGTCGGTCTTTTCCACTAACAAAACACCGGCGCGGGCCTTTTCAACTACCTTCGGCATGGCGGGGACGGGAGCGCGCTGCGGTGCCCAATTCGCAAAAAGTTTCTCGAGCTTGGCCTTCATTTCGGCGCTTTTGAAATCGCCGTAAACGGAGAGCATGATATTGGCGGGGAAGAAGTAACGATCGTAGAGGGCGACCATGTCTTCGCGCTTGATGTTATCGATGGTCGCGTATTCCACTTGGAATCCGTAAGGCGTGTCCTTACCGTAAAGGGCCTTGTCGAATTCGCGGCCCGCGATATCGCCGGCGTCGTCGTTGCGGCGGGAGATGCCACTGCGTTCGCGGATCTTGGCGTTCTCAATTTTCCCGGCGTTGAAGGCCGGCTGAGTCAGCACTTCCGCGAAGAGGGCCATCACCTGATCGGCGCTTTCCGCGAGGGCAGAGAAGCTGACGTTGCCGGAGGTCTCGCCAATGCTGCTCTCCACCGACGCGGCGATGCCTTCGAGGGCCTCGTTGAGCTGTTCCTGCGTTTTGCTCTTGGTGCCGCCGGAACGGATCATGCCGCCCGTCAAGTCAGACAGGCCGGTCTTTTCCTTCGGGTCGAGTAAGTTGCCGGCCTTTACCAGGGCCCGCCCCGAGATGAGGGGCAATTCGTGGTTCTCGAGTAAGTAAACCCGCATGCCGTTCGAAAGCGTGAACTTTTCCACCTTGGGGATTTCAACGTCGCGCAAGGGCGGGAATTTCAGATTCTTGTACTTACTCGCAGAGGCGGTGGCCACCATCTTCTTGGGTTTGGCCTGGCCTGAGGCCATGGAGATCAGCGTGAGGGAAATGATGAGTGTGCGCAACATTGATTACTTAGACTCCTTGGAGGAACCGCTCACTGGGTTTGCGGCTGCGGTGCTAGCGGAGGTAGCAGTGGGGGTGGCTTTCGACATGTAGGCGACGGTGCGGCCTCTGGCGATAAAGTACTTTTGCGCGACGCGTTGCACGTCGGCGGCACTTACTTTTTCCAGATCGTCGAGAGCGGAGTAAAGCTTTTTCCAACTGCCGTAGCCGACGTGAGCTGCGGCGAGGGCGTTGGCCATGCCCATGTTCGAATTGAGGGCCCGAATGAGACCGGCCCGGACATTGATTTTGACACGTTTGAGCGTCGCGTCGTCCACCGGCTCTTTCTTCAGGCGTTCGATGATTTCGTAAGTCGCCTTCTCCAGCTCGTCGATGGTTTTACCGGAGTTCGGCACCATAAAGAGGATATAGAGATTGTCTTGCTTGCCGCCAGGGAAAGTCGCATAAGCGGCGGCACCCAAAGCGAGCTTCTTTTCTTCCACCAGTTCTTTGTACATGCGGCCCGTGCGGCCTTGCGACAGTACGCCGGAAATGACGTCGAAGACCGGATCGTCGGCGTCTAAGGCGTCGGGGCGCTTATAGCCGATGGCCATCATGGGCTGGGAATCGGTTTCAATGGAGACGCGTTTTTCGCCGCGCTGCTCCTGCTCTTTCGTGATGACGGGCGGCGGCAGGGGTCCGGCGGGCATGGGGCCGAAGTGCTTGGTGGCGAGGGCCCGGACCTCTTGGGGGTCGACGTCACCGGCAACCACGATCGTGATGTTGCTGGGGACGTAGTAAGTCTTGCGGAAAGCGAGGGCGTCGCCGACGCGCAGATTTTCGATGTCGCTGGGGATGCCGGCGTAGCCGACGTGATACGGGCTGTCAGCGAAGGCGGTGTTCATCAGCGCCGTCACTAACTGCCCTTGCGGATCGCTCTCGATGCGTTGCGCGTACTCATTGCGGACGACGCCGCGTTCCTTGTAGAACTCACGAAAGACGGGGCTGATGAAGCGGTCGGATTCGAGCATGAACCACATTTCCAGGCGGTTGGCGGGTAGGCTCATGAAGTAGACAGTAGAGTCCATGGAGGTGCCGGCGTTCAGGCCGACGGCGCCGTTTTCTTCCACCATGCGGGTGAAAGCGTCCTGATCGACTTGCGCAAAGGTCTGGTCAATGCCGGACTTGACGTCGGCTTGTAGCTTTTCCACCCTGGCTTTGTCGGCCCGGGGACCTTTGCGGCGCTCCTCTTCGAGCAGGTCGTAAGTCTTTTCGAGGGCATCGAGCGACAGCTTTTCAGCAGCGTAGTTCTTGCTACCGATGGAAGGAGTGCCTTTAAAGGCCATGTGCTCGAACATGTGGGCAATGCCGGCTTTGCCGGCGGGATCGTTGGCGGCACCGGCATTCACGTAGCTGAGGCCGGCGAAGACGGGGGCCGTATGCCGTTCGAGCACGATGAAGTGCAAGCCGTTGGGCAACGTAAATTCAGTGATGCGTTTTTCGAGATCGGCGACGTTCTGGGCGGAAGCAGCCAGGGCGCAGGCCAGTACGCCGAGGGCGGCTCGGCGGAAGAGTCTAGTACTCATAGGAAAATGGGTCTCCAAGTGATCGGGCTTTCTTCAGTTTACGCGAATAGGTTACGCTCAGGAAACGTGAAACCTACTTATCGTGAGACGCGCGTCCGGGTTAGATATGCCGAAACTGATCAAATGGGCGTTGTTTATCATGCCAATTATCTGGTGTGGATGGAGATTGGGCGCACGGAGTATGGCAAGAGCGATGGATTTTTCTACCATGAGCTGGAGCGGGAAGGCGTAATGATGACAGTGGTGGAGGCGTCGGTGCGGTACGCGTACGCGGCCCGGTACGATGACGAGATCGTGATTCGGACGCGGGTGGCGGCAGCGAGTGCGCGGATGATCACGTTTGACTATGAGCTTTTGAACGGTGAGCGGCGGATTGCGACTGGCATCACCAAGCATCTGTTTTGCGCGCTGAGCGCAGATAAACGGTCGCTGCGGCCAGCGAGATTGCCGGAGAAATACCGGGGCTACTTTGGAATCGGCTGAGATCCTGGATGTCGCCACGGGACGGTCTCTGTTGCACTACGGGCCTGGGGTGGCGGCAACGAGGCCCGGGTCGACGGTGAAGCCGTTCACGTTATTGGCGCTGATGGAAGCGGGGCTGAACCCGGAGCAGCGCGCGCCCTGCCCGCAACGGCTGACGATAGCCGGGCGGCGTTTCGACTGTACGCATCCGCCTATCCATTCGCTCGATGCGCGCGAGGCGTTGGCCTATTCCTGCAACAACTACTTCGCCGCCGGGGCCGCACGCTTGCAGCCGGGGCAACTGGTGAAGACGTTCGCCGGCTATGGTTTGGCGATGCGGCCGGCGGAAGACCGGCGTTTGGCGGCGCTTGGCGAGGAGGGGATCGCGGTGACGCCGCTCGAGTTGGCGCGCGCCTACCGGCAGTTGGCGTTGGGAAAGAATAGGGTGGTGCATGAGGGGTTGGCGTTGGCGGCAACGGCGGGGACGGCGCGCCTGGCGGGATTGGCGTTCGCCGGAAAAACGGGCACGGCGGCCAGCCCGAACCGGATCTCGCTGCAAGGGTGGTTCGCCGGCTGGACCCCCCGCGCGTCGCCGGAACATGTTATCGTCGTGTTTCTGCCAGTTGGACGCGGCGCTAGCGATGCCGCCCCCGCCGCCCGTCGGCTTTACGAATCATGGCAACGCGGCACCTTACCTTCGTCATCCTCCTCCTCAGCGGTCCGCTGATTGCCGCCCGCCTTCCGGCGGAAGAGTCCGCCCTACGGATTCGCCTATTTTCCCGCACGGCCATTTCTGATGCGCGGGTGAATGGATTGCGGATTCAGGCTCCGCATACGAGGCTGTATCAAGGCGAAGTGACACTAGAGGTAAAAGGTGGCAAGCCGCTATTTCTCAGCCATTTGAACGTTTCGACCCGAGCTGGACATTTGCTCTTGATAGCTCATATTCCACTTGAACAATATGTGGCGAGCGTGCTGGCGGGCGAACTAAACGGCGTGACGAATCCGGAGACGTTGAAAGCGATGGCGGTGGCGATCCGCACTTACGCGATCCGGCACCGCAGTGCGCACGCGGCCGAAGGCTACGATCTTTGCGATACGACGCATTGCCAGAACGTCTACTGGAGCCAGCGGCGCAAGGTTCAGCAGGATGCGGCTGAATCCACTGAAGGATTGATGTTGTGGTGGAAGGGTGAGCCAGCCGCGACCTACTATTCGGCACACTGCGGCGGGACCAGTGAGAGCTCGCCGATGGGCGCTTACCTGCCGGTGAAAGCCGATTCGCATTGCGTCACCCGGGGTAACGACCATTGGCGCGCCGCATTTACCGGGGAGCAACTGGCCTCAGCGTTGCTTTTGAACGCACCGGCCACGACGTTGGAAGTGACGGAGCGATCGGCGTCCGGCCGGGCGAATTACTTGAGCGTGAATGGCCGGCGGATCGGAGCCAATCAGCTGCAGTCGGCGCTGGGGAACCGGTATGGGTGGCAGGTGAAGAGTCTGCTGTTCGATGTGACGCGGGTGGGGGATAAGTTCGTTTTTGCGGGGCGGGGCCGCGGCCATGGCGTGGGGCTGTGCCAGATCGGCGCGATCCAGATGGGTGCGAGCGGGCACACTTCGCGCGAGATTCTGGAAGAGTATTATCCAGGGGCCAAGATCGGTTTGACGGCGCAGGGGCTGGAGTGGGCGGCGCGGCGCAGCGAGCGGATTGAGTTGCTTTCGGCGAATCCGGAGCAGGAAGAGTTTGTGCTCGCGGCGGCCGAACGGGCGTTGAAGGAAGCCGAGTCGCGGTCACACGGCGCATATGTGGGCCGGGTACAGTTGAAGCTTTTTCCGACTGTGGCGACGTTCCGCAATGCGACGGGGGAGAGCGGCGCGGTGGCGGCGTCGACGCGTGGCAGAGTGGTGCGCATGCAGCCGGCCAAGACGCTGCAGGGGCGGCGGGTGCTGGAGTCGACCTTGCTGCATGAGTTTCTGCATGTGGTGCTGGAAAGCCAGGCGCACGCCGGCCAGCCCTGGTGGTTCCAGGAAGGTTTGACGCTGGAGCTAACGGGCGACAAGCCGACGGATGCCAAGTACACGCAAGCTTTGGCGCGGGTGAAGCGGCTGATTACGGAGCATGGGCTCGACCGCGTGCTAACGTTCTGGCGGCAGGGTTTGGGTACGGCAATAGCCAGCGAAGATTAGCCACGCGCTGACGTAGATCGCGAAGGCCAATCCGGCCCGCAGGACGAAGCTGGCCATTTGCGCTTCAAAGGAAGTGACCTGCGGAATCCACCAGAAGAGTGTCCAGGGAAGCCACAGGCCAGCGATGGCGTAAGTGATGGCGGCACCGGTGTAGCGGAGGGAGAGGACGGGACGCCAATCGTGTAGACCGCCCGAGGTGCAGGCTCTGACGGCGGCGGGAAGCAGGCTGCCGATGAGGATGAGTCCAGCGATGGTGGCGACAGCGGTTTCGAAAGCGGTGGTGATCCACGAGGGCTGGATGGGGATGCGGGTGCTGAAGGTGAGGGCGGAAGCGAGCCAGTTACCGATGGGGCCGGCCCAACCCCAAACGGGGATGATGGCGGCCACGACGAGTGAGGCGATGGCGAGCCAGATCAGCATGACGGGTACGCGGCCTACGGCGGCGCGCGGATCGCGGTTGAAGGCGAGCGCGACCAGGTAGGCCACCAGCACCAGCATCGTCACGGCGATCGCCGCCGATAGGGCGAGGTTGCCGGTGGAGGAAGCGGGCAATCCGAGCCAGTAGTAGGCAAGGCCGAAAAGCGCTAGATTTCCGAGGGCGTCGATGAGGAAGATCATGGCTTCACCTCCACCGTTTTCGATTCCGTGGTGGATAAATACTCGGGCTGGTACATGGGCATGACGCGCGCGGGGCTGGCCCGGAATTTTCCGGGGTTGACGACTTTGAAGAGTGAGAAGAAGGTGCCTTGGCCGGCACTGAAATAGGTTTTGAAGAGGACGGTGCGGTCGTCTCTGAATTCGCGACGGGTGGAGTAGCTAGTCCACCAGTCAGGCTTTTCGGCTAGCTCGTACCGATCGTCTTTTTCGATTGATTCAACGCCGGCGGGGATGGGATCTTCGACCAACAGATAGCGCCAATCGCCACCGGTGAGGGTTAGGCGGCTGGCGACGATGTCGCCGCTTTGGAATTCTCCGGCGGCGCGTTCGAGTTGATAGACGATGCGGCCGGCGCGTTTGCTGGGGACCAATTTGAAGTAGTCGCGCAGGAGGTTGAGGGCGACGGAGCCCGACTTTTGCAGTTTATCTTCCGTGGAATAGTAGGCGGCCTTGGCTGACCAGTAGGCGCGGCCTTCACCCGTGCGAGTGACGCGGATTTTGTTACTCAACCCGGCGGGTACCTTGACGATGGCCGAGCGAATGCCCATCACGTCGTCCTGGGTGAAGTGGCGGGTGAGAATGCGCTGGCCGTTGAGGTCGACGTTGACGGTGAAGTCGGGCTTCAGTTCGCCACTGCGCTTGAGGTATTCGGTGAGGCCGTCGATGGCGAGGGCGGTTTGCTTGGTGGACGACCACCAGTAGCCTTCACTGCGATTGGCGGCTAGCCAAAGGGCCGCTTTGGGGACGAGCGGGCTATCGGGTTTGACCCGGGAGAGAAGCTTCAGACTCATGGCGGTGGCTTCCGTGGAGGTGTCGTAGACGATGCCGAGGACATCGTCGCGATCCCAGCGCCACCAGGCTTCCTGGCCGTTCTGCCGGGCGAAGTTTTCCAGGCGCGCGATGACGTCGCCGACGCGGGCGTCTTTACGGCGATCGAGCTCCAGGCCGAGTTGGGCGAGCGCTTGGGGCGACATGCGCTCGCGCTGCTGGTACACGCTGTCGACTTGCGGGGCACCGGCGGCACCGGCCAGTCCGAGGGCGTAGAGCATGTAGGCGCGGGCATCGGGCACCGCGCGTTCTTCGCGCAGGAACTCCTTGGTGAGCCAGGCGACACCTTTGTCGCGCGCCTCATTGACGTTAGGACGGTGGTAGCCGGCGGCCATGGCGCGGGAAAAGCCTTCGACGACAAGCGCCGTCATGTAGGCGGAGGAATCGTCGGTTTGCCACCAGCCCCAGCCGCCGTCAGGATGCTGGAAGTCGAGGAGGCGATCGAGCCCTTCGCGGACTTTGGCTTCGAGGATTTTGGGTTCCTGCATCGGCTTGAGCTTCAGTTCCTCAAAGGCTTTGGCGACGATGATGTTGGGCAGCACACTGGACATAGTTTGCTCGGTGCAGCCATAGGGAAAAGCCGTGAGGTAATCGAGCGCGCCGAACAGCGCGCCGCCAATGGAGGGCGAAATACGGATCTCGATTTCGCGCGAGTGCGGGACGGAGTTGGCGGGGACTTCGAGCGTCATGTCGGCTACGTCCTGATCGGTCTTCAGCGCGCCGGACTTTGATACGCTGAGCGGCACGCCAAAAGGCTTGATGGGCAGCTTGAGTTCCACGGCATCGCTCTCCTCATTGGTGAGCGCTTTGGCGAGGATGACGGCCTCTTTACCGGGCTTGGCTTTTATGCGGAAGTCGGCGCGGGCGGTGCCTTTGGCGGCTACGGTGATTTCGCGCGTTGTGCCGTCTAAGAGTTCAAGGCCCTTGGCTTCGAGGGTGACTTTGACGCTCTTTTCGCCTTCGAGATAGTTCTGCACCACCATCGACAGAGTGACTTCGTCTTCTTCGGTGAAGAAGCGCGGCACGGCGGGGCGCAGGATCAGGTTCTTGCGGACCATGACCTTGTTGATACCTTGGCCGACGCGGGTGTCGCGGGTGACGCCGCGAGCGGTGGCGCGCCAGGTGGTGAGCGAATCAGGGAATTCGAGCTTGGCGGTGGCGCGGCCATCGGCACCGGTGACGACGGCGGGGGCCCAGTAGACGGTGTCAGGAAAAGCTTTGCGGATGCGGGGTTCGGGAACGCGGTCCGGCTTCAGTTGGGCGAGGTTACGCGAGGTGGACTGAGCGAGTTGCATGGCGCGCTCGCCGGCTTCGCCCGAGAAGTAATAGGAGAGCGAACTCTCGGTGGAGACGACGCTGTAGACGCGGCCATAGAAATGGCGGAGGGGATCGGGCAGAGTCTCGGGGCGAATGGCGTAGATGGCTTCGTCGACGACGCCGAGCGAGAACTCGGCAGACACCGGTTTGCCTTGCCAGTCCTTCGCTTCCACCGTGTAGCCCGCCGCTTCGCCCGGCTTGAACTGCGCCTTGGACGGAGTGACTTTCACGTTTAGCTTGCGCTCGTCCGGCGGCACTTTGAGGCTCTTGGTGCCTTGGTAGAGTTGGCCGTTATAGATGAAGGCCGCCGAGACATAGAAGTTGGGCGCGTAGTCGTTGCGGATGGGAACTTCGAGGACGAAGGAAGCGCTTTTCGCGGCGCGGGCTTCGTGCTGGTGGAGGTCTCGGCCTTCGATGCTGAGGAGCACGTGGGCGGTGGGGACGCCGGTGACGATCAGCACGCGAGCGGTTTCGCCGGGTTTGTAAGTCTTCTTGTCGGGGATGATCTCGATGGAGTTATCCCGGGCGCTCTCACCGCCACCTTCTACCCAGAGGTAGGCTTGCCCCACGGCGTCGCGGGCTTCAGGAGTGCGGGCGACGACGCGAAGGCGATAACTGCCGGCGGCGGGCGCGGGAAACTCGGTCGTCGCCTGGCCTTCGAAGGTGCGTCCGGGATACGTGGCAACGATGCGGGGGATCTTCTCGCGCCAATCGGAGCTGAGCACTTCAACGCGAAAGGCGGCAGCTTGCGGAGCAGCGTCGTAATCGCGAATTTCCACCATCAGCTTCACGGTTTCACCGGCCGCGTAGACGTAGCCATTCGGCTGCGCCGTCACCAGGTAGCTGGCGTAAGGTGCCACCACGTAACCGGAGCCGCTGATCTCGCGACGAGCCGCATCGGTAACGCGGGCTTCAATGCGGTAGACCCAGCCGAATCGCTCATCTTCTTTGTCGGCCACCGGGTTGTCAATGAGCACTTTCAACTTGCCTTCGGCATTCGTCTGGCCATCGAACTGGGCGATCTCCTGTTGACCCCACGTGCCGGGTTCGTCGTCCTCATCCGCACCGGCCCAGGGGGCCCAATAGCGCGAGCGATAGACGACGTATTTCACCTTGGCTCCGGCGACGGGCTCGCCGAAGTAATAGCGGGCTTCGATTTCAGCTTCCATCGGCGTGCCTTGCAGGTAGCGCTTTTTCGACGGCGTGACCTTCACTTCGTACTCCGGCTTCTTGTACTCCTCGACTTCGAAGTTGCCGGACACTTGCGCGTCACCCATCTTCAATTCGACCGAATACATGCCCAGGGACGCGCCATCGGGCACGGCATAGTCGCCGTTGACGGTGCCGAATGTGGACACGTTGCGGACTTCGCGAAAAACGGTTTTGCCTTCGGGGTCATTGATTTCTACCGTCGCTTTTTGCAGGGCCGGCAGGTCGTAGCCTTTGGCCGTAGGCGCACGGAGGATGGCGCGATAGCCGAGCTTGTGCCCGGGACGATAGACGGGACGGTCAGTATAGACGTAGCCCGTGAGCGAGTCGCGCTGGCCGCGATGGAATGAATAGCCAGGGAGGGCGTTGATGGCGAAGTCACCTTGGGGGCTGGCCATCACGAGCACATCGTCGCCTTTGAATTCAGCGAGTTTCAGGGTGGCGACGCCAGCGGCATTGGTCCTCGCTTCTCCCACGACGGTGCGCTTGGCGACGACACTCACGGGGCAATCGACTACCGGCGCGCCCGTTTGCCGGTTGACCACCATGGTGACGAGCCTTCCGGGCGCGGACTTGGTGATGAGGGCATAGTTCGAAACGGAGACGATGGTGTAAGCGCGCAAAACGCCGTTGGTCGCTTCGACCAGGTAGATGCCGGCCTGGGGGAGATCGAGCGGCACGGTGACCGAGTCCCAGGGATTTTTCTTGGTGAGCGATTGGCGGAACTTCGTCACGAGTTGCTGTTGGTTCAGTAGGGGCACCTGGGCGAAGCTGGCGGGGCCGCGGATGAGGGGCTTCGGGTTGGTAACGCTATGGATGCGGATGCGGGCATCGCGCGAGAATTGGGCGCGGAAGGCATCGCGAATGTGGACGCGATGATCCTGCTTCCAATTCTCAAAACGTTCGAGCCACGTGAGTTCGCGCTCGGGACGGGGACTGCGCCCACCGAACTGATGGGGATCTTCCAGCTGCTCAAAGAACTTGCCCGGATCGTTGACGCGGTAGACGCGAAACTCGAGCGAACCCATGCCGGAGCTCGATACGGTGATGGAGGCCTTCTCGCCGGTGCCGAAGGTCCGGTTGGAAACAAGCGAAAAGTAGCGTGACTCGTCGTCTTCCTGGGCCGTGACCGGTAACGCGGCCAGCGCCACCAGCGCCCACACCAAGGACTTATTGCTCGCCACTCAAGATCCTCCAACGATAGACGCCCAGAAAGGTGGGGTTCGATTCAAGCGGACGCCAACGCGGCTGCGGATGCGCCAAAAGCTCCCCCCGTGAGAGCCGCCGGATTTCGCCCGGCTGTTGGCCCATCGGCCCTGTATGATAGACGATCCATGGTTCAGGGCTCGCCGTGAAATGACTCTTACCGACATAGATCATCGCATGGAAGGGCATCTTCTGCCCAACTTGCTCGAAAAAGAGCAGATCTCCGGGGGCGGCGTCCTGCAGGCGCCGGCTGATTTTGACGGCGTTCCACTGCCGGAGGGTGCGGGCGTCGGCGAACTGGCGGTAATCGTCCGGGCCGGTGCGGAAGAGCTTGGCTCCGGGATTGGCGAAGTCATCGATGGGGGGCAGTGAAGGAATGGCGGGAAGCGTGACGGTTTTGAACCAAGCGGCGTCGTGGCGGCGAAGGCTTTCCCGATAAGCGAAGCGGAGGAGCGCGGCGCAATCCGTTACGTCGCGCGCGCGTTGGCCGGCCCGGAGGTGGTACTGCGATTCGGCCAGAAAAGTAAACCATAAGCGGAAGGCCTGCTGGCCGGCCGGATGCGTGAGCCGGCTTTCCGACATGAGGAAGAGGATGGCGAGCACTGAAATAAATTCTAACGCGCCCCTTGACTCCGTACCGGCATACGGGGTTTAGAGTTATGGTGAAAGGAGGGTCCTTCCATGACCCCCATGACCAATGCTCCTAAGAAATGCTGCGAAAAATGCAAGTGCGCGGGATGTTGCGGCGAAGGTGGCAAGTGCGAGCCCTGTGACTGCAAATGCGGTTGCGGCTGTGCCTGCCCCTGCTGCCAAAAGTAAGACCATCGCTTACGCGGCGCGCGAGGCGGGGGTGCATGTCGAGACGATTCGCTACTATGAGCGGCTCGGCCTGATTCCCCGCCCTGCGGCGCGTTCTGGGTATCGGCACTACCCGGCATCGACGGTCGATCGGATCCGCTCCATCAAGCGGGCGCAGGACTTCGGCTTTAGCCTGCGGGAGATCGATGAACTTTACGCGATGACGGCGACGAGTGACTCGTCGTGTCGCGCAATGTGCGCCAAAGTCGACCAGAAGGTGCGCGAAATAGAGGCGCGGATCGCGTCGCTGATGGAGTTGCGGGACGAGTTGCGCGGTTTGGTGGCGCAATCGTCACGCGTGGGTCCGGCGGCGAATTGCAAGGTCTTTAAGGCCTTTGAAAATCGGCCTTAACTCCTCCCTAATGGGCCCCTAATGGGCCCCTAATGGATATTTTCACTCCCCCCCATACCCCTATTCTAGTGTGGCTGGGGCCGGTGGTGGTGCGACCCCATTTGTTTAAAGTCAATGACTTATGACGGAGAGGAGGGGGATGCGCCCGGCCTTCGGACGTGGATTGTGCAGATGGCGGTTGACGTCTTCGAGCGAGGCAAATAGTCCCTCAAAGCCTGCCGTTCGGCGCGAGGGAGGCGGGCGGGTACGGGAAAAATCGCGGGCGCGGAACAGTTGGGTGGCGGCGATCACCGCAGTGCCCATGGGCTTGTACTCGTGGGTGCCTGCCGCCCAAGCTTCGCGGTCGATGAGCCATAATGCGAATCCCATTCTTTCATTCTCTCTCAGGTTAGATTTCGCTTGGTTTTCGCGGCGAATCGGCGGAAAATGCGGATATGCGACTCGTGCTGATCTGTTCCCTGGCTCTCCCCGTCTTCGGGCAGCTGCGTGGACCAGACCCGGCCGCTCGCCCGGCAACGCATGTCCGAAGCAACTATCGGGCTGGTTTCTGGGGTGCGGGAGGCGGATATTGGAACGCTCCGCAGACCCTTCATGCGCTTGATGCGCCGGGGCCGGCGGAGGCCAAGGCCCCGATCCTGGCTACGAGCAGTCTCTATCAGGCGGATCACGCTCACCCCGTCATGCGCGAATATGGGGCGCTGCTGCCCATCGTAGATCCCATCATGGACGAGGTCGCATTGGTGGCCTTCCGTGATGGACGAATTGAACCAGTGCGCGCCTATTGGCTGACCGGCGAACAGTTCGCCTACGTGACGAAGCAGGATACGGTTCGCAAGGTCGCGTTCAGCAGTGTGGATACGGTCCGCAGCGAGCGGCTGAATCGCCAACAAGGTGTCGAGTTCCGAATCGGCAAAGGCCGTTAAAAGGTCACCATGCGAGCACCGCGAATGGCCGGGTTGGTGCGCAGTTCGGCGATCACTTCGTCGGAAACCAGGCCGTCGACTTCCACCACGGCGATGGCGGTGAGCGGCTCTCCCGTTTTAGTGGGTTGCTCTTCGCGGCCCAGCGAAAAGTTCGCGATATTGATGCGGTGCTTGCCGAGAATCGAACCGATGAAGCCGATCACTCCGGGAACGTCGTCGTTCTTGAGCACGAGTAGATGTCCGGCTAACATGGCCTCGCAATAGATTCCGTCCACCATCAGCAGCCGGGGACGATCCAGAACCACGGCACCTTCCACCGTGACGGTGCGAGTGCTGGTTTCAAGTTCGATACGCACGGTATCGACATGAGCGGCGCGCTTCTCGTGGCTTTCGGAAATCGACAAGCCCCGGTCGCCGGCGATCTGCATGGCGTTGACTAAGTTAGCTTTCATCGACAGTGAACGATTCAGCAATCCGGCCAAGGCCGCATTGCGCACTAACTGCGTATTCTGCTCGGCGATACGGCCGGAATAGGTGATGCGAACCTTGGCCGGATTGCCCGTCGAGACGTAGGCGGCAAAGAGCCCCAATCGCTCAGCCAGCGTGATGAAGGGGCCCATAGCGCGATAGGCTTCCTTCGACATGGCGGGCATGTTGACGGCGTGGATGGCCACGCCTTCGGTGAGATATTGAATGATCTGATCGACAATGCGATGGCCGACAATCTCTTGCGCTTCTTCGGTGGAGGCACCAATGTGCGGCGTGGCGATCAGGTTCTCCTGCTTCAGGAGCGGATGATCGGCGGGCAATGGCTCGGTGTCGAATACGTCAAGGGCGGCACCGGAGACTTTGCCGGAGGCGAGCGCGGCAACGAGAGCATCGCTATCGAGCAACTCGCCGCGCGCACAGTTCAAAATCTTCACGCCGTCCTTCATCTTGGCGATGGAAGTGGCATTGATCATCTTGGTGGTTTCGGGCGTAAGCGCGACGTGCACCGTGATGTAGTCCGCTTCGGCATATAGCCCGTCCAGCTCGACGAGTTCCACACCCAAGTCATTCGCCGCTTGCTGGCTAACGTAAGGATCGTGGCCCAAAATGCGCATGCCAAAAGCCTTGGCCCGCAGCACGACTTCACGGCCAATGGCACCGAGGCCCACGATGCCCAGCGTCTTGCCGCGCAGTTCCGAACCCATGAACTTCTTCTTTTCCCACTTGCCGGCTTTGGTGGAAGCGGCAGCTTGCGGAATGTGGCGGGCCAGCGAGAGCATGAAGGCGATGGTTTGTTCGGCGACGGCGACGGCGTTGCCGCCGGGCGTGTTCATCACGGTGACGCCGGCTTGGGTGGCGGCGGGCAGGTCGACATTGTCGACGCCCACGCCCGCGCGGCCAATCACCCGCAGCCGCGGCGCTTTGCGCAGCACGTCGGCATTCACTTTCACGGCGCTGCGTACGATGAGCGCATCGCAGTCGGCCAGATGTTGCTGAAATTCGCCGGGGGTCGAGACCACGACTTCCCAACCGGGCTGTTGCCTTAATTTGTCGATCCCGGCGGGGGCCAGGGCTTCGGCGATGACGATTTTCATGCTGGTTTATGCACCTACAAGGACGGGGCTCGCGATCTGGGCGGCCTCCGCATAGATCTGCTGGACGGCGGCCACGCCGGAGCCATAGACGACCGGATAACCATTGGCGTTCAAAATCACTTCGAGCGCCGCGACCATGGCGAACAGATCCATGAAGTCGAAGTAGCCGAGATGAGCGATCCGGAAGATCTGCCCTTTCATTTCGCCTTGGCCATTGGTGATGATGGCACCGAAGCGTTGGCGGAATTCCTTCACGATGACTCCGGAATCGAGCCCATGGGGGGCGCGAACGGCGGTGACACTACCGCCAGGAGTAGAAGAAAAAACTTCGAGGCCCAACGTAGAAACGGCGGCACGCGTCGCGCGGGCCAGCATTTGGGCGTTCAGCACCAGCTTGTCCATCCCAAGATTCTTGATGTATTTCAAGCTTTCGGCCATGGCCAGCAGCAGCGAGGTATTGGGTGTCCAAGCGGATTCGCCATTGACG
>JANLPT010000023.1:0-56877 GCA_031367405.1 Bryobacteraceae bacterium
GAAAGAAACGGAACGCAAGACGGGGCAGGTGTTTCCGACCTTCCTCTGCCTCAACTCCGATGGCGCGATCGGCCCCGGCTATCTGTCGGCGGATTTCGCGCCTTTCAAGATCACTGCACCCGCCAACACCGCGGCCAGCGGCCTTCCGGATACCGTGAACGCGGATGGTGCGACGCGCTTTGAGACGAAGTGGAACCTGCTGATGTCGCTGGATAAGCCGCTTCGGACGGCCAATCCTTACAGCCGCGAAATGCAGGACTACGATAATTTTTACCAGAACGGGCGCGGGTTGATGTTCAACAATCAGGTGAACCAAGCCTTCCGTTTGACGGCCGCCGACGCGGTGCGGTACGGCAACTCGTCCTTCGGCAACTCCTGCTTGACGGCGGCGAATGTGCTGGCCTCGCAGGGTGGCACGCGCTACGTCCAGATTACGCTGGGCGGCTGGGACAATCACCAAAACATCTACGCGAATAATGTTTTGCCGGCCAATTTGAAGCTGGTGGACGATGGGGTCTCCGCGCTGATTGGCGACCTGAAAAAAAGCGGGCTTTTCAACGAGACGCTGATTGTGATGATGGGCGAATTTGGCCGGACGCCCGGCAAGCTCACGGCGACCGCGGGCCGGGACCATTACGCCCAACAGTTCGCCGTCTTCGCCGGGGCAGGTATCCGGGGGGGCCGCACGATCGGCGGTACCGATGCCCTGGGAGGCGAAACCGTCGATTCGGGCTGGAGCCATCAGCGCAATATCCGGATGGAAGACATCGAAGCCACCATTTACTCCGCCATGGGGATCGATTGGGGCACCATTCGTTACGATGATCCGTTCAAGCGCGGTTTTTACTACGTGCCTGAATCGCGTGGCGACGATCCTTACGCGCCGATTGAGGAACTCTGGAAGGCCTGATAGATTTGGGGCGAAGCTTAAAGTGGTGAGGCGAGGTAAAGGGCGGCAAATTCACGCCCGTTCTCGTACACCTGGGCGGCCAGATAGATTTCGCCGTTTTCGGCAACGGTGATGCCGAGGGGAACCAACAACGTGCCGCCGCCGGGCATGCGGTCGCCGAGTCGCCCGACGATGCCGATGGCTCCGCCGGGCTTGACGCAGTAAGCGCCATTCGTGCCTTCGAGCGGTTGGGCGAGGTAACAGGTGCGCGAGAGTTGCGACGGGCCAAAGCTGGAACGAAGGGCGAGGTTTCCCGCCCGGGGATCGGAAGTGGAGGTGACCTCTGTCCAGCGGGTGCCATCGTAGGCGCGCACTTCGAACGAGGTCCAACTGTAATTAAAGACGACGTTGTGGTCGCGTCCGCTGGTGGCGATGGAGAAGAACTCGGTTAAGGCCGCTTTGTTCCCCGTGGCGGGGCCGCTTTGCGCAATGACATCGACCTTAGCCCGATCCCAGAAAAAAAGAGCCGGTTTGCCGTTCAGGCGGCCGAAGAAGGAGACGCGCCCCTCTTCGTCAATCGCCACGTGCTCGAGAGTGTTGAGGATGCCGCCCGCGAGCGGCGCGCCAAGGGTCGCCACGGCACGAGCCTGGGTATCGCCGGGTGCGATCACCAGCAGGCGGTCGATGCCGCCGGAATTGCCGGCAAATGCGGTCTCGCCGCGGTTATTGACGGCGAGCAGCCGATGGCGATAGGCCGGGAGGAAATTGAGCGAGGCGCCACCGGGCCCTTTCACCGCGCCCACGGTATCGATCAGCAGGGAGAGTTCGCCGGCTCTCCAGAGATAGAGGCCATTGCCAGCCGGGAACGAGCCGATCAGGACGGCCGTGCCGTTGGTGGCGGTGGCGACGGCGCTGAGGCCGATGAGCGGTTTACCCGAGCCGGGTAAGCGAACTCCCGAGGAGACTACGGCGCGATGGACGCCACTGCCTGTTTCGACCAGCGACTCGCCGGCACCGCGCATCACCAAAGCGCGGCTGGCGGCACCGCGCACCGGATAGCGCCAATCGGCAAAGGCGGGTGCCTCCACCGTGGCACCGGCCGGGAAGAGGGGCGCGGCGGTGACGCCGTCAAGCAGGCTGGGACGCAGGTCATTGCCGTCGAGGACCACTGCCGCCACGCGGCCATCGGCGAGAAACCCGCCGCCTTCGATGATCCAGTTCGTCTCGGCGAGCGTGGTGGCTTGGCTGTTACCGATGATGGCCAAGTAAGTGAGATCTTTGCCGTCTTTTACTAAGTTGGCGTTAATCAACACTTTGTCGCCGAGTACATCCACCACGGCGTGGCTCCAGGATTGGCGGAGTCCGTTGGCATACGGAGATTGGTTCTTCGTGAAGACTCGCGTTTGGCCGGGTGCCATCTGCAAAATGCCGTTTTCGCCGAAGCGCGTAAAGAACCGGCCATCGACGCCGGCGAAGGCGCGGTTATTGAACCACTGAATGGTGGATCCATCCACGGCGTCGCCCGCGCGGGCGACACGCTGCCAGCGTTGACCATCGTAATGCCAGGCTTCCGCACCGGCCGCGGTGGAGACGATGGCGAGCGCGTGGCCGTAGCGCGAAACGCTGAGGCCGTTCCCGTTCAGGCCGGTGACGGCGGCCATTTCCGGCGGACGCGCCGCGATCGAAAGTAAAGTGCGAGTGACTCCGTTGGCTGAATATTCCCTAACCAAGCCTTGGCCGCCGCTATTGAGTTGGTAAGTGAGATTGCCGTTGCCGGCTAAGCCATGAGGGTGCAGATACAGGCCGCAAGCGGAAGCGGGCTCCTCAATGTTCCCTGAGGCGCGAATGACGATCAGCGCGGAGCCGCACCAGGGGTCATCGGAGTGTTCCACCAGGACGGCGGCGTCACCGCGGGCATTGAGAGACAGATTCAACAAGCGCGTGGGAAGGCGCGCGAGGGAAGGGAGATATTGGCCGGCCGCGAGAAGGACGCGGCGCCGGCCGTTCTCTTCCACCACGGCGGCTTGGCCTCCGTTGGCGAGCGTGGCGAGGTAAGCGATGCGCGTCCCGGCAGCGGTCACCTCGTGCACGGCGGTGATGGCCGAAGAAGCGATGGTACGGGTGTCTTGCAGGCGCGTTAGCCGGTAGTCGCTCTGGCGGAGCACGCGGATGGTGGCGGTACCAGCCATGGTGGAGCCCTCGATGGATGCCACCAGCGATGTCGTGCCCTCGGCCACCGGACGCACGATCGCGTCGTTGCCGGCCGTCGCCACTGCGGGGAGGCCGACGGCGAAGCGGAACGCCTGATTCGGGATCACGCGGCCATCGGCGTCGAGGGCGAGGGCCGATACCTGCGCCGTTTCGCCCACCCTGACCTCAATTTGCGAAGGCTGGATTTCGATGCGCCACGGCTGCACCTCCAGGCGCAACTGGTTACTCACGCCGGCCAGCGTGTCACGCACGGAAACGGTGACGAACCCCGGAGCAAGGCCGCGCAGCAGTCCCTCATGGTCAACCGAGGCGAGCGCGGCGGGTTCGACGCCAAATACGAGGCTGGCGTCGGCGAGTGCGCCAGATTCCGCATAAGGGGTGGCCGTCAGTTGTATCGCGCGGGCCACGACCACCGTCAGTTGAGGGGCTTTCAAGTCCAGCCGCGCCGCCGGCTGAGCGAGAGCGCCGCCGGCGAAACATGAGGCGATGAGAAGTAAGTTACTGAATTGGTTCGGCGACATAAGCTACCAGGCGGTCTCCGGCGGTTAGGCCGGTAAAGTAGATGCGGCCATCGTCACGCAGGTCGACCGAATCTACTGTAAGAAATAAATCACCATCGCCCGTTGGCGCATTGCCCAGCACCACCACCCGGATATCCTGGCCCGGACGTTGCACGCCCAAACAGACCATGCCCCCGGCGGAGAAACTCACGGCGATGCGCCCATCTTCCAAGACCTCAAAGGCTCCGGGGTTGCCGGCGATATTGCCGGTGGGCGATGCATCGCCGCGTCCGAACCGTCGCGTCCAGCCATCAGCCTCTTCGGCGGCAAGCGACACGAAATTTCCCGCGATGGCGTAGCGCGCGAAGACGCGGCTACCGGCGACGCGGACCAAGTCGATACTGACGACGGTGTCGGAGCCAATTTTATTCCCGGCGATGAGTAGCGGTTTCCAGGCCCCTTGCTCGTAAGCAAATACTCCCGCCGGGCCGCCGTTGACATCCATCAGGGCGATGACGCGCCCACGTTCGTCCACCGATAGTTGACGGTTAGCGGCAAATACTCCGCCCGCCGGGCTACTCGTACGGAAATTCGGATCGCCGCCCCCGATATGAGCGATCAGACGCGGCGCGCCGTTCTCCACCATCACCAACCGCTGGGACGGGAAGCTATTGTTCACCAGCATGGCGGTGACCCCGCTCCGGTTGGCGGCGGCGAGCGCCGCGCCATAGAGCGTGCCGCCATCCATGGAATAGGGGAAACGGAATAGGCTCCTGGAGGTGGCGGGATTCAGCCGCTGTAAAGAGGTAGCGGTGGTCAGCAGTAAGTCGCCATCCGGCGTGCGCTGCAGAAGATTGCCATCGAAACGGCCGCCTTCGGGCAGGCGATCGCCGGGAGCGACGATGGCGATGGCGGGCGTACCGGGCTCAATCGCGCCCGAACGCGAGTAAACGTTGCGTAAGTAGGGCGGACCCTGCTTCGACCCCGGCACGAGGCTCTCAAAGGCCAGCCCCGCCGGGCCAAAAGTGCGCGCGCCACTTTCGATCAGGACGGCGGGGTTGGGCATCGCGCGATAAATCAGCAGGTCCCGCCGCGGGGTGGTGCCGTGGACAATCACGTCGGGGCCGGCACCGAAGCTGGCGCTGGTGATTTCGGTAAGCGGGTCTTCGCTGGGCGTTAGCCGTCCCAGCAGGGCGATCGCCCTGGATTGCGCGCCGTCCCAGCCATAGACGCCCGGTCCGGCACCGCCATTGCCGTAATAGAGCACCTCGCCGGATAAGCTCACGTGAAACACCTGGCGTAAGTCACTGAGCGGTAGGGTGCGCGGCGCTTCTCCGAGCCGGTGTAACACCAGATAATGCCCGGCGTTCGCGGTATACAGGTGGTAAGCGAAATGGCCCGCCGGGGAAATCGCCACCTGGCTCGCCTGGGTAATTGTATTTCCGGCCACTTTATCTCCGGTGCCGGCCACGCGCTCGTAGGCTCCCGTAATCGTGCGCCGGTAAACGTGGCGGTTGCCCGCTTGGAAGACGACAAAAATCAGTACGCCCGCATTGTCCAGGGCGAAGTCCCGGTCGAAGGTGTAAGGGCCCGTGAGACCGGGTAAGACGGCGTCGGCGGGAACGAGTAACTGGTGATAAACGTCGCTATCGACCATAAAAATTCCCACGCGGTCAACGCGGGTGACGGGGTGGCGATAGGCGGCGGTGAAAGCGCATTGGGTGTTGTCGTTGAGTGAGAAACGGGTTGTACCCTGGGGCCGGATGATATCGACGCCGGCGTCGGAGGTCCCGGCGAGAGTCAGGAAGTGGGGGCCTTCACGCGTCACAAGCAGCAGATTATTCGCCGTGCCGTAACTACCGGTTCCCACGACGACACTGGTCGCCGCCACCTCACCGCGCCGGTTGGCCGCAGGGTTGTCGAAGGTCATGATCACTGTGCCGGGACGCACGCCGGCGGCACCACTGGCGGCCCACACGTCGAGAGCGCCGCCGCGGGAGGTGACGATGCCGTTGGCCAAGCCATCCAAGGAAGCCGAGAGCGCGAGGAGACCATCGCCGCCGACGGCCACCGCATTCGACGAAGACCGCAAAAGCATACCGTCGCGCGTATCGTTGGATGCGGCAATGCGACGCACGCGCCAGGTGCCCGGTTGACGCACGTCGACGCGGGCGGAACCGGCAAACTGCGGTACGAACTGTCCGGGCCCCGTGGCATAAACGATGGCGGCGCGCACGTTGAATCGTCCGACACCAAAGGCCGAGAGGATCCCGTTGCGCCCCATGGAGACGCCATTATTATTGAAGCCATCGGCACCGGTGACGGTCCATTGCAGCGGGACGCCTTCCAGTTCCTCACCCCGGGAATTCAGTACCCGGGCCCGATACTCGATTTGGTCGCCGGGGGCAACTTCACGGTCGGCGGGCGATACTTCAATCAGGGCCGGCAGCACCTGCACGCGCACCGTGCCGCGCACGCCACTGGCGGTGGCGATGACGTCGGCAATACCAGGAAACTTCGCCGTGATCTGGCCATTCGAGTCCACCGAAACAAGCTTGTCGTCCGACGAAGACCAAACCCAGGTTTGGTTAGAAAGCGTGGCCCCGTTCGCGTCAACAGCCGTCGCTTTGCTGGCGAAACTTTGGCCTGCCACGAGGCGCGCGCCGGCCGACGTGACATAGACGAATGCGGGCCGTTGAGCCCAGGCGGCGCTGGCGGCGAGTAACCAGAGCAGAGCGCGCATTAGCCGAAGACCTCGTCGACCGGTTGAAACCGGCTCTGGTTGGCGTAAGGCACATACTCGAAGCGCCGGCCGGACGGCGTGTCGGTGATGGCTTTCGTCCAATCGATGCCCATGGCGGAGTAAATGGTGGCGGCAATATCCTCCATGTAAATGGGGCGATTGGCGCTCCATCCGGGAGTGATGATCTGATCACTTTCGCGATCGGTTTCGCCGATCGCGCGACCGCCGCGCACGCCGCCACCCAGCATGGCCACGGACATCGCATACTTATGATGGTCGCGGCCGCCGCGCGGGTTCAGTTGGCCAGGTGTGCGGCCAAATTCGCCCATCATCACGATCAACGTACTCGAAAAGTCTCCGGACTGTTTCAGGTCGTCGACTAATTGCCCCAGCGCGGTATCCAGCTGATTGGCCTGTTGGTACATGTTGCCGTTGTACCCGCGATCGTAGATCGACTGGTGCATGTCCCAGCCGCCGTAATCGATGTTGATGAAGCTGGTGCCGGCCTGGGCCCGAATCGCGTTGCGCGCCACCAAGCAAGCGCGCCCCAGATTCGTATTGCCGTAGCGCGCGTTTTCGTCCGTGGTGAAGCGGAAGACGGCGGCCACCGTGGGCTCATATACCAACTTGCGAGCCGCCGTATAGAAGGCGGCGTGATCGGCGGTAGCTTTATTGAGCGGTGCGGCGCGCCACTTGGCGTCTAGCTCTTCCAATAACTTATACTTTTCCTCGAAGCGCGCGCGGCTATTGGCACCGTAGTAATTGTGCTCCAGCGTGGACAGGCCGCCCGGGTTGGCGGTGGTACTGAGGGGCTCATAAATGCCATTTAAAAACTTGGCCCCTTGCAAGACCCCGGAGTTAATAGCCAGAAAGGGCGGCAAGATCCCCGTCGCGGTACGCTCCGCCGAAATCACGCTACCGATATGCGGCGATTCGGCCAGGAACGCCGGGTTCGAAGGGTGAGCCGTTTGCAAATAGAAGTTACCGCGTTCGTGGGCCAGTTCCCAACTTTCGACGGAACGCAAGACTAACAGATCCGCCGCGCGGCGCGATAGTTCCGGAAAGAGCGTGCGGGAAAGCAGCAGGCGGGGCGCCGCTTCGCGAAGGTCGGCGTCGCCGGGATTCCAGGGGCCATCCTTCGGATCGAAAGTATCGAGCTGACTGGGCGCACCGTTCAGGTTGATGAAGATACAACTCCTGGCGGTATTGCGCGGGCTGGCCCCCGCCGACTTGGTTTGGGCGTCGCCGCGGCGGGCGAGAGCCAGAAAAGCCGGGGCGGCACCCGGCCCGAAAAGTAACCTCCGGCGCGAGACTAAGTGCTCCGGGCTCTGACACTGTGAATGACGAATGCGCATGTTCCGGCTCCTCAATAATTGAACAGGAATTCCACTTTGTTCAGTAACGCCCACTGTAAGTCGGTCAGCCATTGGTCACGGGTGCCGCGCTTATTGCGGCCGATGAGGGCGGCTTCCTCGTCGGTGGGATACCGCGTGAGCGTGGCGAGAAACAAGCGGCGAATCGCGGTCGCATCGTCGACGCCGGCTTGCAGCAGTTCGGCGACGCGGGTGGTGCGTCCGCCATCCCGATTGGCAAACGTCCGGAAATTGACGCCATTGTCGTTCATCAGGAAGAGCACCTGTAAGACCGTACTCTTGCGGCTTTTCGGGATATTCCAGTAATCGCCACGCCCGAACTGGGTGAGGAAATTACGGGTATTGAAGTCATCGCGAGGTTCGCTGGGGTCCGGCAATTGGACGGCCCAGCGAACCGGGGCGGCGAGCCCTTCCACATCCATGGGCGTGGCGGTGTTGGTGGCCAGCGCCATCGAGTCATGCACGAACTCGGCTTCGAGCCGCCGCGCTCCATAACGGGCGAAGTAGCGCTCGTACTCCGGCCGCCAAGTGCCGGGATAGCGGCTCGACAATTGATAGGCGCTCGAACTGACCATTAAACGCAACATCTGCTTGACGCTGAAATTAGACTTGATGAACTCGGTCGCCAAGGCTTCGACTAATTCAGGATGCGACGGCTGCAAGGTCCAGGGGGCGGGCGGCGGATTCTTGGGATCAATGCGCTTTAAATCCCAGCCGTCCACCGGATCCACGATCCCTTGCCCGAAGACGGCCGCCCAAAGGTAGTTGACGCTGGCGCGGGCGAACTGCCGGTCACTGGTAATTAAGCGAGCGAGTTCGCGACGCCACTCCCCGGAACGCGGCAAGTCGCCGTTCACGATAAAACGCGGCTCATAGGGCCCCCCGCTGCGAGCGGGGCGAGGGCCGGGCGCGTTGGGGTCAACAAAGGCGAAGTAGGCACCGGTGGGCCGATCCGTGACCAGGTTACGTGTCTGGCGAAAGAAAGCGTCGAGCGCCACGTTCTGAATATTGGTCCGGGAATAGAATGCCGACATGCGCCAGAAATCGGTCCGGCGCTGAGCGGTGAGAAAGAGGTTAATCTCTTCCAAATGCCGGCGGCCGTCGTGGCAAGAAACGCATTCGGTCTTCATACCCAGAAACCGGACCGTGGTGCGATCGGTAAGAGTATCCCAGGTGTCTTGTGCCGGATCGCCCTGCTGAATGGCGCGTCCGGCGAAATTCACGGGGCCTGACTCATGCGAATCTCCTGCGGCCGAGATGATTTCCGTGGCCACCTGAGCGTAGGAGCGGTCCTGCCGCACAAAGTCAAGGAGAAACTGATTGAACCGGTTACGGCCTTGGGGCGAGATGTAATTGTAGTAGCGCGTGGTGATCTCGAACAAGTCCCGGAAAAAGAGCGCCCAGCGTTCGATATAGTCGTCGCTCTGGAGTAGCTCCTCAATCAATTGGGTCCGCTTCTGCGGATCGTCACTCGCCAGAAAGGCCTCGGCGCGTTCCGGGGCGGGGATGCGGCCCGTGAGGTCCAGGAAGATACGCCGGAGAAACTCAGGATCGGTGGTCAACGGGGCCGGCTCAACGCCATCGCTCTCCATCTTGCCGAAGATTTGTTCGTCAATCAAGTTACGCCGTTCGATGGCGAGACGCCTCCCGCCCGCTGCGGCCTTCAGTTGGTGTGGAAGGCGCGCATAGGCCCGATCCCGGGCCAGCGCATGCTGGTCCGTTTGACGTTGAACTTCCGGGTAGCGCGGACAGAATGGGTCACTCGCGTCGAGTATCATCACGGCGAGGAGAAATAGCAAGAAGCGACTCAATCATGTTCTCCAGAAATGAAGTTGTGGCTGACCAAGTTGATCGTACCACCTACTGGTAAAGCGCAAAACCACCCGATTGAGTGACAAGGTGGTGGCGATGAATTGCTGAGCTTCGGTGTGGCGGCCAAGACCGCTAGCCGCCCACCATCGCGAGCGGCCGCACCGGGGACCCTGTCGCTCCGCGTAACTTGAGCGGTAGGCAGACGAAGGCGAACTCGGTCTGGTGGTCCCGCGCCAAGCCTTCCAGATCTAGATTCTCGATAATGTAGATACCCTTCTTGGGCAGTAAGTAGAGATGGCCAAACAAGGTGGCACCGCTTTCGGGGTCGCGTTCGCCGGGGACGTCCCAGGCCATGTTGTCGGCTCCGACGGCCACGACGCCGTGGTCGGCGGCCCAGAGGGAAGCGGACTTATGCATGCCGGCGGCGCGCAAGTAAGTGGCTTCGTCGTTCCAGATGGCGGCGAATCCGGTGCGGACGAGCAATACGTCACCGGCTTCGGGACGATGGACTTGGGCGGCCTCCAAGTCGTCCGCCGTGATGGAGTAAAGCTCGGGCAGGCGCGCGACTCCCTGGTGGCCGGCCACGTCGATCAGCACGCCGCGGGTAATGAGCGGCTCGACCGTCTCGATGCCTAGCTCCGTGAAGCCGGTTGGCGTCTCCACCTGGTCGGGATGCTTACCGCCGAATAACTCCATGCCACAGGCCTGATGGCAGAGCGCGTCGATGTGGGTGCCGGAATGCTCCATCATCGTGAGCACGCCCGAGGCCCCGGAACGCGGACCATTCATCGGCCCGCCAAAGCTATCGCGATGACGGCGGTGCAGCGCGTAGAAGTAGCCGGGCCGGTGACTTTCGTGGATCGGCATGCCGGCAAAGCGCGGTTGCTCAAGGTCGTATACGCGGCTGGTTTTCAATTGTCGAATCAGTTCGGCAGTCATCGGTTCTCAAACGGTATCACGGCATACACTAGAACTCATGAGTAATATCTGGGACCCGGCGCTTTATGACGCCCGCCATCGGTTTGTTTCGGAGTACGGCGCGAGCCTGGTGGAACTTGCCGCGCCGCAAGCGGGCGAGCGAGTGCTTGACCTGGGCTGCGGCACCGGCCTGCTGCTGCATGCCCTGGCCGCTACCGGGGCCACCGTCACCGGGCTCGACGCGTCGGAGACGATGGTCGAAAAGGCTCGCGCCGCCCATCCCGGCTTTGAACTCTACGTCGGCGATGCGCGCAACTTCACGCTGACCGCGCCCTTCGATCTCGTCTTCACCAACGCCACGCTGCACTGGATTCCGCAGGCCGCCGAAGTAGCGCGTTCGGTGGCGCGCGCGCTTTGCGATGGCGGGCGCTTCGTGGGCGAATTCGGGGGGGAAGGGAACTGCAAGCGGATCGTCAACGCCCTTCTGCAAGCCGGTTCCGAGATGGGGTTGGCGCTGCAATCGCCGTGGTACTACCCGTCGATCGCCACCTACGCCCATGTGCTCGATACCGCTGGATTCGAGATTACTCTGGCTATCTTGTTTGATCGCCCGACTAAGCTCGAAGATCCGGTGAGCGGTTTACGCGATTGGGTGCGTATGTTTGGCGGCCAGTTTCTGGCTAGCGTCCCTGAAGCGAAGCACGAAACATTTCTGGCGCGCGTGGAGGAACTTACGCGGCCTTATCTGCACCGCGAGGAAAACTGGTTTGCCGACTATCGCCGGCTGCGCTTCACCGCCGTCAAGCGCCCCCAGTAACTCGCTTGGAGGGGCTGCTCCAGCCAAAGCCGACCAGGGCGCTGCCCGGTAAACGCCGCTCCACTTGCGCCAAGGCTTGGAACGAGGCGCTGAGGAAGTCCGGGAGCGACCAGCCTGCAGCGCGGCAGAATTTGCGGTGTTGGGCGTAGACCACCAGCGTCGCCATCAGCACCATCGCCCGGTGCGCGGTGCGGGCACCGGAGGCCATCCAGAAGCTGCGTCCGGTGGCGAGTTTGCCCAACGTCTGCCCCTGGTAGTTCAGGTGCATGGCCTCGTCGCGCAGAATTTGCTGGCACAGTGCGCGCAGCAGCGGTGACGTGGTGGCATCGCGCAAGGCGGAGTAATAGGGCACGGCGACGCATTCGGCCGAGACCAGCGTCATCAGCATGAACTCATGCCTCCACAGCTTGCGGACCCAACGAAACAGGCCATCGGCACCATCTGCGGATTGCCGTGCGATGCCTTCCCGGTCCAGGAACCGGCCCAACATCGCCGCATGCCGCTGCTCCTCGCCGATAAAGAGTTCGAGCGATCGCGGGTAGTCTGGCTCGCCGTTGGCTGCGGCAAATTCGCGGCCCAAACGCCGGAGCGTTCGCCCATCGGCGCTCTCGCCCAGTTGGAACTGGCGTATCGACTTTGCGATGAGTTGGCGTTCGTGCGGGGTCAACGGCGGAGCGCGGGTAAATGGAAAGTCCGGCCAGTGGTTCTGTTCGAAGTAGCAAGTCCACTCAAAATACTTTGTCATGTAAAGAACTCTATATCAATTTGGTGTGCGTGTCAAATATTTAGTTTTGCCTCAACTCTCCATGAGGCGTGCTGGCAAGACGTTTAATTTCAAACGGGTCACGAGTCCAATCGTGCCGCGACCGGAGGAGCAATGCGCCGCCCGTTGCGCAGGATCACCGCCATCGCGGTCGAGGCCGGCTCGCTCTTGACCGCCACCAGCCCTTTGCCCTTTGCCCCGCCACCGGCAACCCGCTCCTACCCTGTCATCATCGCCGCGATCTCGCCGCCTCTCCGTCCGCGCTTCGTCATCCCGCGGTCACGGCGACGCCGGAGTAGGGATAATCGTTCGCCGATTACCTCTCGACCCTTCGCCGGCCTGGATGCCATCTCCTTGTTGAGCCAGATGAACTCGTTCGCCTGAACGCAGTTGAGCGCATTCAAACGCTTTGGTCATGTTGAACCAAAGGTGCCGGTAAAAGTTGATCGTTCACCAACTTTCTTTTTTAGTTCAGTTCTCATTTGTTTTCCTCCTTGATCGCTGGCACTGGCGTGGCTGGGCCAAAAATGTGAGTTCGCTCATCTCAACTGGCCCACTTTGATCATCTGAATTGGCCCACCCGTAGCCCCTGAATAACACGAGAACCGATCCCTCGCCGACCCGCCCCCGTCCGCCAGCAAGCGCACTGTGCCCTGAAAAGGGCGAGCGACACCTTCACCGGACTCCCTTTTGCTGGCGGTGGTAGCGGGACAGGTAGGAGTCGGCCGCGAGTTCGTCCAGCTCCCGGTTGAACAAAACTTGCCAATCGGCCCGTTGACGCGTTTCGAGCTTTTCGAGAAGCCCCACCTGCCGCTCCGCATCCATGACGGCGGTTTGTTGTTGGGCGATGCGTTGGTTAAGTTGAGTGTGCTGCTGGGAGAAGCGTTGCCGCGCGGCCGTGACATAGTGCTGCAGGTGATCGAGCGCGTCAAGCCGGGTTACGGTGAGGCTCGTACCCGGCTGCCGCACCGCCGTTTCTTCCTCCGTTCGCAAGACGTGTAACGCCTGTTCCTGGGCCAATAATTGCTGGCGCTCGCCGTGCAAGCGGTCAAGCCCGGCGCGGGCGACGTCTACCCGCAGGCGGCGAAAGTCGAGCACGCGCCGCAGCGTGAATTGAAACTTGGTCAGTTCTCCACCTGCAGCAAGCTGGCGAGCGAATCGAGCTTGGCGAGCGTCTCCTCGCGCGAGGATGCCTCTTCGGTGGGCTGCTTGAGGAAGTCGAGCACCTGATGGCGGTACTGCACGGCCCGGTCGAGCCGGGGATTCGCGCCAGCCGCATAGGCCCCCAAATTGATCAGATCCTCACTGCGGGTGTAGGCCGACAACGCCTCGCGCACCTCTTGCATGCCGCGCTTCTGCATCGGCGTCGACAGTTGCGAGGCCAAGCGGCTCACCGAATTCAGAATGTCGATGGCCGGGTAATGGCCGGCCGCACCCAACGCGCGCGAAAGGATGATGTGGCCGTCCAGAATGCCTCGCACGGCATCGCAAATGGGTTCGTTGAAGTCGTCCCCTTCCACCAGCACCGTAAAGAAGCCGGTGATCGAGCCCTGCGCCACCCGGCCCGCACGCTCACAGATTTTCGGCAACAGATTGAAGACCGACGGCGTATAACCCTTCTGGCTCGGGGGCTCGCCCGCCGCCAGGCCGATCTCCCGCTGGGCCATGGCCAGCCGGGTGATCGAGTCCATGACGAGCAGCACGTTCTTGCCTTGGTCGCGGAAATACTCGCTGATGGCGAGCGCCAGGAAGGCGGCGCGAATGCGGAGCGGCGCCGGACGGTCGGACGTGGCGACGACGACGACGCTCTTGCGCATCCCTTCTGGCCTTAGCTCTTGCTCGATAAATCCGCGAACCTCGCGATTGCGCTCGCCAATCAGCGCGATCACCGCCACGTCCGCCGAACTCTGCCGCACCATCGTGCCCAGGAGGGTACTCTTGCCCACGCCCG
Organism: Bryobacteraceae bacterium; assembly: GCA_031367405.1. Classification (GTDB taxonomy): domain Bacteria; phylum Acidobacteriota; class Terriglobia; order Bryobacterales; family Bryobacteraceae; genus JALHNI01. The sequence continues at coordinate 13,978 of JANLPT010000023.1, forward strand.
ATCCACCGAAGATGCCGATGCGCTGGCCCTGCCCGCAAGGCAACAGCGAGTCAATGGCGCGGATGCCGGTAATGAGCGGTTCGGAAATCGGCTCGCGCTCCATCGGCCCGGGCGCGGGGGCGTACAGGTTGTACCGCGCCGCACACTCGATCGGCCCACCGCTATCGAGCGGCTGCCCGAACGCGTCAATCGTCCGGCCCAGCAGCGCCTCGCCCACCGCCGCTTGAGCCGCCTCGGCGCGCAACACCACGCGGTCGCCTAATTGAATGCCCTCCGTCTCTTCCATCGGCATCAACAGCAGGCGTCCGCCGCGAAAGCCAACGACCTGCGCCTTCTTCCGGCCGCCATTCGAAGTTTGGATCTCGCAGATATCGCCCACCGCGCCCCCCGGCCCGTTGCTTTCGACGAGTAAGCCGACCAGTTCGGCCACTTGCCCCCGCCAAATCATGGGCTCCATTTCGCTGAGCCGGCGCGCGTAGCGGTCGAGGGTCGAGCTAACCACGGCGGGCGTCCTTGCCCAAAACGTCCAGAAAGCCGCGCTCGATTTCGTCCAGCTGGGTGTCCACGGACGCGTCCAGTGTGCCCTTCACCGTTTCAAAAAACGCCGCCCCGCGTTCGAGCGTGGGGTCGGCAATCACTTCCACGCGCCGCGGAAGCTTCAGCAATTGCAGCGCCGCTGCGACGGCCGGATGGTCTTCGGTGCTGACTAAGACGCGATGCAACTCGCGCGCCTCGAACTTACTGAGCGCCACGTGAATCACGCCCAATAAAGCTTCCGGGTCGATCGAGAGCTCACGGTGGAGGATGCGCCGGGCAATGCCCAAGGAGAGACGCACGACATCTTCCTCGGCCTCCCGCCGGAACGCGTCCCGGGTGCCCGATAAGTCGGCAACCGTGCGCGCCAGGCGTTCCATCAGCGGCTCCAGCTGGGTCCTTGCCCGTTCCTCGCCCTCGGCGCGCCCCTGCGCCAAGCCATCCCGCAGCCCCTGCGCTTGAGCGGCTTGCATGCGGGCGTTGACCCCGGCCAGGGTAGTTTCGAGATCCGCGTTTGACTCGCGCGCGGCACCGGGCACGTTCATCGGCCCACCCTGCGGCGCGCCCTCAGGCCAACTGGCTTTCACCTGCCGCCAGACCAGCGCCGGCGCTTCCATCGTCGAGCCATGCACGCGAGCCGGCACGCTTTTAGCCGCCATGTCCGCTACTCCACATATTGTTCCCCGCCGCCGCCCTTTAGACTCACGACGCCTTCGGCTTCCAGCTGACGCACTACCGCAATCACCTGCTGCTGCGACGTCTCCACGTCCTTAATCTTGGTGGGCCCCAGCGCATCCATATCCTCTTTCAACATCTCCGCGCCTCGCTGGGACATGGCCGACAGAAAATGGTCCTTCAATTTATCGGACGTGCCCTTCAGGGCCACCGTCAGGATCTTGCGGTCCACCCGCGAGAGCAGTTCCTTTAGGCCGTTGGCGTCCACCAGCAGGATGTCTTCGAAGACGAACATCAGGTGGCGGATGGTTTCGCTTAGCTTCGGGTCCTCGGTCTCAATGCGATCCATCAGCTGCTTGGAATTAGACGAATCCAGACGGTTAAACATCTCCGCCACCGCGTGAATGCCGCCGGTCGATTGCCGGCTCATTTCGCCCAGTTCCCGCAGCTTCGCGCCCACCAGATTGGCGATCTTGGCGATAATGTCGGGCGAGATCTGGTCCAGATTCGCCATGCGCATCGATACATCGGCGCGCATCTGTTCGGGCAGTGAACTCAACAGCCCCGCCGCTTGCGGCGGATTCAGGTGCGAAAGAATCAGGGCGATGGTTTGCGGATGCTCGCTGTGTATGAACTTGGCCAACTGCTGGGGGTCGGCCTTTTGCAGCGTTTCGAAGCTCAGACTTTCACCCCCCAAATGTTTCAGGATCCGGTCGAGCATCCGCTTGCCCTTGTCGCCCCCGTAGGCCTCGTGCAACAGGTTGCGCGCAAAGTCGACTCCGCCGCGGATGACGTAGTCGTGCGCCAGCGACATCTCGTAGTACTCGGTCAGCACCGCCTCGGCCTGCTCGGCGGTCACTTTCTGGGCGAGCGCCACCTCCTTGGTGATCCGCTGGACTTCCTCCTCATCCAGATGCTTCATCACCTGGCCAGCGATGCTTTCGCCCAGCGTGATCAGCAGGATCGCCGCTTTGCGGGATCCCGCCATCACCGTTACTCGCTGATCGCTCCGGGCCATGCTCTTCTGCTAACCTTCCTGCAGCCAATTCCGTACCACCTGGGCGGCTGCGCTGGGATTCTTGAGCGCTTCATCGGAGATATGCTTGGCCAGGATTTCGTTCTTATGGGTGGCCAGGGAGGAGATCTTCATCTTGGCCAGTTCCAAGGCTTGCGACCGCTGACGCTCTTCGGCACCGACCGCCAGGAAGTCCTCCACCGTCAGGGGACCGTCCGAGCCCCCCTGCAGGCGCTGTTGAGCGGCCATCCCGCCCGCTGCGCTACCCAAGTGGGCCTGCCGCTCTGTCCCGGGCAGCCCCGTGGCCGAATCCGCGCTCTCGCCGTCATCGTTTGCGTCAGGTGACCCTGCCGGGCCCTTCGCCTTTTTCCGCGCCACTAATTTTCCACCGGACTTGGCACCGTTCGCCCGTAGGTGTTTGCGAATCACCATCGCCACGCCCACCAGCAGTCCCACGAACAACAACAGGGCCCCCGCCCCAACCAGGGCCAGGATCTTAGGGTCCTGCAAAGGCTTAGGGAGCCGGCTGATGTCCAAACCGAGAATATTCGCAGGCGGCGTCCCGGCCGGGCCATTGGGTTTAGCTGGTAAGTCGACCGACGGCGGCGTGGCGTGTAAGGTCGCGTCAAAGGGCAGCGTTTCCACAATCACCTGATCGCCGCGGTCAGTAGAAGCGCCCACGGCGCCCATCACGATTTCTCGAATCGATTTCAACTGGGCCGCCGGCACCGCCTCCAGAACTCGCTTGGCCTGCGGACCCGTCCCTTCCCAGCGGATCGATTGATCCACCAGCACGGCCAAAGACAGCCGCTTGGTGACGCCTTGCGGGGTCTTCGTCTTGCGCACCACCCGGCTCGATTGAAAGGTGATGTTTTCCGTCCGCCGGCTCACCGCATTCGCCGCGCCGCCCGCCCGGCTGGTGGGTCGAGGCAGATTCGAGGCCGTCCCCGGAACGCCCGCCTGCTGCGGCGGAGCCGACGTGTCTTCGCCCCGCTGCTGAGCCACCATCACACTCTTATTGGGGTCGAAGGTCTCTTCGCTCTGCTCGCCACTCGTCAAATCGACCTCCACCGAAACGCTGGCCCGGAATTTTTCGGCACCCAACAACGGCTCCAGGGTCGAGTTCACTTTTTGGAGTAGCTCGTTCTCCACGCGCCGCCGGTAAGCCAGCAACATCTCCGCCTGCTCGGCATCTTCGGACCCAGCCATGGCCATGATCCTGCTCAAAAGCTTGCCGCTCATGTCGAGCACCGCCACCTTCGGTGGTTCGAGCCCCTCCACGGCGCTAGCAGCCAGATGCTGAATGGCGATCACATTGGCCGGTGCCAGCTTCCGGCCCGGCTTCAACTTCACCATCACACTCGCCTTGGCGGCTTCGCGCAGCTCTTCGAAAACCGAATGCTTGGCGAACGTCACGTGAACGCGCGCTTGTTCTACCTCCGCGATGGACAGCGTCGAGCGCTCCAGTTCGCCCTCAATGGCCCGGTGATAGTTCACTTGTTCGGCAAAGTCCGTGGCGCCGAAGTTCATCTTGTCGAAGAGTTCGTAACCGATCCGGCCGGTTTTGGGCAATCCGGCCGCCGCCAAATCCAAGCGCATCTCGTCGACGCGCGCGGATGACACCAACACCGTCCCGCCGCCATCCTCCAGGCGAAACTCCACATTCTTCTCGCGCAGCCGCGCCGTCACTTGCCCGGCGTCCTCCGCCGCCAGTCCCTTATACAAGGGCTTGAAGTCCCGTTCCTTGCTCCAGGAAGTGACAGCCGTCAGCGCGCCGCCAACGGCCACCACCGCGACCAACAGCGAGATGCGTTGGCCCCAGGTCAGCCGCTCAAAGAGCGCGCGAATTTGATTAAGCAATGCCAAGTGTCAGGCTGTCCGCCGCTCGCTAGAGCTGCATGCGCATCACTTCCTGATACGCCTGTACCACCTTGTTGCGCATCTGGAGAAACATTTCGAGCGACAACTCAGCCCGCTGCGCATCGAGCGCGACCTTATGGACTTCCTCCGATTCGCCGCGCAAGAAGCTTCCCATCGACGCTTCGGCTTGTTGCTGTTGGCCCGCCACCTGCGCGATGGCCTGCTTTAAAATGCCTCCAAACCCGCCGGGCTCTTCGGATTCCGCGCTTTTCCCCGCCGCCGCGCCCGGAAATTGGATCCGGTCCAGGATCGGACGAATGGCATCCATCGCCCCTTACCCCCGCACCAGATCGATGGAGCGGTTGATCATGTCTTTCACCGCCGTCATCGCCGCCACGTTGGCCGAGTAGTTCCGCGAAGCGCCCATCAGATCCACCATGTCCTCCGCCGGATTGATGCGCGGAAAGGCGACGTAGCCTTTGGCATCGGCGTCCGGGTGTCCCGGGATATAGCGGCGGTCCGGGTCGCGCGTGTCCTCGATGACCTCGGAGACGGAAACCCCCATCGCCGCCTCGTCTCGCCCCGTACCCAATTCATTTTGGAAAATTCCCGAAAAGGGCGAGTGTACTGGTTCACTCTGGAACACGACATCCTTACGCCGGTAGGGCCCGCCCTCCGGAGTACGGGTCGTTTCCGCGTTGGCCAGATTCTCCACCAGCGCCGTCGCCCGTTGGCGTTGCGCCGACATTCCCGACGCGCTCACCGACAGTGTTTCAAACAGATTCATCTTACCGTCCACCTTCCTGGATTGCCGCGCGAATCATCTTCAGCTGGCTCTTCATCAAGTTGCTGGCAAAGTTGAAACGCATTGTGTTTTCAGCAAGTAAGCGCGCTTCGCGATCCATGCTGACGTTGTTGCCGTCGTTGTGGCCCTCCAGGCCCTCCGGTTCGATAATGTTGGGCTGGCCGCCTTCGGCATGGCTCATCAATTCGAAGTGAAAGTCGAGGTCGCGCGTGCGGTATCCGGGCGTATTGGCGTTGGCAATGTTGCTCGCCACCAGCTTCTGCCGGGTGCCCAGCAGGTCCATATAATGTTCTAGATTGGCTTGCACAGAGTCGAGCATCGCAAGCACATGTTGCAAGTTGAGGGCCAAATCCAATCAGCCCTTCGCCATGGCCATCTGTGGCGGCTCGAAGCTGCCAAAAATCGGTGAACTGTCAGAATTTTGGCGCGGATCGCCACCAGGCGAAGAGCTGATCGAGCGCCCGGCGTCGATGCGAGACTTCGAAAGTACGCTCCACTGGCACTTCGGCCAGCGTCTGTCCAAACGGCGGATAGTAAAAAAACGGATCGTACCCGAAGCCTCCCGTGCCCCGGGCTCGCTCAAGCATTTGGCCTTCCATCTCGCCCCGGAAGACGCCTTGCACCTGTCCGTTGAAGACGATCGCCAGGGCGCAGACATACTTTGCGCGGCGATCGGCCACGCCGTTCAGCTGGCTGATTAGCAATTGATTATTGGCGTCGCCGGTCGCTTGCGGGCCAGTCTGCAGGCCGGAATAGCGCGCCGAATAGACGCCGGGCGCGCCGCCGAGCGCGGTCACTTCGAGGCCCGAGTCCTCGGCAAAGAGCGGTCCGGGGGCGTGCGGGGCGTAGTAGAGAGCCTTTTGGATCGCATTTTCCTCGAACGTGATACCGGTCTCCTCTGGAGCCGGGATGCCGGCCAGGTTCAGCGGCGTAATGCCTAGCCCGAGACCGGCGGCAAGCCGGAATTCGCGCAGCTTTCCTGGATTGGTAGTGGCGCAGTAGAGCACTTCAGGCTGCGGTTCCGGCCAGCGCCGCTTTCTGGAGAGCGATCAATTCGGTAATCCCTGTTTTCGCCAGCGCGATCATCTGCGCCAGTTGCTGGTCGTCGAACGCGGTCTTCTCGGCCGTCGATTGCAGCTCGACGAAGCGCCCCCCGCCGGTCATCACCACGTTCATGTCAACCTCAGCCTGACTATCCTCTTCATAGCAAAGGTCGAGCATCGGAATACCGCCCACGATGCCCACACTCGTCGCCGCCACCAAATCCAGCAGCGGATTCTTCTTCAGCGTCCCGAACCGCAGCAGCTTGGCCACCGCCAGCCCCAGGGCAACATAGGCCCCCGTCACCGCCGCCGTGCGCGTGCCGCCATCGGCTTGAATCACGTCACAGTCGATCACAATGCTTCTTTCGGCGAGCAGATGCAGATCGACGACGGCCCGCAAGGAGCGGCCGATCAGCCGCTGGATCTCGTGCGTGCGGCCGGATTGCTTCCCCTTCGTCACCTCGCGCGCCGTGCGCTGGGCGGTCGCCCGCGGCAGCATGGCGTATTCGGCCGTCACCCAGCCGCGGCCCGTACCGCGCAGCCAGGGCGGCGTCGATTCTTCCACGGAAGCCGTGCAGATGACGCGCGTGTGGCCGCACTCGATCAGCACCGAGCCTTCCGCCGTCAGCAGGTAGTCCGGAGTGATTTTCATGGGGCGGAGCGTCCCCGGCAGCCGTTGATCGATGCGCATTTATCTTGAACTCATCATTCCGTAAAGCAGTAGCAGCGCGAGTAAAAACATGCCCGCAATCACCACCAAACAAGGGATCGCGCCCATGGCGTTCTGGCTCAGCTGCGGTTTCTTCCCGGTCTTAACGGGCTTGTACTTGGCCATAATATTTCTTATTCAATTCCCGCAGGCTCGGGCTTCATCTGGTTCCCGCGGCGCACCAGGACCTCCACCCGTGTCTCGGCCTCTTCCAGTTGTTGGCGGCATTGCTGGCTCAGCGTCATGCCGCGCTCGAACAGTTGGATGGCGCGTTCCAGCGGCAGGTCGCCGGTTTCGAGGTCGCGCACCACCGCCTCCAGTTCCGTCAAACTGGTCTCAAAAGGTATGGCGGAAGCGGCGCTAGGCTCTTCGGGCGGTTTGTTCTTGCTCACCACTCCTGATTGTAACGCTCGCTCGCTCAACTGGCCTCAATTCCGACGCGTTTTGCGGTAGCGAGCAAAGTTTCCCAATTGCCGTCCGGCAAGGGAATGCCGTCGCGCCGCCGTTCGGCCTCCGTGCGCCGCTCCACCTCGCCCGCCACCAGCACTTCTTCGTAGCCCTTCGCCGGTGCCGAGGACCTGACCATCTCGCCCAGTTCTTTCGCCCGCGCTACTATCGCCTCGACGCTGCCAAAGCGCGCCAGGTCAATCGCCAGAAAGAAATGGTTCAGTCGCGCCGGCCGCCCTCGCTTGCGGATACTGCCGATTTCCGTCGAGACACTGCCGCCCGCCAGCACGCCGCACAGAATCTCGACCATCATCGCCAGTCCCGAGCCCTTATAGCCGCCCAGCGGCATCGGCAGACCCTGCATCGCCGTCGCCGTGTCCGTCGTCGGCACGCCCTCGGCATCCAATGCCCAGCCCGCCGGCAGCGTTTCCTGCTGATTGATCGACGCCTTAAAGATGCGGCCTGCGGCCACCGTCGTGGTGGCCATATCCAGCAGGAAGGCGTCCTCGCCCGGCAAAGCAAAGCAAATTGGGTTCGTTCCGAAACGCGGCTCGCGGCCTTGCCAGGGGGCCACCAGGGGCGACGCGTCGCACATCACGATGCCGATGTTCCCTTGCTCGGCCATCTGGCGCGCCCACCAGAAGGCGGCACCGAAGTGGTTGCAATTCCGCGCGCTGACGATGCCCACGCCATGCGCGCGGGCCAGGCGCGCGGCGTGGCCCGCGCAAATGCCCGCGGTCACTTGCCCCATGCCGTTCGACGAGTCATACACCAGGGAAGTGCCGCTTTCGCTCACCACATGGCCGGTCTCCTCAGCGAGCATGTCACCGGCCAATAGCTGGTCAACGTAGAAGCTCAGCAACTGGATGCCATGCGAGTCCGTGCCCCGCAAGTTGGTCGCGACCAGAGTCGCCGCCACCATCGACGCATGGGCCGCCGGTACGCCCGCCGCCCGCAGGATGCTTTCCGCCAGCGTGCGCAGGCGTTCGTGAGGGATCAGCGGCATCTATTTCTTTTCCGGAGTCAGCAGCCGGATGACGTCGGGCTTGGCGAGGTCGTCGCGCCGCACCAGCCGCGCGCTCAAATCCACCCGCTTGGGCACCGGCTTGCCTGCGATCTTGTCCACCACTGACTTTACGGCCTCATAGCCCATGCGAAAGGGATCTTGCACCACCATGGCCGCGATCGTGCCGCCCTTCAGCTCTTCCACCAGGTCGGCGCTCGAATCGAAGGTCACCAGTTGCAGCTTGCCCGACAGGTTGCGGGCTTTGACGGCGAGCGCCCCGCCCACCGCACTGGGCTCCGACGAGCAGAACAAGCCCTTCAGATCGGGATGCGCGGTGAGCATGTTTTCGGCGGCGGTGCGCGCCTTGCCCCGGTCGGACATGCCGTATTGCCGGGCCGCAATCGTCAAGCCTGGCGACTCCTTGGCGAGCGTCTCTTCGAAGCCACGCTCCCGGTCCATGGTCGACGTCGACCCCGGCGCGTTCATCAGCAGAGCCACCTTGCCTTGGCCACCCGTCAGGCGTGCCAGTTCCCGCGCGGCGATAGCCCCACCTTCGTAGTTGTTAGTCGCGACAAAGCTCGTGTAGTTGTCTCCTTCGATGCCGGAGTCGAATACCGTCACGGGAATACCGGCCGCCATGGCGCGGCCGATAGGGCCTACCAGCGCCTGGCGTTCCGTCGCCGCCACCACGATGCCATCCACGCGCCGCGCGATCATCGAATCGACAATCTGGATCTGGCGCGCGTAGTCGGTCTCCGATGGCGGTCCATTCCACAGCATCTCCACCTTGGCGTCGAGCGCTGCGGCCCGCGCCCCATTTTCAACCGCGATCCAGAACAGATGCGAGGTCGCTTTTGGAATGACGGCAATCACCCGCTGGCTGTTCCGCTGGCAGCCGCCCAGCGCGACCAAACTAACGGCCAGCAGCAGTCTAGCGCGCACACCAACCTCCATCGATCAGAATGTCGCTGCCGGTAATGAAGCGCGCCGCATCGGAACAAAGGAACGCGGCGAGCGAACCGATGTCCTGCACCTGCCCCCACTGCCCCATGGGGATGTTGGCCAAAAACTGTGCGTTTTGCTCAGGATTTTCCGTGATCGGCAAGTTCATCTCGGTGAGAAACGGCCCCGGACTGATCCCCACCACCGTAATATTCTCATGCGCTAATTCAAGCGCCAACGCCCGCGTCATCCCCAGCAACCCGGTCTTCGATGTGGAGTAGGCGATCCGCCCCGGCAACGACACATGGCTCATGATCGAGGTCATGTTGATAATGCGGCCGTAGCCGCGCCCCTTCATGTGCGGGATGAAGGACCGGCAGAGCAGAAAGGCGCTCGTCAGGTTGGTGTTGATCACCCGGTTCCACTCTTCGAGAGTGAAGTCGGTCACCGCTTTGCGCAAATTCATGCCCGCGTTGTTGATCAGGATATTCACCTGCCCAAAACGCTCGATCACCTTGCGTTCAAGTTCGAGCACGCTGGCTTCGCTCGACACATCGCAGAGGAAGAATTCCGCTTCCACTTCGAGCGCCCGGGCCTCGGCGGTAACGGCGGCGAGCGCCTGCTCGTCGCGGGCGGCCAAGGCGACGTTCGCCCCGGCGGCGGCGAGGGCCAAGGCCATGGATTTGCCGAGTCCGCGGCTCGCGCCGGTGATCAGGGCGACGCGCCCGTTCAATGGTTTGGGGGTCATGAAATTATCCTTAATTGGGCTGCCGGGCTGCGGCCAGAATCTGGCCGGCCACCTGTCGCGGCGAGTCGATGGCTTCCATGCGCACGCTGCCGCCCACGCTGGCCGTGTCAATGGTAATCGTGCCAATCCCGAACAGCCGCTCGATGATCGATTGTTCGACGCGCACGTCCTGAATCTTGCTGAGGTTAAAGCTGCGTTGCGTCTTGGTAAGCAAGCCGGACTCGAAGTTCAACTGCGGCGGCGCGATCGTCAGCTTCGTGAGGTTAAGGCGGAGCACCGCCATCGTCATCAGCAGGCTGAAAATGGCGATCGGCGCCACCAGATAGACGATGTTCTGTGCTTTGGGCGGTAACAACGTGAAGTAAACCAGCGCCCAACCGCCCATCACGACGGCCTCCAATAGGGCCACCCCCACGAGTGGTTTTTTACTAGGCGTGATAACGGTGTGGTTCATAAGAAGCGCGATGCCTGAACCGTCATTGTAACGTTCCCCGCGCTCATATGTCTCGATATTGAGCCGATAAGGGAAGCAGAACTTATGTTTGGCCGAATGTTCAAGACTTCCGCGATCGACGCCGGCATGGTCGAGCTGCATCGCAAATGGCTGGCTGGCCAATCAGGCGGCGCGCCGATCAATCTGAGTCACCAATCGTTCAACGATGTGCATCTCGAGGATACGGTGCTGCAGGGCGCGCGCTTCACCTCCGCCACACTGATCGATGCGGACTTCACCGGCTGCGACTTAAGCCGCGCCGTTTTCGAGCGCGCGCATCTGAAGCTGGCGGTGCTCACCGGGGTCGATTTCAGCGAAGCGAACCTCCAGGGTGCCTGTTTCGACGGTGCCTGGTGCGACGGCGTGCAATTCAGCGAAGCGTTGCTCGACGAGGCCTCTTTCTGCGGCGCGCATCTGGAAGGGGCCCGCTTCATGGCCCTCAAAATGCACCGGGTCGATCTTTCCTCCGCTGACCTGGCCGACGCGGCATTCCACCAATCGCGCTTCTTTGAGTGCCGGCTGGTTTCGGCTAGTCTGCGTCAAGCCAATCTCACCGGTGCTACGCTGGCCAACTGCCGCTTCACCGGTGCCAATCTGGAGGACGCCATTCTTGGACGGGCTCGCGCCCAAAACTGCGACTTCAGCAATGTCACGGCCACGGGTCTGCGTGCCCCCAGCGCCGACCTCTCGCATTGCGATTTTCGCCATGCCGATCTCTCCGGTGCCGACTTCCGCGAGGCCAATCTGAAAAGCTCCTCCTTCGCCGAAGCCAACTTGAGCAGCGTTCGTTTCGGTTCGGCCGTTCTTCAACTGGCTGACTTCCGGGGCGCGGATCTACGCGGCGCGCGGGAGTTAACGGCAGAACAACTCGCGCCCGCCGTAACCGATCAATCCACTTGGCTACCCAACGGCTCGCGCGGTCCGTACTGGCGCGGGAGTGGTGCGGAAAAGCCCACCCGCACTAAACTGTCGACCGCGCCGTAACGAACCCTGACCGGAAGGGAGGGGATGCTGCGCACTGAAATCTCGCTCGACTAACTGAAAGACCGGCACCCGTCACTGTCAGAGAAATGCCCATCACTTACTGACTCATCAGAGCGCGGCGCGTGGCCAATAGCGTCTTTTCTAAAGACTCGCGGGGTAACTGCCGCAGAATGGGGGCCATTAGCCCCGATAGTAACATCGGCACGCCGCGGGAAAGTGAAATTGCTTCGCACTCGATGTAAACTCCGCCGTCGCGTTCCTCAAATCGCCAATAAGAATTCAAACGCCACATGAAGCCATGGTCCAGGCCGGGGGGTAACTCCCGCTCCCACTTGGTCTCCGGATCGGCCACTTCGGTAATGCGGGTGCTGTAACTGCGGCTGCGTCCGTGCGCCGAGTCTACGCGTTCGAAAAGCGTGTCGTATTCCGTATTCAGAATCACAGTGATGATCTTTTTCTTGCGGAGCCGCAGATACACCTTACTATGCTCGCCGTCGCGCGAGAGTAACTTGGAGTCGATCACTTCAGGCGAGTAAACACGCGTGTGATTGTCGTAGTTGCGCAGCAGGGTGAGCGTGCCGTCAAGGTTCGCGCCCGGGACGAACGTGGCTCCCAACCAATCGTGAATCAGTCCGCCGGGCACTTCATGGATGCCTTTGGCATTGTGCGATTCCACCATCACATCATGCTGCTTCAATGTCTGCAGGCAGCCCGGATGGCCGTCGCACCACAGGAAGCGGGGGCGCGCCTGCATCTCCGCTTCGCGGCGTTTGACGTATTCGTCGAACGCTTGCGCCGTATGGGGTTCAAGCCGCGTGGTGGCGACATCGAAAGCCAACAGGGGCATCGCCAGCAATATTCCGATCATCCTCACCAACTTTGAGCGTAACAAAACCGGGGCTGCTAGAATACCCGGTATGTTTCAACTGGGCGCCGTCACCTATAACGTCTTGAAGGACTGGGACCTGGAGACCCTGATCGCCAAACTCGAGCAGGCTCGCTTTGCCGCCGTAGAACTTCGTACGGAGCATAAACACGGGGTGGAGCCCCGCCTCACCAAGACGCAACGGGAGCAGGTGAAAGCGCGCTTTGCCCGGAGCAACGTGCGCCTGCTCAGCTTCGGTTCGACGTGCGAGTTCCACGCGGCTGACGCGGCGGTGCGGCAAAAGAACGTCGAGATCGCGAAGACATGGATTGACCTGGCCCACGATACAGGCGCGTGGGCCGTCAAAGTGCGGCCGAATGGCTTTCCCGAGGGCGTCACCCGCGAACAGACCATCCAGAACATCGCCGCCGCCCTGCGCCAATGTGGCGACTATGCGGCCGGCATGGGCGTGGAGGTTTGGGTGGAAGTGCATGGCAAGGACACGCAGGAGCCCGCAGTTTGCGCGGCCATCATGAACGCGGCGAAGCATGACTCGGTGGGCCTGTGTTGGAATTCGAACCCCACCGATGTCATCAACGGTAGCGTCAAGCAGAACTTCGATTTGTTGAAGAAATGGATTCGCAATTGCCACATCTCGGAATTGGCCGGCGCTTATCCTTATCGCGAGTTATTTACCTTACTGCAGCAACATCGCTATGACCGTTATACGCTTTGCGAAGCGCAAGAGAGTAAAGAGCCGGAGCGCTTCCTCCAATGGTACCGGGCATTGTGGACGGAGATGAACCGCTCATGCGTGTAATTCGCGCGCGTCTCTTCAGGCCGGGGCTCTGCTGGTTACTGGCCCTTTCAATACACTTGTCGCTGCAGGCAGCGGTGCCGACGCCGGAAAGTCACTTTGGCCACGCATTGACCGCCGATAGTCAGCCGCTTGAATGGGCCAAGGTCGTGGCCTATTACGAGAAGCTGGCGGCGTCGAGTGACCGCATCAAGGTGGAGCGGCTCGGCCCCACCACCGAAGGCCGCCCGTTCCTGATGGCGATCATCTCGTCGCCCGCGAATCTCAAGAAGCTCAACCGGTACCGCGAGATTCAGGGCCTGCTGGCCGATCCGCGCCAGACCTCGCCCGCCGCCGCAGCTAAGTTGATTGCCGAGGGCAAGACCGTCGTCGCAATTACCAACTCGATTCACGCGAGCGAGATCGGTTCCACCTTTACGGCGATGCAATTCGCCTACAACATCCTCACCATCGACAAGCCGCGTTTCAAGACGATCCTGGATAATACGATCTTCATTCTGGTGCCGTCGCTCAACCCGGATGGCGTCGACATCGTCAGCACCTGGGCGCGGAAGACGATGGGCACGCCGTTCGAAGGCACCTCGCCGCCGGAGCTATATCAGAAGTATGTCGGCCACGACAACAACCGCGATTGGTATATCTTTTCGCAAGCTGAAACGCGTCTCGCCGTCGAGAAGATGCACAACGCCTGGCATCCGCAAATCGTCTACGATGTGCATCAGATGGGCCCCACCACCGGACGCATGTTCGTGCCGCCGTGGATGGACCCCATCGATCCCAACATCGACGCGGCCATCGCGCAAGCCTGCAACAGTTTCGGCATGGGCATTGCCTTCGATCTCACCTCGGCCGGCCGCAAGGGCATCGTGGTGAATGCGATGTACGATTTTTGGACGCCCGCGCGCCACTATCAGTCCTATCATGGCGGTTTGCGTTTGCTGACTGAATCGGCCAGCGCCAAGCTCTTCTCGCCCATCAATATCAAGGCCGAACAATTGCGGGGCCAAGCGCTGGGTTACGAGGTCGGGGTGCGGGCCTGGAATCATTTAGAGCCTTGGACGGGCGGCGACTGGAACCTCAAAGAGATTGTGACGGACCAGCTGATCGCCTATGAAAGCGTTCTGTGGCAGGCCGCAGTGCGCCGCGAGGATCTGCTGTCTAATTTCTACAAGATTCATCAACGAGCGGTTGACCGCGTGGGTGGCCCCTACGCTTTCGTCCTGCCGGCTGACCAGGCCGATCCGGGTTCGACGCGCAAGCTTTTAGAAACCATGGCGTTTGCCCAGGTAGAGGTGGAGCAGGCGACGGCCAAGTTTACCGCCGATGGCCGCGAGTATCCGGCCGGCTCTTATGTCATCCGGTTGCAGCAGCCCTATTCGGCTTTCGCTAAAACGATGATGGAACGCCAGCAGTACCCGGACTTGCGCCTGTATCCCGGCGGCCCACCGAAGCGGCCCTATGACGTCACCGCGCAGACCCTCCCGCTGTTGATGGGCGTGACGGCGGACACCATCAAGGACCGTTTTTCGGCCACCCTTCAGCCGGCCGTGCATCTCACTCCGCGCCAGCAGGGCACGCTCCGCGCCGGGGCCATGGCCGGCTCCGACGGCGACTCCTGGAAGAAGGCGAATGCCATTTGGAAGAGCGGCAAGTCCGTCTGGCGGGACGAATCGAACGGCGATTTTTTCGCCGCGCCCGCCGCCGGTTTAGTGGAGAAAAAGAAGCCACGCGTGGGGCTCTATCAAAGCTGGATGTCGAGCATGGACGAAGGCTGGACGCGTTGGATCCTCGAGCAATTCGCCTTCGACTATACGCGGCTCACCAATCCGCAAATCATCGGCGGCGACCTGCGGGCGAAATACGACGTGATCGTGTTCCCAGACCAGCCGGCCGCCTCCATTGCGAGCGGCTATCGCGCCGGACAAATGCCCGGCGAGTTCGCCGGCGGACTCGGTAAGCCGGGGGCCGAAGCGCTCAAAGCTTTCGCCGCCCAAGGTGGTACGCTTGTGTTCCTCAATCACAGCACCGAGTACGCTGTGGATGCCTTAGGGCTCGCGGCCACCAACGTTCTCAAGGGCGTCTCCTCCCGCGACTTCTACTCGCCTGGCTCGCTCCTCAACGTGAAGCTCGACGCGAAGCATCCGCTCACCCTGGGCTTGCCCGCGGAGATCACGATTTGGAGCGAAGGTTCACCGGCGTGGGAGTTATCCGGAGGCGAAAAGTCAGCGGCGAATTATCTGGGGAAAGGCTTGTTAGCCTCGGGCTGGCTGTTGGGCGAGAAGTTTCTGGTGACCCGCTCCGCGCTGGTGGACGCGCCGTTGGGCAAGGGCCGGGTGGTGCTGTTCGGCATGCGTCCGCAGTATCGTGCGACGAGCTATCAGGCGTTCAAGTTGTTTTTTAACTCGTTCCTGCTTTAGTCGATGACCTTGACGAGCTTCGACTTGACGATGCGCTCGTCGGATGTAAGCATGGTGAGCCGATGTACGCGGGCTGTCGCTACAATGGCGCGGTCTATCGGGTCGCGTAAGGAGTCGCCCATGGCCGCAACTTCTATCGTAATTTCATAAGATAGGGCTAACAGCTGAATCATGGATCCGTCTCCAGGCTTTCCAGCATGCGTTCCGCACTTGCCTTGAATTTCCGGTTGCCGATGCCATAATTGACGGCAATTTCAAGCAAGGTGATCGCGCTCAAAAATATAGGCTGCCCAAGTCTTTCGTGAAAATCGAGAATCCGGCGTTGTTCACGGGATAGTTTCTGTGGCTCGGTTCGCCACCAATACACAATGTGGGTGTCGGCGAGATAGCGCTGCACGGCTATAGGAGGTTATCGATCTCGTACAGGTGAGTCATATCCAGATCTTCTACCCTTTCGAGCGGGTCAGCCCAAGCGGCCCAGCTTCCTTTTGACGACTTGAACTTGGCCTTCTTCGCCGCACTCAGCACGCCCACCACATGACCGCGTTTCGTGATTGTCACGGTGCCGCCGTTCTGGTTCACCTGTTCGAGCAAGGACAGGCATTTGGCCTTAAACTCCGTGGCGCTAATTGTCTGGTTTAGCATACCCAAAGTCTACCACTTGGTCATCTGACCACTTCTGCACGCCCAATGCTGCGCCACTTCTCAGGCGTTCAAACTATTATTTAACTCGTTCCTGCCCTAGTCGACCACCTTGACCAGCTTCGACTTGATGATTCGCTCGTCGGATGTAATCAAGGTCAGGCGATGCACGCGGGCGGTTGCGACGATGGCGCGATCCATCGGGTCGCGCAAGGCATCGCCCATACTGGCTACCTCGATCGCGACCTCGAATGATACGGGAAGTACCTCCACTCCAAAACCAATTTCCATGTCGCTTAGCATTTGCGCACCATGTTCAGGGTGCTTGCGATTGCCAACACCGAAGAGGATGGCCACCTCCAGCAGCGTGATGGCGCTGACGAAGAGCGGCTGTCCCTGGTTTTGGAGAGCCTTCAGCACGCGAAGCTGTTCCTTCGAAAGCTGCTTGTGACCGGTGAGCCACCAGATCAGGGCATTGGTATCGGCCAAGTACCGGGTCACCGGTTTAGAGCATTCTTTCCGGCTTGTAGAGATGCGTCAGATCAAAATCTTCCACCTTGAGATTCTTTGGCAGCTCTGGAAACATGCGCGCCCAGCGCCCTTTCAGAGACCTAGTTTTGGCCTTCTTCGGCGCGCTCAATACACCCACCACATGCCCGCGCTTCGTGATTGTCACGGTGCCGCCGTCCCGGCTTACCTGTTCGAGCAAGGACAGGCACTTGGCCTTAAACTCCGTGGCGCTAATTGTCTGGTGGGTCATAGCCTAATCCTATCATCTGGTCATCTGACCACTTCCGTTCGCGCCCGCGCCTCCAGCCGTAAGTAAACGATCCGCAAAGCCGCCACCGTCGGAATCGATAGAAACATGCCCTCAATCCCCGCCAGATGCTCGCCCGCCAAAATGCCCACCAGTACCAGCAGCGGATGCAGTTCAATGCCTTCGCTCATCAGCCACGGCTGCAGCACATAGTCGAGGAACAGCCGGTAAACCACCAGGAAAATGACGAGCCACGTCAGATACTCGTAACCGCTTAAAGCGGCCACCAGCGCGGTGGTGATGCCCGCCGTCAAAGGCCCCACCACCGGGATGAACTCCAGCACTGCCGCCAAGGTTGCCAGCAGCATGCTGTAAGGCACGCCGGTGGCGAGAAAAAAGATTTCGTAGCAGCCGAACGTCGCCAGCGACAGCAGCACCACTGCCCGGATGTACTGCGAGAGCAGCACGTGCAAGTCACCGAAAATACTTCTCACCATCGGTCGCGCCCGCTCCGGCACCCGCCCCAGAATCGCTTCGCTGAGCAGACGGCGATCCTTCAGAATATAGAAAGCGAATACGGGCACCAGCAGGAATGGCATCGCACTGCCCAGACCCGAAATCAGCTGCCCGGAGACGCTCTTCAGGAAAGGTAGAAATTGCTCGAAGCCCCCGGCCAGCATATGTTTGGCCCAGTCGATCACGCTGGCCCGCGCGGGTTCCAGCCAGGCCGGCAAGGGGACTCGCGACAAGGCCTCTTTGTTGCGCAACAGTTCCGGGATCTTCTCCGCCAAGCCCGACGCTTGCGTCAACGCCTCGCCCACCACCCAGGTCACCGTGGGCACGATGGCCGCCAGCAACGCCACATACACCAGCAGCAACGGTATTTCCCGGGCCCAGCCCAACCGCCAGGTTAACCAATCCTCCAGCAGGCGCACCACCGGCGACACCATGTACGAAAAGAACAGGGCCACCGTCAACAGGAAAAAGACTTCGCGCAATTGCCAGATCAAGGCGACCAATCCGGTGACAAAAAGCACCGTCCAAGTGGCGCGCGCAACGTTCATGTTCAGGCCTAACATAAGGACCCAGTATACTGAGGGCGTTGAGCAACTCCAGCCTGCAACAGCGCGTCGACGAATTACTCGACCTTGAAGATCGTCTCCGCTGCGGCGGGGGCGACGCCAAAATCCAGAAGCAGCATCGCGACGGTAAGCTCACCGCGCGTGAACGGGTGGCGCAACTGATTGACCCGGGCACCCACTTTGTCGAGCTCGGCCTGCTGATTGCCCATGATCAATACGATGGCCAAGCGCCCGCCGCTGGCGTCGTCACCGGACTCGCCCGCATCGAAGGCCGCCCCGCCGTCATCGTCGCCAACGATGCCACGGTCAAAGCCGGTGCCTGGTGGCCCGAGACCATCACCAAGATCCTGCGCGCGCAAGAGATCGCCATGCGCAACCGCATCCCCATCGTCTACCTGGTCGATTCGGCCGGTGTCAACCTTCCCTTGCAGGACCGGATCTTTCCCGGCCAATATGGCGCTGGGCGCATCTTCTACTACAACTCGCTGATGCGCCGGCGTCTCAAAGTGCCGCAGATCGCCGCCGTCATGGGCCCGTGCATCGCGGGCGGCGCTTATCTACCGGCGCTGTCGGACGTCATCATCATGGTGGAAGGCACCAGCTTTATGGGGCTCGGCGGGCCGAATCTGGTGAAAGGTGCCACCGGCCAGTCCATCGACACCGAGTCGCTCGGCGGGGCGCGGATGCACACCGCCATGAGCGGCGTCGCTCACTTGCGCGCCCAGGACGATGCCGAATGCCTACGCCTGATTCGCCAGCGTTTCGCCACCATCGGCGAACCACTCAAAAAGAAAACCGTCGTGCCCCCCAGCAGGCCTGCCGAGAGCCTCTATCAGGTCTTACCCGCCGATCATCGCTTGCCGTACGAAATGCCCGCCATCATCGAAGCTCTGCTCGACGGCGATGGCTACACCGAATTTCAACCGGACCATGCCGCCGAAGTCATTTGCGCCTACGCCAAACTTGGCGGACATCCCATCGGCTTAATCGCCAATCGCCGTGGCTTCTTAAAACCTCGCATTGGCGGCATTATCTACACTGAATCCGCCCGCAAGGTGGCCTTCTTTGTCGACGCGGCCGATCGCGCCGGCCTGCCGCTGCTGTATCTGCAAGACGTTTCGGGCTTCATGGTAGGTGCCGAGGCCGAGCAATCGGGCATCATCCGCGCCGGTGCCGAAATGGTGGAGGCGATGGCCTGCGCCACGGTGCCCAAGGTGATCCTCACCATCAACCACGCTTCCGGTGCCGGTTACTACGCCATGGCCGGACAAGGCTTCGATCCGCACTTCGCCTTTGCCTGGCCGACGGCCCGCATCGGCGTGATGGAAGGCGATTCAGCCGTCGTCGCCATTCACGGCCCCGAACTCGACAAGCTCAAGGCCGCCGGGCAAGCCGTCCCCGATGAACTGGCGGCGCGTATCGCCCAAACCCGCGCCGACTATGAGCGTTGGCTCGACGTGCGCTATGCTGCCGCCCGGGGACATGTCGATGCCGTCCTCGATCCGCTGGCCACGCGCCGCACGCTCAGCTTTCTCTTCGACGCCGCCGCTTGGAGCGGCCATCGCGTACCCGCCATACTGGAGCAGTTATGATTCGCATCGCCAATGGCCAAGGCTTCTGGGGGGATTGGCTCGAAGCGCCCGTCCGCCTGGTGGAACAAGGCCCTATCGATTACCTCTGTCTCGACTACCTCGCCGAGATCACCATGTCCATTTTGCAGAAGCAGAAGCTCGACCATCCTGAACTTGGCTATGCCCGCGACTTTCCGCCGCTGATGGCCCGCATCGCCAAGCAAATTCGCGAGCGCGGCGTCACGGTTATTGCCAATGCCGGCGGCGTGAACCCTGCCGCTTGCGCGCGCGAAGTGAAGCGGCTGGCCCCGGAACTGAAAGTCGCCGTCGTGCATGGCGACGACATTTATCCAAGGCTCGATGACCTGCTCGCTCGCGGATTGACCCTCAACAACATGGATACCGGCGCGCCCCTCTCGAGCATCCGCGAGCGCGTGCTGTCGGCCAATGCCTACATTGGTGCCTTCCCGTTAGTCGAAGCGCTGGCCACGGGCGCGCAGGTGATCATCGCCGGCCGTTGCACCGACACGGCCCTCACGCTCGCCCCGATGGTCCATCGCTTTGGCTGGCGCGAGGATGACTACCATTTGCTCGCCGCCGGCACCATTGCGGGCCACATCATCGAGTGCGGTGCCCAAGCCACCGGCGGCAATTGCCAAGTGGACTGGGAGACGATTCCCGACTTCGCCAACATTGGTTACCCCATCGTGGAAGCTGAGCCCGATGGTAGCTTCACCGTCACCAAGCACCCCGGCACCGGCGGCCGCGTCACCTCGGATGTCGTCAAAGAGCAATTGCTGTATGAACTGGGTGATCCGCGCCACTACATCACGCCCGATTGCGTCGCCGACTTCACCACCATCCAATTGAAGGATACTGGCCGTGACCGCGTCCGCGTCTCGGGCATCGAGGGCCGCGCCCGGACGCCGTTCCTCAAAGTTTCGCTCAGTTATGAGTGGGGCTATAAAGCGATTGGTTCGCTGGTGTACAGCTGGCCCGAAGCTTACGGCAAAGCCCGCTTGGCGGAACGCATTGTCCGTGAGCGCTTGTCGCAGCTGGGCTTGAGTTTCGATGAAATCTGGGCCGAAATCCTGGGCTTCAATGCCTGTCATGGTCCGGCGGCGTTGCCATTTCCGGATGTGCCGGAAGTCCAATTGCGTATCGGCGTGCGCGGGCAAAGCAAGCAGGACGTGGATCGTTTTACGCGCGAACTGATCCCGCTCGTCCTCAGCGGACCGCCCACGGCCACCGGCTTCGGTGACGGCCGCCCGCCCGTGCGCGAGGTGGTCGCCTATTGGCCGGCGCTGCTGCCGCGCGACGAGATCCGCACCAGCGTCGAGGTGTTCGCATGAAGATTCCGCTTTCTGAAATCGCCCATGCCCGCTCCGGCGACAAGGGCGACATGGCCAATATCGGCGTCATTGCCTTCGAGCCGCAGCACTATGCGGTGCTGGTTCGCGAGGTGACTGCCGAACGCGTCAAGTCCTTCTTTGGTAATTTCGTCAAAGGCCCGGTGGAGCGCTTTGAACTGGCGAACCTGGCGTCGCTGAACTTCCTTCTGCATGAAGCCCTCGGCGGTGGCGGCACTCTTTCTTTGCGGATCGACGCCCAAGGCAAGACGATGTCGGCGGCTCTGTTGCGTATGGAGATCGAGGTCGCCGACGGTGAACTCTGACCTGCTCATCAGCCGGGAAGGCCGCTTGCTGCGGCTCACCTTGGCGAGGGAAGACAAGCGCAACGCCCTCACGGCCGGCATGTGCCAAGCCATCGTCGAAGCCTGCGAAGCGCCTGACCCTACGGTGGGCGCCATTCTGCTGGATGCCCAGGGCAAGGCCTTTTGCGCCGGCATGGATCTGGTGGAGCTCCGCTCCGTCGACCCCACCGCTTGGCACGAACGGCTCTTCACGCTGGGTACGCGCCTCACGAAGCCGCTGGTGGTGGCCGTCAGCGGTCCGGCGGTGGGCGGCGGTCTGGGCTTGGTTGCGAACGCGCATGTAGCCATTGCCGCGCAAGGCTCCAGTTTCGGCCTCACTGAGGTCCGGATTGGCTTGTGGCCCTTCCTCGTCTATCGTTCCGTCGTCGATGCGGTAGGCTCGCGCCGGGCCCTCGAACTCTCGCTCACGGGCCGCATCTTTGGGCCCAATGAAGCCTTGCAATACGGTCTGATCCATGAAGCTGTGCCGGCCATCGAACTCGACGATCGCGCCACCGCCGTCGCTGGAATGTTGGCCAATTGGTCACCCGAGGGCATCGCTCGCGGACTCGATTTCGTCCATCGCTCGCGTGGCTTAGCCGTCGCCGACGGTGGCGCATTGGCCGCCGGAATGCGCGCAGAGAATTTTGCCAGCCCCGATTTCGCCGAAGGTTTAGCGGCCTTTGAAAGCCGCCGCCCGCCCGTGTGGCCATCGCTCTCGAAAAAGTGACGCCTACCAGAAGAGCAAGTTCAACCCGAGGCAAATTCCCAGCACCACCAGCGCCAGCGCTGCGGGCCGCATATACCAGATGACGCCTTTGTCAGACGGCATCTCCGTCAGGCCATAAACCAGCCCCCGCAGTTCCGCGTCGGGCTTTGGGTTGGTGGCCAGGCTCACGAGAATCGTCACCGCAAAACAAGTGGACCACGCGAAAATGGCGATCCAAAAATTCTGCGCCATCGTGGAGGGGAACGTCTGGTAGGAGTGTCCAAGCCAAGCGCCTTTGCCTTCGGCGAGAGTCAAACCATGCGTCATCGCGGCCGCCGCCGTGCCACTCAACAAACCCACGAATGCGCCATGGCCGGTGGCTCGTTTCCAGAACATCCCCAGCAGGAAGGTGGCGAACAGCGGCGCGTTCACAAAGCCGAAGATGAGCTGCAGAAAGTCCATGATGTTGTTGAAGGATTGGGCGAGGTAGGCGGTGACAACGGAGAGCGCGATGCCCACCACGGTGGTCCACCGGCCGACGGCGAGATAGTGAGCGTCCGTGGCGTCGCGCCGGAGGTAGCCCTGATAGATGTCGTAGGTGAAGACCGTGTTGAAAGCCGTCACGTTGCCCGCCATCCCGGACATAAACGACGCCATCAGCGCCGTCAGGCCGACGCCGAGCATACCGGACGGGTAAAACTGCGCCATCAGCGTGGTCATCACCTGGTCATAATCGAAGCCATCGCCTTTGCGCGGCAGCGTATAGCCGGACGTCGAGTTCATCAGCGCCACGGCTGCGATGCCCGGCAAAATGACGATGAAGGGCATGATCATCTTGGGGAACGCGGCAATCACCGGCGTGCGGCGCGCGGCCGACATGTTTTCGGCGGCCATCGCGCGTTGAACGACCAGAAAGTCAGTACACCAGTAGCCGAAGCTGAGCACAAAGGCGAGGCCCATCATCAGTCCGAAAACCTCCACGCCCATCGGGTTCTGGCCGGCACTGCCCAAATTGCTCCACGCATGCGTCAGCGCCGGGGGCGTCCTGGCCGCGATGCCACTCCAACCGCCGGCCCGATAGACGGCCAGCACAGCGAGGGGCGCGAAGCCGAGCACGATCAGAAAGAACTGCAACACCTCGTTGTAGATCGCACTCCTCAGGCCCCCGAAGAACGTGTAAATCAGCACAATGAGCGCGGAAAGTAAGACGCTCGTAGTAAAGTCCCAGCCCAGGATCAGCTTCAGCAGCAGTGCCAGCGCGTACATCGAGATGCCCGACGAGAAGATCGTCATCACCGCGAAGGTGATCGCGTTCAAGCCCCGGGTCTTTTCGTCAAAACGCAGTTTCAGGTACTCGGGTACGCTGCGGGCGCGGCTGCCGTAGTAGAAAGGCATCATGAAGACGCCGACGAAGAGCATGGCGGGCACCGCGCCAATCCAATAGAAGTGCGCGGTCATGATGCCGTACTTCGCGCCCGAGGCACACATGCCGATCACCTCTTGGGCACCTAAGTTGGCGGCCAGAAAGGCCAAACTGGCAATCCAGGTGGGGACATTCCGGCCCGCCGTCAGGAAGTCAGCCGAGGTGGAAATACCCCCGCGCAGGTACCATCCGATGCCCAGAACGAACGCAAAGTAGAGCCCGAGGATGGCGTAGTCGATGAAATGCAGTGTCAAGTCGTTATTACCCCTTACTACCCCTCTGGTGTAGCCAGCTATAAGGACTCAAGACCCTTCTAGTTCTAAGAGTTTCACCTGAGAATCGTCTCAGATGCTTACCCGGTTCCTGATCATTTTCCTAAGTAGCTGCGCTTCCGTCCAAGGAGGTCAGTATATCGTTGAGTTGCTATCGGCGTCGAAGAATCGTGCCGTGGTGGCCGATGCCGCCGGGTCGCTCACCCGCCGGGGGGCGAAAGTGATTGAGCGGACGCAGGCGACTCTCAACACGCTGATCACCGAAATTGACGAAGCCGACTTGTACGCCGTTGCCTCCCACCCCAGCGTGAAGCGCGTCTATCCGGTGGTGCAATATCGTCCGGCAGCGGACGTCGTTGAGGAGAGCCAGGCGATTGCGCAGGCGTGGGACATGTTGGGCGGGCAAGCGCGCGCCGGTGCCGGCATCAAAATCGGTATTTTGGATACCGGCATCGATTCGACGCATCCTGGCTTCAGCGCCGAGGGCATGGAAGCCCCGGCCGGCTATCCGCGAGTTGACAATGCCAAGAATCGTCGTCACGCCAGTGGCAAGGTGATTGTGGCGCGCAGCTACGAGCGCTTCAACGCCCGCACCTTTGGCAGCGACGCGACCGACGTCTATGGCCACGGGACGGCCACCGCCATGATCGCCGCCGGTGTGCGGCATGACGCGCCGGAAGGGACGATTTCTGGCGTCGCGCCCCGCGCCTTCCTCGGCAACTACAAGGTGATCGGCGATGACGGCGCAGCCTCTTCAGCCGGCATTCTGAAGGCGATCGACGACGCCGTCACCGACGGTATGGACGTCATCAATCTCAGCCTCGGTACGGGCTTCGCGCCGCGCCCGGAAGACGACGTGATTGTGCAAGCGCTCGAGCGCGCGGTGGACACGGGCGTGATCGTCATTGTGGCCGCCGGCAACGCTGGGCCAGGATTGAACTCGATCTCCAGCCCCGGCACCGCGCCGCAGGCGATCACGGTGGGTTCGCACACGGCGGGTGACCGGACGGTGGCGTGGTTCTCGGGACGCGGCCCGAATTTGGGCGCTGGCCTCAAGCCTGACCTACTCGCGGTGGGCGACCATTTCTACACCGCCGACACCCTGCAACGCGCCGGTTCCACCGGTTACCGGACGTTGGCCGGCACCAGCTTGTCCGCCCCCATCGCGGCGGGCTTGGCCGCGCTGGTGAAGTCTTCGCGGTCCGGCCTGACCGTCGCGCAGTACCGCTCCTTGCTCATCAACAGTGCGGCGGCACTGCCTTACAAAGTAATCGAGAGCGGGGCAGGGAAGCTGGAGGCCATTCAAGCACTTTCGGCGACCGTGACGGCGACACCTTCGGCCCTCAAGTTCACCGGTGGGGCAGAAACCTTAACTCTGCAAGCCATCGCCGGCGCGGCGGGCCTTTGCACCGTCAGTGTGGACGCTCGCACCGGCACCGCGCCGAGCCTCTCATCCACCCAATTTGTGGCTGACGGCCCGTTTAACCTACAGCTTGAGGCCACGGCCGCGGGCGAAGGCTTCATCGGCGTCAGCTGCGATGGCGCAACCCAGATCTTGCGGATCCCTTACTGGCGCGCTGAAGCCGTCCGCGAGGCCGATTCGATCACGACGATCGAACTGCCCTACTCAGCCCCCCGCGGCGGGCTGATCGAGTTTGGCGTACGCGTCGTCGATGCCCAAGGCCTGGTAGTGCAGGGTGCGTGGCCGCAACTCAACGCCGTGGGCGGCACCGTCACCAAGAGCGGTTGGAGCCAGACCGCCCCAGGCATCTACACCGTCCAAATGCGAGTCCAGGGCGACGTCACCCTCAAGCTGAGTTCGGGTGGAGCGAGCCAGGAAGCGCAAGTGCGCGCCTACTAAATTTCAGTGGCATTCATCGGAGCTTTTCGCTAAGCTGAAATCGACACTTTCAGTCACGTTCCATGCTACATTCAGTAATACTAAACTTATTCATTTTCACCACAATTTGCGCTGCCCAAACCCAGGTCGTCCTCACGGGTAAAATCGAGGATCCTCAAGGAGCGGCAATTCCCGGCGCAAAAGTGAACGCCTATGCGAATGGCAGCCAGACCCCCGTCGCCGCTCTCACCGACGCGGTGGGAGCCTTCCGCTTCGGCCATCTAAAGGCGGGCACCGTGCTCCTGCAAGTCGACGCCGCTGGATTTCGGACTTTTTCGCGCACCCTGCGCCTCGACAAAGCCGCGCACGAAGAAAATTTCACCCTCGAAATCGCCGGTCTCAGCGGCGTCATCGCCGTCACTGACTCGGGCGCCCCCCAAAGTATTGATCAGGCAACCAAGGCCATCACCGTCATCAGCGCCGAAGAGATCGCCGCTCGCAACGAATTTTCGCTGGCCGAAATCCTGCGCAGTACGCCCGGCATCCAGATCCGCAACTCTGGCGGACTCGGCCAGCTCACCCAGATCCGGGTCCGCGGCCTGCGCCCCGACGCCACCGCCATTTTGATTGACGGTCTGCGCTTTCGCGATCCCTCCACCACCCAGGGCGACGCCAGCTCATTCGTCTCCAATTTGAATTTCATCAACGCCAGTCGCATTGAAGTCCTGCGCGGCTCCGGCTCCTCACTCTATGGCAGTAATGCTGTAGGCGGTGCGGTCAATATGGTGACTGACCCGGGCGGCTCACCGATGCACGGGCAGTTACAAGCCGAAGGCGGTGGACTCGGCTTTCTGCGCGGGCGCGCCACCTTGGCCGGCGGGTGGCTTAAGAATCGTCTCACTTACAGCGGCGGCTTCTCCCACATCAATGTCCTCTCGGGCGTCGACACCAACGACCGGATGCGGTCAACCGGCGGGCAAG
Organism: Bryobacteraceae bacterium; assembly: GCA_031367405.1. Classification (GTDB taxonomy): domain Bacteria; phylum Acidobacteriota; class Terriglobia; order Bryobacterales; family Bryobacteraceae; genus JALHNI01. The sequence continues at coordinate 40,308 of JANLPT010000023.1, forward strand.
CCTTTCTGCGTTACGACGTGACGCCGGGCCTGAAACTTACCGGCCGTTTTTATGGCTCCGATGACTTTGTCCAGACCAACGTCAGCCCCACCACCACCGGCATTCCCGCCGCTAACTTCCCCGCATCCGGAGTCATCACCGGCGTCGCGCTGCCTTACGATCAGGTATTGAACCTGAATGCCGGGCGGCCCGTCACTTACGGTAATGCCACTTACATTCCCGGCCGGGATGACCCCGACAATCGGCGCACCTCTCGCTTTGGCACCTCCGCCTTTCGCGCTGAACAGGTGTGGTCGCGAGTTACTCTGCAAGCCAGTTATCAACACCTCACCACCAATCGTGTCTTCTCCACCGGGCCTGCCGGTGGTGGCTTCCAGCCCATCGCCACCAGCATCACCAATCCCGGTGGGTTGAGCGATGTCGCCGATGGCCGGGTCACCTTCCGCCCTCTTCATCAGTATCAACTCACCGCGGGCTATGAGTTTGAACGGGAACAGTTTCTTGACCGTCAAAATAATGGCCTCCCCGCGCCGCGCACCATTTTGACCCGCGGCGATGTTCGCCAAACTTCGAATGCCGCATTTATGCAGCATCAGTTTGCCTTACTGCGCGATCGCCTGCAGATTCTGGTCTCTGGCCGTTTCCAGGCCTTCCAGTTGGCCCGCCCGGTCTTCGAACTTACCGGTACGGCCAATAACTATGACCGCCTCGCCCTGGCGGCTCCGCCTCGCGCCCTTACAGGCGATGTCTCAGCGGGCTACTTACTGCCGAAGATCTCTACGAAGCTGCGCGCCCATTTCGGCAATGCCTACCGCGCGCCCGCGCTCTATGAGCGATTTGGCGGAGGCTTCTCGAATAACCCCGTGACAGGAGTCGTTTCCTTCTCGCCCTATGGCGACCCGCGACTCGCGCCCGACCGCTATAACGCCGTCGACTTTGGCTTTGACCAATACCTCCTTCACGAACGCTTCCGGCTCTCCGCGACTTACTTCTATACCCGGATTCAACAAGTAACCGCCTTTGATTCGAGCGGCGTCATCCGTCCGGCCACTGACCCTTTCGGACGCAGCTCCGGCTACATCAACGGCGCGGGTGGTATCTCGCGCGGCGTAGAGCTCGGCGTCGAAGCGCGCCCCACGCGCGCTTTGACATTGAATGGTTCTTACACTTTCACCAACGCCGTCAATGATCGGGATATTCAAGTGGCTGGCTTCTGGCGCGCCCTCACCGTGCCCAAGCACACGGCCACCCTGGTCGCCACGCAACGGATCGGGAAGCGGGCCGACGTCACAGTTGATCTTTTCCACGGGTCTTCGCACTATATTTCGTTCTTTGCCGTGAACCGCTCCCGGCCCTTCATTCTGCCGGGCTATACCAAGGCCGATATTGTCGGAGGTTACAAAATCTGGCAGACGGATCATCGGACACTCAAGGGCTATGTGAAGGTGGAGAACTTCTTCAACAAACCTTACTACGAAAACGGCTGGCGCTCGGCGAAGGCTTGGGCGATTGCCGGCCTGTCTTATAGCTTTAACTAAGTGCGGACTCTCTTTTTCTTCTTATTTGCGGCCTCCCTCGATGCTGAGATTCGCATCGGACTCATCGGCGACCAAACCGGGTCCGATGATCTCGACGCGTCTTACCAGATGCTGGCCGGGGGCGTGGCGGCGCTCAATGCCCGCCGTCCGCATCTGGTGCTGCACACAGGCGACTTACTCGAAAGCGTCCGTTACCCAAACGCCACCCCCGAGGATGAGTTTCGCGCGCAATTCATACGCGCCACCGCACTGTTGAATCAGCTGAACGCCCCCTGGCATTTGGCAGCGGGCGACCATGATGTCAGTGCCCCTTATAACCAACCGGACGAAACTCACAACCGGCAATTGTTTCAGAGTCTCTACGCCCCGTCGCAAGAGCACCTTTACTATAGCTTCAATCACGCGGGCTATCACTTTATCGCCCTAAGTTCGCAGGAGCACCACAATAGTGATCCCCGTTGGGGAACCACCTTTCGCGCGCGCCTTTCCGGCGAACAAATGGCCTGGCTCTCCACCGACCTTCAACAACACCGCCGGGCGAAAGGCATCATCGTCTTTCTGCATCAGCCGCTGTGGTACCAGTGGGCGAATTGGGCACCCGTCCATGAGTTACTCCGGAAACATCGCGTGCGCGCCGTGGTGGCCGGGCACTTTCACTATAACCAGGACGAAGGCTCGCTCGATGGCATCCGTTATCTGGTGACGGGATCCACCGGTGGCATCACCAAGCACGGCAGCACCGGCGCGGGAGACTTACACCACGTCAGCCTACTAAGAATCGAGGGACGCCGCATTGAAATCGAAGTGATTCCGCTACGGCCATCGGTACCCCGCGCCTTTTCCTCGCGCCGCGATATGGACCGCGTGCAAGCCCTCGCCGTCAATCTGAGTAACTTATACGCCGACGCCACGGTGGATACATGCGCCGGCAAATACGAGTTACAACTGCGGTCGCTGGGGAATCCCATCGATGTCCCTTTACGGCTGACTGTCCTCGCTATTTCGTCTAACTACGAGCCGGTGGAGAGCCATTACAACCGGGCCGTTTGCGGCGGCGGGCCGGATTGCGCCCTGACGCCCGGAATGCTGGTTCAATCGTCGAATAACTCCAGCGTTGTACCGGAACGCACGCAAGCGGTATGGACGGCGACGTTGCCGCCGCATACGGCCGACGGCAAAGTGCCTCAACTGCGGCTCATGGTGCGCGCCGGGTTTGCCGGTGAACGTGAACTCCTACATATCGAACACACGCTGGCGATCAAGACCAATTGCCCGTTGAACTAGCCGGATGTGGATTACACCTTAGATGGCTACGCCTGCGGTTTCGTCCGTTCCTTGCCCTCATGCACCCGTTGCCGGAACTCGCCTTGCAAGCCCGCGGCGAGTGAGACCGTAGAATCGCCGAAACGGCCACGCAACTTATCCACGGCCGACAAGGCCCGCTGCCATTTTTCGTCTTGTCCATTCGAGAGTAAGTTCATCTGGCCACCCGATTCGATGAGTGACGAAACCTGCACTCCCAGCAGACGAACCTTCCGCGCGGCGTTCCAGTTAACGCGGAAGAGCGCGCGCGACTCTCGTAGTAAGTCAGCGTCTAATTGGGTGGGATGGTCAAGGGTGTGAGCCCGGGTGATGGTGGCGAAGTCCTGGTAACGCAGTTTGAGCTGGACGGTGCGGGCGTATAAGCCGTGATCGCGCAACCGGCGGGCCACCATTTCGCTCAGCTTGGCCAAGGTGCTCTCGAGTAAGCCGGCATCGGCCGTGTCCTCGCTGTAAGTATGCTCATGCGAAATTGATTTGGGTCCACTCTCTTCGCCGATCGCCGTGTCAAACCAGCCGCCCGCATCCTCGCCCCGGGCCTTACCGGCGAGCGCCAAGCCGAGGCGGCCAAAGCGTTCCCGCAGAGTTCCCTCATCGAGCGACGCCAAGTCGCGGATGCGGCGAATCCCCAGGCCGTTTAAATGCTTTCCCGTCACCTCGCCCACCCCCGGAATGCGGTGAATGTCGAGCGGGCCCAGGAATGCCGCCTCTTGCCCGGGCAACACATGCAGAATGCCATGGCGCTTGGCCTGGTCGGAGGCGACTTTGGCGACCAGCCTGGAGGCGGCAATTCCCATCGAACAGTTCAACCCCGTCCGCTCCGAGACGGCCGCATGCAGGCGATGCGCCGCGCGCAATGGAGGCCCGTGCAAACGGTCCGTGCCCGTCATATCGAGGTAGGCTTCGTCGATGGAGGCCATCTCCACCAGGGGCGAAAAGCTGCGCAGTACGCCTTCCACGGCCTGCGACGCTTCGGAGTAACGTTCGCGCTGGCCATTCAGGAAAATGGCATGCGGGCAGAGCTTCGCGGCTTGCCGTAATGGCATTGCCGAATGAACCCCGAACTGGCGGGCTTCATACGAAGCTGCGGAGACCACACCGCGTTCATGGGCTTGGCCCCCTACCACGACGGCCTTACCTTTCAGCGAAGGATCATAAAGCTCTTCCACGGAGACAAAGAATGCGTCCATGTCGACGTGGAAGATCGTCTTCATCAGTGTAAGTCGTAGCTAAACCGGATATCGATGGTTTTAGGCGGAAAACAGGTGGTGGCGTTACAACCCTGATAGCGTAACTTGCCGGTAATGAAGCCCGCGCCCATGGGGGCCGTGGCGGGGATAGCGAACTTACTCGCGATCTCAAAAGCGCCATCGAACACGGCAATCGGCTTCGGGCTAAACTCGGACTTTTCCTGTTTGGCAGGCGGAAAATCGGTCCCCTTCCATTCGAGTGGCGCGGCTTGCCAGGTAAGGCGCAGCGGAATTAAATATTCGTCGAGCGGAGCGTTTGAATTAACGTGAAAGCCTGCATTTACTTTGACGCCAACTTTGGCGGTGACCACGTCGCCGCGCTTCGCCGTGACGCGCGCCGGCCCGGTAACGGTCAGCAGCGCCGCCGGCTGAGCGCAGGCGCTAGCGGCCAGCGAGCTGAAAAGGAGAAGCGCTCGCCCGTTTTTGTTTAAGTAATTCTTGAATGTCATTTTCGTATTCGCTCTTACTCACCAAGCCGACATGCGTGCGGGCGATGCGGCCATCCCGGTCAAGGATAAACGTGGTGGGCAATGACTCCACGCCTCCATAGAGATTGGCGATGGAGTCGTCGCCCATCAGCACCCGGTAATTCACCTTCTTCGCCGTAATATAGGGCTTCACCGCGTTCCAGCCATCGTCGTCCATCGCGACCCCGACCACGGCAAACCCCTGGTCTTTCAGGCGCGTTTCGAAGTCGATGAACCAGGGGATCTCAATCTTGCAGGGGCCGCACCAAGTGGCCCAAAAATTCAACACGACCACTTTCCCCTTGTAGTCCGCCAGCGTCACTGATTGGCCATTGGAGTCTTTCAGGTTGAACTCGGGTGCCTTCTTGCGCTGCGATTCAGGCTTCACCGGCGAGACGGCTTTGGTAGTGCCCACGCAACCCACCAGGGCGGCGAGGTAAGAGATCAGCAGAAGGCGGGCAAGCATATCCTTAGTATAGCGGGCCATCGGATTAGAGGGGGAGACGTCTTTCCTCAATAAGTTTTTCAAACCACCGCCTACGTAGACGGCGATACTTGGCCGGTAACGTAAATTCGCGATGCCGCTGGTTGCCGGAATAATACCAGGCCGCCGAGTCACAGAAACTTTCGCAGAGGTATTCGCGCCAGCGCCGGGTACGCTCCAGCGGATCGGCCTTCGATAAAGCCTGTTTCCGCCATTCGGCTGACCAGCCGAGTTCACCGGGCAGGTCCATTTGTTGACGAACGAGCTCATCCCAGGCCCGCCGCGTGGCGTTGTCGAGTTTGCGCCAAACAAAGTGGAACAACTCATGAGTCAGGATCCGCACCAGCTCCGGTGCGTTCACCAGTAAATCAGCATCCAGGACGATCCTTCGTTCCCGCAGGAAAGCACCGGCATGCACGGCGGCACCGGTTTGGCCGCCCGAAACGAGCTTACCGCGCGTCGCTCGCAACTGGGGCTCGAAGTGAATCCGCACGGGCTTACTTGATGGTGGGCTTGAAGTAGTCTTCGTGCAGAAATTCCACCTTGCTCTTCTTGGTCTCCTCAGTGAACCACTCGCGGAACTTCTGGCCGCGCACATCCACTGAGATGGCCTCGCGCACGTCGGCCATGGCCTGCACCACATGGTCCTCGCAAAGGAAGATGTAGTAGCCGTTGTCGTGCCGCGCCGGTGGGCTGAACTCGCCTTTCTTTAGCGAGAAAATCACCGTCTTGATCGCGTCGGGGATCGCATCGGCCTTGGTGAGCGCGCCGAGGCTGCCGTCCTGCTCCTTGAGCTGCTCGGAGTGCGCGTGTACCAGCTTCACGAAGTCGGCGCCGCCCTTGAGCTGCTGGTAAAGATCCTGCGCTTTGGCCTTCGCCGCCGCCTCCGGCGTGCCTTGGGCGGGCGGCAGCGCGAAGGAGACGTAGATCATCTTCACCTTCGCGGTGGTGTATTTGTCACTATTTTTCTGATACGCGGCCGCTATCTCCTCGTCGGAGGCCACGACGGAGTTCTGCTTTTTCTGCTGGATGAAGTCACCCATCATGCGGCTTCGCTCGAAGCGATAGCGATACTTAAAGCGGCCATCGGCCAGCACATTTTCTTTGTCCGCCAGCTCCGCCATATATTCGACAATGGCCAGTTGACGCAGAAACTCCTGGGGATTGGTCTGGTAGATGGTCTGCCGGTCCTGCGGCAGGGCGTCGATGTACTCTTCCAGGTCGGATCGAGTCCAGGGTTGGCCGTTGATGGTGGCGACAATATCGGTGAGGCTAGCCGGCTTTTGCGCCGGCTTCGGGGCTACCGCCTTCGACGATTGCGCCATGGCGATCGCGCTCAAGATGAGCGGAAGAATTAAAAATTTCATGCAGTATCTCCAGTGTAACGGCTGCGCCTGCTCGATTGCTGAGGTGACCATGCGGGCACCCGTCACCTTAAATGCTTTGGACGGCCTCAGATGACTTGGACGGACGGCCCGTCATTTGGTTGCCGGATCGTTGACGCCCGCATCCGATGGTCGGTGAAGCGGGGCCGCGGCAGCCGGTAGGGTTTCGTGCCCGCCGGCGGCGTCAAGACACTCAGATGCGTCTCCAGGATGGGCCGGCCCAGCAAGTGAATGGCAAGCGTATTCTCGGCTTCAATGTGCAGCAAAGGAGCCAGAAAACTGAAATCGACATTGGTGTACATACGATTCAAATGCCGGTGCAACTCGACGCCGAAGTGGTCGAAGCCGCGGCGCTGTTCGGCATGGCTATCGGCCAGATCGGTGAAGGCGGCAATCAGCCGGTGCTCGTGCGCCAATAAGCGCTTGAGCGGATGTGGATCGAAGTCGGAGCGTTCGACGACGTCCAGCAAACGGGGCATATTAAATTCCCGCAGCGGATGGGGCCACTGCCGGTTAATGGCTTGCAAGTGCGGCATCCAATCGCGCAGCGCCGGTAGACAGGATCGCAAAAGGGCCGGCACGGTCGTTTCGCTCAAAAGGTCGAAGGTGTAAGTCTGGCGCGAGACCGGTTTGAACGTCCGGGAAGCGCCGTAGATCAACATGGGCCACAGCAGATAGCGCTCCTCCCAATGCTCAGGAAAGGAGAGCCAGAGGTAGGGGATCCAGCATCGCAACGCGTCTTGAAGCGTCACGGAAACCGATCTCAGCAGTTGACGGCGGCGCGGGCCGCGCGGCAGCGACGTGGCGCGGTCCCAAAGCAAGGAACTGCCCTGCGGCAGGGCGATCCGCAGCTCGACGAGCGCAGCTGGCGACGGCGATCCGTTCGGCTCAAGGCCATAGCGGGTAAGTATTTTGGTCAGAAGCGGGTTAGCTTGCGGGAAGTCAATGAGACGTGTGTCGGTAAACTGGCTGGAATTCATGGCTGGTCCTTTGGTAGCTCCAGTCTAAACGCACGCCCTTTCATTCCTGGGTAGGAAGAACTTTCGATTTCGCCCATAAGTATATGTAAAACAACTAGTTAATATAATCATCGATCAAGCAAAATTCATTGTGACCGGGCTGGATGACATCGTGAATTTCCCTGTCTAAATTCGCAACGTCTAAAAATTCAACAAATAGAGGGATCGAAACCACTTGAACTATAGACTACTTAAATCGTTCATTCAAATCAACTTCACAGATATGGGGTCGGGGGTGGTGCGACCCCACGTACCCCATGATGCGGGGACCATGCGGGGTACAGATTTTCGCCCTTGCGGGGGATCGCCCGCTCGTCACTTGCCGAAATGACGAGTCAAGTACTCGATAATCACCTTCGCCTCATCATCATTGGCGGTGGCCCCACGAGCAATCATGTTATCCACCATCGCCGACCACGCCTTTCGGTCACGCCGCATCCCCGCCACCGCATCCAGCGTGTGGCACGTACTACCGCAGGATCGCTGGACCACCACCTTGCCCGGCCCGTCCGGGAAAACCCGGCTCGACGCGACCATAGCCTCAGAAGCCCTCACCGAAAGGTTCGCGGGCACCGGACCATCACCCAGCGCGAACGCCATCAAACTATCGCTCGGCGTACCGCCAAAGTAACCGCCGCCGCCGCCCGCCATAATCGCCACATACTGCCTGCCGTCCTGGCCCTGATAGGTAATCGGGATCGTATGGCCATTAGCGTCGATGGGCTGGTCCCACACCAGTCGCCCGGTCTTTGAATCGAAGGCGCGGAAGCGGCCGTCGTTCGTCGCCCCAATAAACACCAAGCCGCCGGCGGTGGCGATGCTGCCACCCAAGCTCGGCGCGCCCGTGTTCTTCACGCCCAACGCTTCGAGCGCCGGAACCGTTCCCAGCGGTGTGCGCCACGCAATATCGCCGGTCCGCGTATCCACCGCCACCAGTTCGCCGAACGGCGGATTCGTGCAGGGAATGCGCGTGTCACGATTCCAGAATCTCGCGTAAGGGCCATAGGCCGAAGTGCGAATGTAGGTGTCACCATTCTTCTCCACCCTCTTTCCCACCCTTTTTTCCATGTGGCCCCATTGCCCCAGGTTGTTGACGTTGGTAAAGAGCAGCCCCAGCGCCGGGTCAACGGACACGCCGCCCCAGCCACCGCCACCCAGCGTGCTGGGAAACATCAACACATTCCGGTCCATCGGCAGCGGCGTATACAGCTCCCCGATCATCATCTGATTCTTCACGAATAACTCCTGACAAAACGCCGCGTGCTCGGGCGTGCGGTCGTAGATCTCCTCCTTCGTGAAACTCACGCGCGACAGCGGCGGAGGCTTCAGCGGGAAAGGCTGCGTGGGCGACGTCTTTTCGCCCGGCACACTCGTCTGCGGCACGGGACGCTCCTCCATGCCATAGAGCGGCTCGCCCGTAATGCGGTTGAAGGCGAACAGGATCCCCATCTTCGTAATCTGCGCGACGGCGGGCACCGTCTTGCCATTTCGCATCGCTTCGAAGAGCACGGGGGCCGCCGCCGGGTCATAATCCCACAAGTCGTGATGAACGAGTTGCTGGTGCCACTTACGCTCGCCGGTCTTGACGTCCAGCGCCACTAAGCTATTGCCAAAGAGGCCATCGCCATGGCGATCGGCTCCGTAAAAGTCACTCGTGGGCGAGCCCAGCGGCACATACAAAATACCGCGCGCCAGGTCGATCGTCAGGAAGCCCCAGGCATTGGTGCCGGAGCGATTCTTCCAAGCGTCCGGCGGCCAGGATTCATAACCAAACTCGCCGGGGCGGGGAACCGTATGAAACGTCCAAACCAGCCTGCCGGAACTGGCGTCCCACGCGCGGATATCGCCGTAAGCGCCTGCCGCCGGCGATCCCTCGCCGTTCGCACTGCCCGTGATGATCAAGTTTTGATAAACCGCAGGGGGCGATTGCAGCGAAATGTTCGCGTCAGGCAGATCGCCCAGCACGCCCTGCCGAAGGTCGAGTAATCCCTCGTTGGCGAAACCTGGCGCGGGCTTACCGGTGATGGCGTCGAGGGCGACCATGCCCCCCTTCACTCCCGCATACACGCGCGGGTGGCTGAGCTTATTACCGGGCCAATAGGCAAGTCCCCGTAGCGCCACTTGGCTGGCTGGATGATGCCAGAGCTGCTTTCCGGTCTCCGGCACAATGGCAAAAATGCCGTTGGCGGCGGCGAGATACATCACGCCGCCCACCACCACCGGGATGCCTTCGGAACCAGGCTGGCCCGTATGAAAAGTCCAAGCCTGCCGCAGCCGGTTGACGTTCAAGGGCGTAATCTGTTTCAGCGGTGAGAAACGCCGGGCACCGGCATCGTGCCCGAACATGGGCCAATCCGTCTGCGCGCCGGCGGTGAGTGCAAAAATAGCAATTAAAAAGGTCCGCATCTAACTAACTCACCAACTGCTTCACTAACTGCCCACTTACATCGGTCAACCGGAAATTGCGGCCGAGATGGCGATAAGTCAGTTGCGTATGTTCCAGGCCCAGTAAGTGCAGCATCGTCGCTTGCAGATCATGCACATCGATCTTGTCCTTGGTAATCGTCAAACCCAACTCGTCCGTCTCGCCGATCACTTGCCCGGTTTTGATGCCCCCGCCCGCCATCCAAATTGAGTAACCATTCGGATGATGGTCACGGCCCGCATTGTCGGCTTCGTCCGGACGGCGGATCTCGGACATCGGCGTACGGCCAAATTCGCCGCCCCACACCACTAACGTCTCATCGAGTAAGCCGCGTTGCTTCAAGTCAGTCAGCAGCGCCGCCGAGGACTTATCCGTTTGGGCGCACAACTTCGGCATCGCCGCGTTGATGCCCGAGTGCATGTCCCACCCAGAATGCATACACAATACGAACCGCACTCCCCGCTCCACCAGTCGCCGGGCCATCAGCAAATTCGTCCCGTAAGCCCGGCTCTCTTTGTTGTTAATGCCGTAGGCTTCAAGCGTGCCAGGAGTCTCCTGCGATAAATCCACCGCCTCCGGGCCAGCCATCTGCATGCGATAGGCTAACTCATAGGAATGAATGCGGCTGGCGATTTCTTCGTCGCCCGTCAAGTCCTGCCGCTCTTGATTCAGGTCTCGTAGCGCGTCCAGCCGGGCCCGCTGGCTCTCGCGGGAAACCCCTTCTGGATTGCCCAAATACAAAATCGGATCGCCGCCCGTCCGCAGCACGGTCCCCTGATAAAGGCTGGGCAGAAAGCCATTTGACCATAAGTCAGAACCGGCGCTAGCCCCGGGCCCGGATTGCAGAGCCACAAAGGCCGGTAAGTTACGCGATTCGCTCCCCAGCCCGTAACTAACCCACGAACCCATCGACGGCCGTCCGCCAATCATACTACCCGAAAATAGGAGTAACTGCCCCGGGTGATGATTGAATGCCTCGCTATGCATTGACCGGATCAAGCAGATATCGTCCGCGTGCTTTGCCATCTCTGGAATGACATCCGAAAGCTCCATGCCGCATTGGCCATACTTCGCAAACTTCCGCGGACTCGCCAGTACTTTCGCCGTCGGCTTAATAAAGGCCAGCTTCAAGTCGCGCGTCATCTCCGGTGGCAGCGATTGCCCATGCCACTTTTGCAGGCCCGGCTTGGGGTCGAACATGTCCATCTGGCTCGGCGCGCCTTCCTGAAAAAGGAAGATCACGTTTTTGGCTTTCGGCGCAAAGTGAGGTTTGCGGGGTACTAAAGGGTCGGGCGCTTCCGTGCGCCCCTCCGCTGCGAGTAAGTCCGCCAGCGCCAACGTGCCGATCCCGGTAAGTCCACGGCGCAGAAAGTCTCGCCGGAGGTGCGATGCCATTAGATTTTCCATCGGTACTTACTCCCGGGTAATGAACTCTTCCAGATTCAGAATCACGCTGGCCATACCGGTCCAAGTGGCGGTATCGAGCCGTGTGGCTCCCGGTGGGACAAACGGGGCTAACGCGGCGAGCGCTTTGGCATCGTCCGATAACAGCCGCTGCTGCTGGGTGAAGTAACTCGCCATGCGCGCCGACTCGTGCCCGGAAGGCGCTCGACCCAGTACGCGGCGATAAGCCCATTCCAGCCGGCCCGCCTCCGGTTGCGAGACGATTCTCACCGCCAAGGCCTGCGCCGTCTCCACAAACACCGGATCATTCAACAGATTCAGCGCTTGTAACGGTGTATTTGACCGGTCACGCTTACATTGCGTTACCGTCGCCTTCGGCGCGTCGAACGTCATCAACTGCGGATACGGTGCCGTGCGCAGAAATTGAATATAAAGGCCCCGGCGATATCGATCCTCGCCCTCGCTCTCCTTCCACGCTTCGCCCCAACCGCGCGACGCATAGCTCATCTCCATCACCCCGGCCGGCATCGGCGGGCGAATGCTGGGGCCGCCAATCTTACTCGAAAGTAAACCGCTCGCCGCTAGCGCGCCATCGCGAATTTGCTCGGCCGTCAATCGCAAACGGACCTGCCGCGCCAGTAACTGATTGTCCGGATCGACCTCATGTAACTCTGGCCGCGCCGTGGACGCTTGCTTGTAAGTCGCCGAAAGAACAATGCCGCGGATCAGCCGTTTGCGCGACCAACCCTGGCGGCGGAAATCGTCCGCCAGCCACGTGAGTAGCGCCGGATGCTCCGGCACGTCGGCCCGCGTGCCAAAGTCGTCGGTTGTCTTCACCAATCCGGAACCAAATAGCTCCTGCCAAATGCGATTCACCGCGACGCGAGCCGTCAGCGGATTCTGCGCAGACACCAGCCATTCGGCCAAATCGAGGCGCGTCAGCTTGCCGCTCTTCTCTAAAGCCGGCAGCACCGCAGGCGTGGCAGGTTGTAACTCAATGCCGTTGGTTTTATAGTCGCCCCGTACCCGCAGAAAGCTGGGCTGCGGTGCCGGATTCTCGGCCAATGTCATCGCCTGGGTCAACTGCGGAAAGTCCGTCTTGAGCTTCACTAACTCCTTGGTCGCCACATCGAATTTCAGCTCTTTATAACGCTTGTTACCCACCGCGAAAGCGTAATTTTTGACGAAGTGGTCGGTGAGAATATCGCGTTCACGCGCCGTGCGCTTCTCCCAGGCGATCCGCACAATCTTCCCGCCATCGCCGCCCTCCGTCAACTTATTCACGCAATCCCAAGCCAAGTCCCAATCGGTACGCTCGCCCGGATGAGCGATGGTGTAAAGAATGTCTTTCTCCCAAGCCGCCTGCAACGGGGCGACATTATATTGGGCCAGCAGCGCCTCGCGTTTGGCTTGATAGGCCGCGTGGCCCTGCAACCAGGGCCCCACTTCGCCCTGCCGGGGCGCGTCGATGTCCACCTCCTCCACGTTGTCGAAGAAGGCGAATAGCGAGTAATAATCACGCTGACTTATGGGGTCGTACTTATGGTCGTGGCATTGCGCACAGCCCATTGAAAGCCCCAGAAACACGGTGCTGACGGTGTTGGCGCGGTCGAGCGTGGCTTCGAAGCGAAACTGCGCATCGTCAATGCCGCCCTCACGGTTCGTCAGCGTGTGGCGTTCAAATCCGGTCGCCACTTTCTGCTCCACCGTCGCCGCCGGCAGCAGATCGCCCGCCAGTTGCTCGATCGTGAAGCGGTCGAAGGGCTGGTCTTCATTGAGCGAATGAATCACCCAATCGCGCCAGCGGAAAGCAAAGGGCCGCACCCAATCCTTTTCATAGCCATCGGAGTCGGCATAACGCGCTTGATCCAGCCAACCGCGCGCCCACTTTTCCCCAAACTGCGGCGCGGCCAACAATCGATCTACCTGCCGCTCGTAAGCGTCCGCGCGCCGGTCGGCTTCGAACTCCGCCACCTCGGCAGCGGAAGGCGGCAACCCGGTTAAGTCCCAGCTAATGCGGCGCAGCAGCGTCCGCCGGTCAGCCTCTCGCGCGGGCTCAATCCGCTTGCTCTCCAGTTTTGCCAACACAAAAGCGTCGATCGGCGATCGCACCCAACTGCCATTCTTCACGGAAGGTAACGCCGGCGTCGTGATCGGTTCAAAGGCCCAGTGCTTACTACCGGACTTCGCCCCGCCCACCTTCGCGACAGCCATCGAAGGAAACGCCGCGCCCTGATCGATCCACGCGCGCAACACCCCGATTTCCGCAGCCGTCAGCCGCCGGCCCGCAGGAGGCATCACCGGGACGCCTTTCACCGCCGACACCCGATGAATCAACAAACTTGCAGCGGACTTGCCCGGCACAATCGCCACGCCGCCATAGCCGCCCTTCAGCGCCGCTACGCCATCGTCGAGCCGGAATCCGCTCTGCTGCATCCCCGCGCCGTGGCAGCCCTGGCAATTACGTTTCAACACCGGCGCCACGTCGCGCGCAAAGTCAATCTCCGTAGCCGCTGCGGGCGGCAGGCCGGGTGCGTCAGCCGCGAAGGCCGTGAATAGCAAGATGGTAAGTAGGCTCATCTTAGTCTTCTTTCATCTTATCGCCATCGTTGGCCGTTATGATCGAAGGATGCATTTTTCATCGGTTTCATTGGCGCTGGCTTTATTCGCCGTCACCTCCCTCGCCGCCGGCCGGGTGGTCCTCGATGCCCACAACTGCTACCCCTACGACGGCAAGTATCAAGACCGCATCGACATCGCCCTCAAAACCGGCCTCCCCCTCGCCATTGAGCAGGACCTCGCCTGGTACGTCGACCCCGCCACCGGCCAAGGCCGCAGTGTCCTCATCCACGGCGAGAAGCCCAACGGCCGCGAGCCCAACATGCGCGACTACTTCTTCGAGCGTGTCCGCCCCATCGTCGAAAAAGCGCTCCGCGAAAATAAGCGTCACCGCTGGCCGCTGCTCACCCTCAACCTCGACTTCAAAACCGACGAGCCTGCGCATCATCGCGCCGTTTTCAAACTGCTCAGCGAGTATCAGGACTGGCTCACCACCGCGCCACGCACCGCCACGCCCGATGTCCTCTCAAAGCTCGATTGGAAGCCGATTCTTGTCCTCACCGGAGTCTCGCCCACCCAGCAGCGCATCTATCATGACGACGTGCCCGTTGGGGGGCGCGTGCTGCTCTTCGGTGGCGGCGCGGTCACATCGCGCCAAGCCGATACTCCCGTCGAACAGTTGTTTCCGCAACCTGCCACGAACTACCGGCGTTGGTGCAATTCGCCGTGGTCCATTGTCGAACTCGGTGGCCAAGCCAAAGCCGTTGACTGGTCCGCCAGCGATGCGGCGCGTCTCAACGCCATTGTCGAGCGCGTCCATCGGCTGGGCTATTGGATGCGCCTCTATACTTTGAACGGCCACGAGCCCCAAGTCGGGGCCGATGCGGGCTGGTCACGCGGCTATAACTTCGGCTCCTTGGCCGAGGCCAAGAAGCGCTGGAAGGCTGCCGTTAAGGCGGGTATCGACTATATTGCCACGGACCAGTACGAAGAGTTCGCCCCGTTCGTCAAGAAGAGCAAGAAGGCCAAGATCCGGTTGCAGTAACCCGGTACAGGCTCCGGCTCTTTTGCAGCACCCACCAATCACCCTAGGTTTTTTTATTAATTATTTATCGCGCCCACTCTGTTGCCGCCGTCGGCGGACGCGTTGTTTTTGCTCGCTTGGCGGCGAATTGGCCAGTTTTGAGCCCAAAACTCAGGTGTTCGCCTGAGCCGCTAGTACCGCAACCGGGCGTGGACTAGGGTACCTAACCGATGATCGACTTAGTCCTTTCCTCACTTGTTTGGAAGGTCTCTCTCTGGCTAAATCAAGGAGGAGAGAGGGAGGAATTTTGACGAATCTAAGGAAAACCATTGCCATCAACACGACTCTGGTGGCCGTCATGCTGGTGCTGGCGATTGGACATTGGAAGGGGCAAGGTCGCCTAATGACGAGGGTACGCCACATCGAGGCGCAGGCCAGTGAGGTCACCCGGACCAACCCCGCCAACCTCGTTTCCTCCTGTTCCGCGCTGGTAGCCGTGTTTTTTGCATGGAGGTCGTTTACGGGCTACCGGCGGCGGTGTCAGGGGTAGGGGGAACCATCGCCTGCGGAGCATATCTGGACAGGAGTCGGTTTCAAATGCGATCACGCCCCCGATTGCGGAGCATTACCATAGAGGGAATGCGACTCTGCCGTTCGCTCATCCTCGCTGTTTATGCACTTGCGCAAGCCCCGCCGCTGGGGACGGGCGTGATCGAGGGCAGCGTGATCGACTCCGCCACGGGCGAACCCATCCGCAAAGCCAGCGTCACGCTGGTGGCGATCCCCATTGTGATGGGCATTCGTACCGGGGGCGGCATGATGGGCGGCGACCTTTACGATCCCGCGATGATGCCTGCCAATCGAATCGCCAACGCTCCTCCGGCCGTCCTGACCACCGATGCCGACGGCCGATTCCGTGCGGTGCTCACGCCCGGCCGCTATGGCATTCGCGCCGACCGCAGCGGCTATCTGGCGACTCCGGCCGGAGTTACGGCCCTTTCCCTTATCCCAGGCGAGACATTGAAGGGCGTTGCGCTCAAGCTAACCAAGCAGGCCATCATTACGGGTCGCGTGATCGATGCGGACGGGGAGCCCCTGGCCGGGGTCCGCGTTCAATGCCTGCGGTGGACGACGATGGGCCAGCATGGCCAGCGAACGCTGACCCCGCAAAGCAGCGGTGGCACGAACGATAAGGGCGAGTACCGCATCTTTGGCATCACTCCCGGGCAGTACATCGTCTCGGCCGAGGTTGAGGCTACCGGCCCTACGCCGGAGACAGGCGTTCGCGCCGCTTATGTGACGCTGTTCGCTCCTGGGGTTACCGACCTTGCCGACGCCCGAGCTATTGACCTCGGAGCCGGCACCGTTCGCGATGGCATCGACTTCCGCATGCGACGGGTCCCGGTGGTCCAAGTGAGCGGTGAGGTGACGAGCGCCATCGGGCTGGCCGGAATGATGGTCTCGCTACTGCCACGCATTCCGGCGTTGTACACCATGGGCAGGCAGCATTCCGCGCAGGTTAACCCGGATGGCGGCTTCGCGCTGCCGAACGTCCCGCCGGGCGCATATGTCCTCCATGCCGCCGGCGTCTCGAGTCAGAATCAGCAGCGGTTTTCGGGACGCATGAATCTTGACGTTGCCGGCCGCGACCTCAAAGGTCTTACGCTCTCCCTCGAGCCCGCCATCACGCTCAAG